>NZ_JAQBOD010000003.1 GCF_028288205.1 Mucilaginibacter sp.
AAGAAAAAACTTACTCGCTTCTTCAGGTTTGCCTTTTTCTTCCATGCCCATACCTTGAAGACAGAGTTTGACTACATTATTGCTTGGATTGAATTCCATTTCCTAATATTTACTTGTTAGTTATTATCAAAGTCAGTTTAAATGAATTTGGATGAAACAAAGAGCAACTAATCCATAATAAAAAAACCGTAAGCTCAACATACGTTGAACTTACGGTAAGTGATTCAGTGATCCCATCTGGATTCGAACCAGAGACCTACTGATTAGAAATCAGTTGCTCTATCCAGCTGAGCTATGGGACCATCGCAAATTATTTTTGCGGTGCAAAGATGCAAAAAACTGCTTAAAAATAAAGTACAAAAATCAACTTACTGTTTTATGGTATAATGCCAATTTGCAAAATTGATGAAATTCTCCCAATCATAAGCAGTTAAGTTGTGCACCCCTTCTCGTATTTCTGGCAGGATATAAGCGGTAATTCATCATCATTCTGCGCAAATAATTTGCTAATAGTGTCATTGTAAATTAGGCAATATTTGTATGCTTTTAACATAAATTTAATAGGATATTGGTGTTAATTATATTAAAGTTAGTGTAATATTTACAATTAGCTAATAAACGCATTTTTGACAGCGTATTAAAAACGGTAATTTTTTTATATGCATGTATTCTAATTACGATAAGAAGTTATACATTTAGCGATTAAATTTAAATTATATGATAATAATTGCTGACGGAGGCTCCACAAAAACCAATTGGTGTTTGCTTACTGAGGATGGTAAAAAAGTATATTTTAATACTGAAGGGTATAACCCATACTTTTCAAGTATAGAATACATTATTAATTCGCTGCATGAAAGCCTGCCCACTGATTTGGAGATAGACAAAATAACTGAAGTTGACTATTACGGTGCAGGCTGCTCTACCGAAGAAAAGCGTAAACAGGTAGAAATCGCCATGAGCGCGGTGTTTACCAGCGCAAAAGTAAACATAGGGCATGATCTGCTTGCTGCTGCAAGAGCTTTGTTAGGTAACGGCCCGGGCTTTGCTGCCATATTGGGTACCGGTACCAACACTTGTTTGTATGACGGTAAAAATATTACTAACAACATCGACTCTGGCGCTTATATATTAGGCGATGAGGGTAGTGGCTGCTACATAGGTAAAAAGTTATTGACTGATTATTTAAGGGGATATATGCCTGAAGTTGTACGTTCGCTTTTTTGGGATACTTACAAGCTAACACCTGATGATATTAATGAAGAGGTTTATACTAAACCACTTGCCAATCGTTTTTGTGCCGGGTTTAGCAAATTTGTTTATGATAATAATGTACATATAGAGTACTCACGCAACCTGGTAAAAACTTCGTTCGAGGATTTTTTCAAGAACCTGGTAACTCATTATCCTGATTATCAAAAATATACTTTTAACTGTATTGGTTCTGTTGGTTACAACTTCCGCAATGTTTTGGAAGAAGTTGCTACAGAAAACGGAATGGTGGTTGGCAATATTATACGCTCGCCTATAGATAACCTGGTAAAATACCACATGGAAGCTGCAGCAACCAAGGTTTAGATAGAAGCAAGAATTAAGAGTCAAGAATTAAAGACGCGGGTTATCCGATTTTTGGTTCTTGGCTTTTTTGGATAAAAAAAAGATGCAGGTTTAATAACTGCATCTTGCATCTTGATTCTTGGCTCTTGTATCTCCCTCACACACCCATTTCGTTCTGAAATATCTTTGAGTATTTGCGCCTGTCAAACTTATAGAGTTTAGCTGCGCGGTATGATACACCTTTTTGCTTTTCAACCAGTTCCTTCAAAAAGCCATAGCTCAGCATTTTTTTGCGGAAGTTGCGTTTATCAAGTTTCTTGTTTAAAATAGCCTCGTATAGTCCCTGTAGTTGGGTAAGTGTAAATTTTTCAGGTAACAAGTCAAAGGCAATAGGCTGGTAATTTAACCGCCTGCGTATTTTGCCAAAGCCGTTATTAAATATTTCTGTATGGTCAAAAGCAAGCCTGGGCAAGTTATTAACAGAGTGCCATATAGCCTTTTTAGCGTAATGACTTATTGGCCTTAGCTCTTTTTGCCCGTTAATGCGTATCAATGCATAATAACCCACCGTTATTACTCTTCCCTGGGGGTGGCGGTTTACTTCGCCAAACGTATGGAACTGCTTCATAGGCAGATCTCGCAAACCGGTTAACTCATATAATATACGGTCGGCTGCGTCGTCCAGGCTTTCTTCCTGTTTTACAAAATAGCCGGGTAAAGCAAGCCAGTCTTTAAACGGCTCTTCGTTGCGTTCAATCAATAATATTTTAAGTTCTCCTGCGTCAAACCCAAAAATTAAACAATCTATTGAGAATACGGAATCGATTGTGGGTAATTTTTCTTCCAAACGGCGTTATAATTAAGTTTATAATTGTTAAGACTATGCTTATAATCATCAAAAATAAATAAAAATAAATTTAATGGTGTAATTTTCACACCTTATATTCGTGCAAAATTTTTTTGGTAAAGACAAATGCATAAAATTTCTAAACTTGGGGTACTTACATCAGGCGGCGATGCACCGGGAATGAACCCCTGTATACGGTCGGTTGTAAGAACGGCTATATATAACAACTTAAATGTTGTTGGTATACGGCAGGGCTATAAGGGGATGATTGAGAATGATATGTATGATATGGATACCCGTTCTGTAAGTAATATATTGAACCTTGGTGGTACCATTTTAAAAACGGCCCGTTGCCTGCCTTTTCGTACAGATGAAGGCATGGAAACAGCTTATCAAAACTTAAAAGCACGCGGGATCGATGCTTTAGTAGTTATTGGCGGCGATGGTACTTTTACCGGAGCATTGCGTTTTTCGCAAAAATATCCGGATATAGCCGTAATGGGTATACCCGGTACAATTGATAATGATCTGTATGGCTCAACATACACTTTAGGATTTGATACTGCCACAAATACTGTTATTGAAGCAATTGATAAAATACGTGATACCGCCGATTCGCACGATCGGTTATTTTTTATTGAAGTAATGGGCCGCGATTCGGGCGCTATTGCTTTACGCGCAGGTATATCATGCGGTGCCGAAGCTATTTTGCTTCCCGAAAAATCAACAGCAATTGATGATCTGATCAAGCAATTAAAAGATGGCCAATCAAAAAAGAAATCGTCAAGCATAGTTATTGTTGCCGAAGGTGATAAAAGCGGCGGTATTTATGATTTGGCCAAAGCGGTCCAAAAAGAAGTTAAAAATTACGATATAAAGGTTACCGTACTGGGCCACCTGCAAAGAGGGGGGAGCCCAAGTAGCTTTGACCGTATACTGGGCAGCCGGTTAGGCTTTGCCGCGGTTAACGCTTTAATTGCTGGTCATAGCCAAAAAATGGTGGGCCTTGAGGCTAATGATATTAAAATAACCCCACTTGACGAAGCGCTTAGTCATCATGATTTTAAGCTGGAGGCCGATCTTTTACAAATGGTGGAGGTACTTTCCATATAATGATAGCTGTTGTATATAGCGGATCGAACAATGCTGACTGGCGACTGTCTGATAAAGGAAGAACTATTGCTTCTTTTAAAACAAATGGCATCAATCCTTATTTTATTGACGAAAAGCACATCATACAACTACTTAATAAAAATATAAACCTGATACATCATGCCGAAGAAGTAAAACGTATTTACTTTTTTGGTGCCGGTTCTTCGTCTACAGAATTAAAGGCGGTTGTTTTTAATGCGCTTTCCACGTTTTTTAAGTTTGCTAAGATTACTGTTGCCCATGATATTGACGGAGCGGCTATTGCATGCTGCCGAAACAATCCCGGTATTATTGGTATATGCGGCAGCGGTTCAAACGCGGCATGGTATGATGGTAAGAAGGTAAAACCTAATAACTACGGGCTGGGATATATATTAGCTGATGAAGGCTCTGGTAATTGGCTGGGCAAGCAGTTAATAAGAAGCTTCATGAACGAAATGTTACCTGAGAACCTGAGAAAAAAATTTGCCCACAAGTATGAAGCAGATCGAAAAACACTGCTTGAAAAAGTTTATCGCCAAAAACAGACAGCATTATATTTAAGTTCATTCAGCGAATTCTTTATAGAGAATAGTGATGACCAATATCTGAAGAGCGTCATAAAAAGTGGTTTCAATAAACTAATAACCACATACTTGCTACCTTTACACAAACAATACCCGCAAGCGCCTTTACATTTTGAAGGCTCGGTAGCTTTCGCTTTCCAGGATTATCTGCGTGAGACGGCCGCCGAAGCCGGTCTTGAAATTACGGGCATTATAAAAGAACCTATAAACAATCTATTAACGTATTATTCAAATAAAAATTAAAAAATCATGAAAATAGGAATTAACGGTTTCGGCCGTATTGGCCGTCTGGCATTTAGAGCTGCAATTGAAAGATCAGACATTGAAGTTGTTGGTATTAATGACCTGGTTGAGCCTGATTATATGGCTTACATGTTAAAGTACGATTCAACTCACGGTCCTTTTAAAGGCACTATTGCTGTTGAAGGCGGGCATTTGGTTGTAAACGGTAAAACTATACGTGTAACTGCCGAAAGGGATCCTGCTAACCTTAAATGGGGCGAAGTAGGCGCAGAGATAATTATCGAATCAACCGGCTTGTTTTTAACTATCGAATCAGCCCAAAAACATATCGATGCAGGTGCCAAAAAAGTTGTAATGAGCGCCCCCGCTAAAGATGATACCCCTACATTTGTAATGGGTGTAAATCATAAAAGCTTAACCGCTGCACATACCATCGTATCAAACGCGTCATGTACCACTAACTGTTTAGCGCCAATTGCTAAAGTGTTAAATGATAGCTTTGGTATTGAAGAAGGTTTAATGACTACTGTACATGCTGTTACAGCTACCCAAAAAACGGTTGACAGCCCTTCGGCTAAAGACTGGAGAGGCGGCCGTGGTGCTTACCAAAATATTATCCCTTCATCAACAGGTGCTGCTAAAGCGGTTACTTTGGTGCTTCCTGAATTGAAAGGAAAATTAACAGGTATGTCATTCCGTGTTCCGGTTGCCGACGTATCTGTAGTTGACTTAACTGTTCGCTTGAAAAAAGGCGCTTCTTACGAAACCATTAAAGCAGCTATGAAAACTGCATCAGAAGGTGAACTAAAAGGAATTTTAGGTTATACCGAAGATGACGTTGTATCTGAAGATTTTAAAGGTGATGCACGCACATCAATATTTGATGCTAAAGCAGGCATAGCTTTGAATGATAACTTTGTAAAAGTAGTATCATGGTATGATAACGAATGGGGCTACTCAAACAAATTGATCGATTTAGTTCAGGAATTAGGTAAATTGTAATTAACCTAATTGTTATAAAATAGCAAAGCCCCCGAGTTATCGGGGGCTTTGCTGTTTTATAACCTCAAAGTTCCCCCTTCAGGGGGCGGAGGGGGTTTATGCCTGTTGTATAGAATCATTCACATCATTAGACGCGTTTTTTACTTTTGACTTGGCATTATCAACCTGGTTTTTTGCTGATTCTGCTATATCATCAGCGTGCGATCTTACTTTATCGCTAACGCCATCCCTATAATTATACAGGTCGTTAACAGCCTCGCTATATTTTGATTTTACTTTGTCTGCAACATTATTGCCATAATCTTTCAGATTATCAGTTGCAGATTGTGCTTTATCCTTTGCTTTGCCTACTGCGTCGTTTATAAATTCGCCCAGGTTGCTTCGGGTTGCTTCACCGGAATCGGGGGCCAATAATAATGCTATGGCAGCACCTGCTGCGGCTCCTGCTAACAGGGCGGCAATAATTTTTGCTTGATCTTTCATATGCTTTTCATTTTTGTAGCTATGGGGTATAATGCAACAACAGTGCCAAAGGCTCAGCCTAATTCATCTTGAAATGCGATAAAATACAATGTATTAATAACCAGTTCTTTGTAATAAATGCCTCTTTAAGGCAACGGGTTAAAGTGAGGACAAAAAAAAACATCCGCCAATTGGCGGATGTTTTTGAATACGTTTAAAATGATTATATTATAATTAAATAACCTTTACATTTACCGCATTTAAGCCTTTTCTACCATTTTCGATCTCAAACTCAACTTTATCATTTTCACGGATCTCATCGATTAGGCCTGTTGAATGAACAAATACATCCTGACCACCATTGCTTGGTGTAATAAATCCGAATCCTTTTGTTTCATTAAAAAATTTTACTGTTCCTTCTTTTTGCATTATTTTAAATATTAAAGCACAAAGGTAAGTATAATTATCTAAACCGAATGCAATGCTTAAGTAATTATCCGGTTTGTGAGAATAAGAGGCTCCATCGGAACCCCCTACTAGTTTACAGTTAAATAATTGACTGATAAAACGCTATAATTCGTATTTTTGTTAGGTACTAAATTTATAAAAATGAAAAAATTTATCCTGCTTGCTGGCCTTGTTATGGGTATCACCGTTATATCTTTTGGTCAAACTACTATTACTGCAAAAGAAGCAGCCAAACACTTAAATGAGAAGGTAACCGTTTGCGACCAGATTTTTGGCGGGAAATTTTTAAGCGGATCAAACCTAACCTTAATTGATGTTGGCGGCAGTCATCCAAATGAATTACTTACCTTGATTATTAAAGGTGATGACCGTAAAAAGTTTAAAACAGCGCCAGAAGAAGACCTGAAAGGTAAAAAAGTATGTATTACAGGACAGGTTATCGACTATAAAGGAAAACCCGAAATTGTAATTACCGATCCGGAACAAATAAAACTACAGTAGCTTATCTGAACCGCTGATTTTATGAGTTGTGGATTATTATTATTTTATACTGAAGCGACAAGCTGGTATTTTTGACTAATGACTAATGACTAATGACTAATGACTAATGACTAATGACTAAGCTACGATAGCCAAATGGTTATTAATGGTAGTTTCAGAATCTTTAACAATCTCTCTTATTTTAAGGTCCAATTCTTTTACGGTTACTTCCATCATATCAAAATAATCCGGACTGCTATTTTGCTCCATTTTAATTAATGCCATAATGCCCAGTAATGAAGCCACCGGCCGCCTTAACTCATGCGATTGAATGATGGCTATACGTGTTAAAGCAGCATTCTGTATATTGATCTGGGCTTCCTGAAGTTTACGTTCTGTAATGTCGGTAGAGTTTAATGCTACGCCAATAACTTTTTTTGCACTATTTTTAACAGGTATAAATTCCAGCTCTTTCCAGCTATCAAACTTTGTACCCGGCCTCATGTGCCATTCTACCTTAATAGTTTTACCTGCAAACGCGTTCTTAAAATAGTTTGCAAATGTTTCAACCGCTTCTCTATCTGCATATTCCAGAACCGAGATGCCGGGTTTAATGGTTTTACCATAAGCGTTACGCACAAAAGCAGTCGATGCCCTGTTGAAAGCCATTACTTCTAATTTGCTATTTACTAATATATGGGTGTCTTTAGTACTGTTAAAAATAGCATTCAACTTTAACTCCGACTCTTCAATAAGTGTATTTTGCTTTTGCGAATGTTCCTGCTGCCGTTGCATGTTATTCAGCGTATGATTCAGTTCCATTAAATTCATTACTTGTTTTGAAAGTACTTTTAATGAATTTTGCTGCAGCTCAGTTAACTCGCGCGGCTCAAAGTCAATTACGCATAAACTGCCTATAGCATACCCGTCGGTTGTAGTTAAAGTAGCACCTGCATAAAAACATACAAAAGGTTCGCCTATAACTAATGGGTTATTATTAAAGCGTTCGTCAAGGCGGGTGTCGTTCACTATCAATAAGTTATTCTGTAGTATAGTGTGATTGCAAAGCGATACTTCGCGGGCGGTACAATCAATGTCAACTCCCTTACTTGCTTTAAACCATTGTGTATCTTCATCAAGCAAGGTGATAAGGGCCACCGGCATATCACATATTTGCGTCGCAAGGTTTACAATTTCATTAAGATCAGTAGTAACTGCGGCGTCTGGTTGTTTAAACCTGCTTACGGCATTAAGGCGGTAAAGTTCTTCACTCATGTTAGTTGCGGTAAAGGTAAGGTGCATTATATGCGTTCAATATTATTAAAAAATTATGCAGTGAAATTTAGGATTCAGGTAACTTTTATGGTACAAGTATTTATTTTTAGCTATTAATTAAAGCTATAAACAAAACTGTTATTTTAATTACGTTGGCATGAGCCAAAAAGGTTGCCTTTAAAGCTATTTTAAAATACTTTTGCGGCACGATGAGCAATCGCCGCTATGTTATTTACTAATATTATATAATTTAATGAAAGCTTTTATTTTCGACCTGAACGGTACCATGATTAATGATATGGAACATCATACCCGGGCATGGATGCAACTGTTAAATGATGAATTGGACGGGAACTTTACCTGGGACGAAGTAAAACAACAGATGTATGGCAAAAATCCCGAAGTGCTGGTACGTATGTTTGGTCCGGACCGTTTTACTTTGGATGAAATGAATAACTTGTCGCTTGAGAAGGAAAAGCAATACCAGCAAGTTTTTTTACCACACCTTAAACTATTACCCGGCCTGGCCGAATTTTTAGAAAAGGCTTATCATGGAAATATACCCATGGCAATTGGGTCGGCAGCTATACCGTTCAATATTGATTTTGTGTTGGACAATCTTAATATACGCCACTACTTTAAAACCATTGTAAGCGCGGATGATGTAGTATTGAGTAAACCACATCCCGAAACTTATTTAAAGGTGGCAGAGCGCTTGCAGGTACCTGCTACAGATTGTATAGTGTTTGAAGATGTACCCAAAGGTGCAGAAGCAGCAGCAAATGCCGGTATGAAAACCGTTGTAATTACTACAACACATGAGCAACATGAGTTTGCCCATTTAAAAAATGTGCTGTATTTTTCTGATGATTTTACAGGCGGTTTTTTTGAGAAGCTGGTGAACGACTGAATTTAGCGATGTATCGGAGTGTTGCAGCATGTAGCGGGGATGCACAACGCAACACCTGCCTGGCTTACCTATTTATCGATAATAATATTGATAATAAATAGTTGGTGTAGTGTAATAACCTGTATTTTTAAATATACATGCCTATGAAATTTAAAATCCTTATTACGATAAGCTGCCTGTTTTTACTAAGTGCCTGCACACATGTCTATTCGCCGGCGCTTTATCATCAGGATATTGCCTATCAGCCAAAGCCTGCATCGTTTGATACAGAAAAAGCAGCCAGCTATATTTCGGCAGGGCTAAATACCTATACTAACACCAATTTAAATGATGCAGTTGTAAGTGGCCAGCTTAATTTAAGCCGCGGTTATGTTTTTGATAATTTTAATATTGCTTATGGCGCTTTTGGTGTTTTAGGCGATTATCAAAATGGATCATCTGATCAATCGAAAGCAAATTATTTTAATGACAAGTTTTTTGGCGCTGTTGGCGGCAGGGCATCGATCAATGCTTATGTTCACAGCGACCGGGCAGATTTTAGGTTTATTGGCTTAGAAGCAGCCTACAGTCATGAATTTGGCGATTATGCCACTTATAGGCAAATGCTTCAAAACCAGGGCGGCTATTACGTGGATCCGCGTACAGATCTGTTCACTATAGGCTTAACTACCGAGGTAATATTTCATAACCAAAATAATAATGATTTTGAGCATGGTATACGTGGTTTTTTAGGAACAACTGTTGGTCATAATAATTTAAACGATACCTATTATAAAGACGAAACGGCAACAACCAGGATGTTTCGCAGCCTGTTCCCCAAAGCCAGTTATTTTATCAAATACAAAGATTATTTTGGTACAATAGAAGCCGGAAACGCTATTTTTTTACGGGTAGGGTATAAGTTTTAAATGTCTTGACACGATTTAATGATTATTATGATTTCAAGATAAAATCATAATAATTAAATCTTATAAATGGTGTTCAGACAGAATATACGCTCTGCACCCTATCGCGCAAGTTATAGCTTGATGCCATTACCTCGCCATATGCACCTGCTGTACGTACTGCTATTAAATCGCCGCGAAATGATTCAGGCAGATCAACATCTTTTCTAAAGCAATCGGTGCTCTCACAAATTGGCCCTACAACATCATATTTTAAGTCTTGAGTTTCGAGTTTTGAGTCTTGAGTTAGATTTTCTATCACGTGATAGGCCTGGTATAGCATTGGTCGTATCAGTTCGGTCATACCAGCGTCTAATACCAGGAAATTCTTTTTTTGCCCGTTTTTAACATACAGCACTCTTGATATAAGCGAAGCGCTTTGGGCAACCAGCGCACGGCCCAGCTCAAAATGAACTTCCTGGCCAGGCTTTACATTTAAAAAATCTTTAAATACTTTAAAGTAGCTTTCAAAATCACTTATGGAGTTAGTATCCGGGTTATGGTAATCAACCCCTAAGCCACCGCCTGTATTTAATACTTTTACCTGGAAACCATGATCCTCGAACCAATCCTGCATCTCGTTTATGCGGATACAGAGGCTTTTATAAACTTCCATATCAGTTATCTGCGAGCCTATATGAAAATGGATGCCTAAAAATTGCAGGTTAGGGCAGGCGCGCAGGGCTTCGGCAACATCATGTAACTGCCAGGTGTTAATGCCGAATTTATTTTCGTCAAGCCCGGTAGTAATAAAATGGTGCGTATGTGCGTCAACATTAGGGTTAATGCGGATAGCTACCTTAGCTGTTTTGTTTTTGGCTTTCGCCAGATCATTTATAATGTGCAGCTCTTGTACAGACTCTACATTAAAGCAAAATATATCGGCATCAAGTGCAAGGTTTATTTCTTTGTCTGACTTACCTACACCTGCAAAAACAACATTCTGTTTACCAAAGCCATGTTCAATGGCTGCCTTTACCTCGTTGCCGCTCACACAATCGGCACCAAAACCAAATGATTGGATCATATCCAGCACTTTAGGGTTAAAGTTAGCCTTCATGGCATAATGTACATGAAAACCATACTTAACCGAAGCGGTATGGCAAGCCTCCAATGTTTGGCGAAGCACCCCCATATCATAATAATAAAAGGGGGTTTCTATAGATTGAAAACGGGTAACGGTATCTGGATTGAACATTGTCTTTACGTCATTGCGAGGAACGAAGCAATCTCTGCTCTTATAAGGCATGAGGATAATTTCATTCTTGTGGTAATTTAATTTGTTTACCGCTTTGCGATCTTCGACAATCTCTTTTAGCTTATGTAGAGATTGCTTCGGTCCCCGCAATGCGGTTTAATTTTTTAAAATAATCGGCTATGCAAACTTCTTAAAGCTTCCACCTTATCCACTGTTTTAACTAAAACAGATAAATTATGGTCACTGCCACCGTAGGATATCATTCGTAGTGGTAAATGCTTTAAAGAGTCTAACACACGCGAGCCAAAACCATGCTTATCGGCCGCAAAATCACCAACTACACAAACAATGGTAAGGTCTGTATCTACTTCAACATCGCCAAAAGCTTTTAACTCATCTAATATCTCGTCTAAATGTGTAGTATCATCAATAGTTAATGATACCGCAACTTCTGATGTAGTGATCATATCTATTGATGTTTTATAACGCTCAAACACCTCGAACACACGGCGCAAAAAGCCATAGGCTAACAGCATACGGCTTGAGTTTATTTTAATGGCAGTTATACCATCCTTTGCAGCTATTGATTTGATCTGATTCTTTTCGCTTTCGTTGGTTATCAAGGTGCCTTTAGCTTGCGGATCCATTGTATTTAACAGGCGCACCGGTATTTTATACTTTTGCGCCGGGAACACACTTTGCGGGTGCAATATCTTAGCACCAAAATAAGCAAGCTCGGCAGCTTCATCAAATGATAGTTGGGCAATTGGCCTGGTACCTTTCACAATCCGCGGATCGTTGTTATGCATGCCATCAATATCGGTCCATATCTGTACTTCTTCGCTGCGTATACCTGCACCAATTAATGATGCGGTATAATCACTTCCGCCACGACGCAGGTTATCAACTTCGCCATAGGCGTTGCGGCAAATATATCCCTGGGTAATAAAAAGATTATTATCAGGTGCTTTTTCCAGTAAAGGTGTAAGGTGTGAGGTGATATAATCAACCTCGGGCTCATTATCTTCATCTGTTTTCATAAATTCCAATGCAGGCAATAAAACAGATGGTACACCAATTTCTTTTAAGTATACATGGTATAGGGTGGTTGATAATAATTCGCCTTGTGCTAAAATTATCTTCTCTTCAATCGAAGTAAACAAATCATTAGCCAAACCGCTTAATAACGAAAAATGATAATCTATAACTTCTTTACCCTGGGCTAAAAACTCGGATTGGGCAAACAGCTCATTTATAAAAACCTCGTACTTATCTTTTAAAACAGTAATTAATTGTGCCGCCTTATCCTTATCGCCGGCCAGGTAAGCCTGGCCAATTTCTACTAAACTGTTTGTTGTGCCCGATACGGCCGATAATACTACGATCTGTCTTTCACGAGCATCAATAATATCCAGCAAATTCTTCATTCGCTCCGGGCTACCTACTGATGTTCCTCCAAATTTTAAAACTTTCATTTTTTGTTTCTGTTTACCACAAATGATTGATATTCTTGTATCAAGTTTGAGGCGCCTAAATTAGGATTTTAACTACTATATATCATATACAAAAATGACAAAAATAAAATTTGGTACTGATGGCTGGAGAGCTATCATAGCGGATGATTTTACGGTTGAAAACGTAAAACGTGTTTCGTACGCCACTGCATTATGGCTAAAAGAGAATTTTAAAGATCCTTCGGCAGTTGTAGGGTGCGATCCGCGTTTTGCCGGTCCGTTGTTTGCTGATACCACCGCAAGGGTATTGGCATCGCAAGGTGTGAAGGTTTTCCGTGCCGAAAACTCGTTCGTTTCTACCCCGATGATATCATTAGGAACGGTACGCAAACATGCATCAGCAGGTATAATTATTACCGCGAGCCATAATCCTCCATCATACAATGGTTTTAAAATAAAAGCCGACTTTGGCGGCCCCGCTGTACCATCTGATATTGAAAAGGTAGAAGCCAGGATACCAGATACGCTTGAACTCAGCTTAAAATCATTGATCGAATATCAAAAAGATGGCTTAATAGAATATATAAACCTGGAGGACATGTATGTTGCCCATGTTGAAAATAATTTCGACCTGGAAGCTATACGTACCTGCGGATTGGGCTGGGCCTATGACGCCATGTACGGTGCCGGGCAAAATGTAATGCGCCGCCTGTTCCCTGACATTACTTTTTTGCACTGCGATGCCAACCCGGGCTTTGATGGGCAGGCACCAGAACCTATACAACGTAATTTAACCGAATTTGAGGATATTATTAAGTTATCAGAAGGCGAGATTGCTTCGGGCTTAGTTACTGATGGTGATGCCGACCGTATTGGTTTGTATGACCAGAATGGTACGTTTGTAGATTCGCACCATATTTTGTTGCTACTTATTCACTACCTGTATAAAGTTAAAAAGGAAACCGGCGAAGTTTACTCAACCTTCTCTTGTACCAGCAAAATACAAAAGCTTTGCGATGTTTATGGTTTAAACAATACGGTAACCAAAATTGGCTTTAAATATATTTGCGATTTGATAGTAAACTCGGGCAAACCATTTTTGGTTGGTGGCGAAGAATCTGGCGGCATTGCTGCCGTGGGGCATATCCCCGAGCGTGATGGTATCTGGATAGGGTTAATTATATGGGAGTTTATGGCCAAAACCGGCCGCAGCTTAAGCGACCTGGTACAGGAAATTTATGACATTGTAGGCAAATTTGCAGTTGAGCGTTATGATCTGCACGTAACCGAAGAATTGAAACAACAGATCATTAACAAAAGCAAAACCGGCGTATATAGCAGCTTTGGAAATTTAAAGGTTGTAAAAACTGATGATATGGACGGCTTCAAATTCTTCTTTGAAGATGAAACCTGGGTAATGATACGCCCATCAGGAACAGAACCGGTACTTCGCGTTTATGCCGAAGCGCCAACCTCTGCAGACTCATTTAAAATACTTGATGTGGTTAAAGCTGTTTTATTAGGATAAGGCTAATTCACTCATTAAAAGGCTTGCTACCGGCAGGCCTTTTTTGTGATTATTAAAATTAAAGAAATAAGATGTTTTACTCAAAATATCACAAAAACATACTTATAAGTATGTTTTTAATAATATTTGAAGCATTGATTTGGTAGATGTTGAAATATTCTTTTACTTTACATCAGGTTATTTTAATAGGGGTATTAAATAGCTATAACGAGCCACTTGCATAAGCAAGTGGCTTAATTTTTTTAATGAGGGTTCCTGCCTAAAATTACCTAACCAGGTTTAAAAATATAACAATTAATACATTTTATATGTTGCTATTTATAGTAAATATATAAGGTAACTTTGCCTCTTTAACGCTATTGCTGTATATGAAATATAAATTAGGTGACTTTGTAAGGTTTGTTGACGAAAAGATGGAAGGCTTTATTACCCGCATTATTGATGAGGTTATGATAGGGGTAACCGGCGAGGATGATTTTGAAATACAGGTACTGGCAAGCAAAGTGACCATGGTGCATGGATATGAGCCCACGGGTACCAAAACAACTATAACCGAAGAAGCACAGATACAGCAGGGCGAATTTAAAAACAAAGGCATTTATATAGGTGTAATTGCTGATGCTAAAGCAAATTCGGTAGTGCATTTCAATTTAATAAATGATACATCCTATCAATTACTGGCAAGTTTAACTACCGAAAAGCAGATTTTTAGAGGAGAATATGCCGGTATAGTTGCGCCTAAATCTGTTGTTAAAGTTTATTCTGCCCAATTGGCCGATCTGCAACTATGGCCAAAGTTTATTTTTAATATCCTGTTTTATACAACGCAAAATGTAGAGTTGCCCCCTTCATTAACTGTAAAAGAAAAGTTTAAAGCCAAAGATTTTTCGGGAAGTAAAAAACTACTTCCGGTTTTAAACGAACAAGGCTGGTTGATACAATTAGACGAGCCTGATTTTGTAATAGATGCCCAACAACTAAAGGAAAGCTTTTATAAACCTGCCGAAGAAAAGGTAGCACTTGAAAAAACCGCCCGCGAAACAGACTTGCACATTGAAAAGCTGCGCGATGATCATCAATTTTTAAACAGTGCCGAAATATTAAAAATTCAGCTTGACTATTTTAATAAAGCGCTTGATTCGGCCATTGTGCACCAGTTGCATGATGTTGTTTTTATACATGGCGCGGGCAATGGTGTTTTACGGCACGAAATACAAAAAACACTAAGCAAACATCCTAAAGTGCAAACCTTTATGGATGCGCTTAAAGAAAAGTTTGGTTATGGGGCTACCAGGGTGGTTTTGAAGTAGATACGGTCTGAGTAAAAGCTGGGACAAGTGCGATTCCTTTCCTCGGGAAGGTAGGGTTTATACATCATTTTACTATTACCCCTCCCTGCTTTTGCACACATCCGACCGCACCCGCTGGGGAGGGAATTGTATGTATTACTGCGCTACCAAACTGGTTTTGAAATAACTCGTTTCTGCAAACTGTTCAAAAAGCAGATCAATTACGTGCTGTGTATTATCCGGGTAGTTTACTTTAATTGGCTGGCCGTTATTTATCCAATCCAATATCTTTTCGTCATGCTTTGGTTTAAGGCTTTTTATAACAGGTACGCCCATATCTTTTAAAGCAGCTGCATTTAGTTGCTGCTCATATTGGTTCTTCATAGGTATTACCAATAATTTTTTCTTCATAAACAGGGCTTCGGCAGGGGTTTCAAAACCACCACCGCAAAGCACACCCACGCTTTGGGCCATGCTTTTTATAAAGCCTTTATTATCAATAGGCTGTATAGCAACGTTTTTATGCTTATATACCTTTTTGTTGTGTTTAGAGAAAACATCCCATTGCACATCTTTAAATTCTGATAGTCTTTTTATTAATCGCTTATCATCATAAGCCGGCAAATACACGGTATAATGCCCTTTGTTCTCAATTTCCTGCTCACGTACCTGTTGGCGTATTACCGGGGTAAATATATTTTTATCAAATGATTTAAAATGAAAGCCATATTGCGCTGTAACAGGTGCGTAGTTTTTAAGAATGAGCCTACCTATCATATCGGTTTCATCGGGCTTTGGGGCTTTCTCATGTAAAACAGCTGCCTGATGGCTAAGCCCTATGCAAGGTTTATTTTTAAGATAACATGCCCATGCCGATACCGGCTCAAAATCATTGATCACCAGGTCATATTTATCAATGGGCAGAGTATTTATTTCTTTGATAAATTTGCGGAACCTCGATCTTAAAAACGATTTCCAAAGATCTACCCCGCCTGATTTACCGAATACAAAACCAAAGCCATGCAGTTTGTATTTTATGGCGAAAGGCAGGTTCAAATCGCCTTGCGTACCGCTTACCAATACATCAACATCGCCCATTTTTTTAAGCAGGGGCACAATATCCATCGAGCGGCTTAAATGCCCGTTGCCGGTGCCTTGTATAGCATATAATATCTTCATAATAATGGGTAATGTATTTGAAAAGAAATAGTTTTAAATAAATAAAGAGAGCCGAAAACTCTCTTTACTATTAACTGATCTTATTAGTTCAATGAAAAAAGAACAAGTGGGTAGTACATCAAATGAATAATGTACAAAAGTAAAAGCTGCATGTTAAGGCTTAATTAAGTTTGTGTTAGTTGTTATACAGAATTATATTACTTTTAAACACACATGCAGTTATAAACATTTCTTATTAATGACCACGGCCAAATCGCAAAACTTTGAATGGATAAATAGTTTAAGGCTTATTGCCTTATTGGCTGTAATTGTATTACATACCGCTGCTATTCCGCTGGGGCAATATGGCCATATACCTATCAATACCTGGCTCGCTGCCGATCTTTACAATAGCTTGGTGCGTTTTGCTGTACCCGTATTTGTAATGATAACCGGCGCGCTTTTACTGCACCGCGAATATGAGCTGGGCAATTTCCTGCAAAAACGTTTAAGCAGGGTAGTGGCACCCTTTTTATTTTGGAGCCTGGTATATATAGGTTACTCCTGGTATAATGAAGAATTGGTTTTTGACGGTGATACCCTGGCAAACATTAAACAGGTTTTACATCAGCTAAAATATGGCAGCTGTTACCATTTATGGTATGTATATATGCTGATAGGGCTTTACTTTTTTATACCGATAATAAGCAAGTTTGTACGTAACGCTACAAAAAGAGAGATTGAATATTTTTTAATAATGTGGTTGGTAGTAATGATAATTAGTCAGCCATATATAGTAAGATTTAATCCACAGGTTAATTTGCATTATTTTGCCGGCTATGCAGGTTATTTGGTTTTGGGGCATTATCTTACTTTTAATTTTGATAGAAGGAAAAACATTGTATTGGTGATGTTTATTTTATTTGTGTCTATTTTATGCATAATATTTTGGGGCACTTACCTGGTTTACAAATATGCCAGCTTTATTACTTTACTATATGAACCACTTGGCCCGGCAATTGTATTATTAGCATCGGCAGTGTTTTTAATGGGGCGGTTTACGAAGATGGAATTACCGGCATTTGTTAAACAAGCCCAGGATTTTGCCTGTAAATTTAATTTTGGCATTTATTTGAGCCACGCGCTGGTTCTATATTTTTTGGATGATTTGTTTGGTATAAATTATAAGCTTTGTGCGCCATTGACAAGTATACCCGTAACAGCAATTATATGCTTTTTACTATCATTATTATTGGTGTGGCTGTTAAGTAAGCTGCCATTTATAGGTAAGTGGGTAGCAGGGATATAAGATGGCGGTACTCACCGCTCATCACTTCGCTCTACAACCCTTTTTTTGTTTTGGCGGAAAGGGGGGAGGAAGTGCCGCGGGATGAGTAAAAATGAGTTTATTAATATGGAAAATTATCATGAATTATAAAATATTTTTAATTATCCTATCATTTGCCGGCTCAAAATTGCTGCATGCACAAGAGCATTGGGTATTTAAAACAGAAAGCGAAGGCATAAAGGTTTATAACAACATCTTATCTGCGGCAAAAGTTAAACCAATTAAAGTTGAATGCACCTTTAATGCCACAGCATCACAATTGGTTGCAGTATTGCTGGATATTAAGCATTATACAGATTGGGTATATAAAACCAAATTAACCACATTGATTAAGCAGGTGTCGCCTGCCGAACTTTATTATTATGCGGAGATCGATATGCCCTGGCCCGCTCAAAACCGCGATTTTGCGGCCCATATTACAGTTAGCCAAAACCGTGATACTAAAGTGGTGACTGTTGATGCACCGTCGGTGGTAGGTCTGGTACCCGAAAAAGATAATATTTTCCGGATACATGAGTCAAAAGGTAAATGGGTAATTACACCTGTCGGCAATGACCGGGTTAACGTTACTTATTTTTTACAAATAGATCCCGGCGGTGCCGCACCGGCATGGCTAATTAATATATTTATTGCCGAAGGTCCGTTACAAAGCTTTAAGAAGCTAAAATTGCAAGTGCAAAAGTCTGCTTATAAAAGTATTTCTCTTCCATTTATTCATAATTAACATGAAAAAATATTTTCTTTTACTCATTTGTTTAATTGCCGCTATTAACAGTAATGCACAAAAACCTGATCCTAAATTTGAATTGTATATTCTTGCCGGGCAATCAAACATGGCAGGCCGTGGATATATAACCGATGATATTAAGAACGAGGGTAACGATAAAGTATACATGCTTACTAAGGATAGTACATGGGTATTAGCCAAACACCCGGTTCATTTTGATAAACCTACTGCAGGCGTTGGCCCGGGATTGAGTTTCGCAATAGCAATGACCAATGCCAACCCCAATATTAAAATCGGTTTAATACCCTGCGCGGTGGGTGGTACGCCTATTGAGCATTGGTTACCGGGTGCTTATGATGCGGCAACAAAAACGCATCCTTATGATGATGCTATAAAGCGCATAAAGTTCGCTATGCAATTTGGCGATATTAAAGGCATTATTTGGCACCAGGGCGAATCAAATACTACACCCGAAAAAGCAAAGGTTTACTTAGCGCAATTAACAGAATTGATAGGGCGTTTGCGCTCGCTGGTAAATAATCCAAGGTTGCCGTTTGTGGCAGGCGAGTTGGGCAGATACCGCCCTGAATTTGTGTATATTAATACAGAACTGGCAAAACTACCCGCAACGGTACCTTTCACAGCTTTAGTCACATCAGAAGATTTGGTGCATCGTGGTGATACTTTACACTTTAATAGCTCATCAGCCCAGGTATTAGGCAGGCGTTATGCGGTAAAGATGCTGCAGTTGCAGAAGGGAAAGAGGTAATATTTTCTATAGTGTTCCATCTGTTCTTTTACTTTTGGAATACCCCTATAAACAACAAAAGCGGAACCGGATAAATCCGGCCCCGCCTTGTCATCAAACAAACAACTTATTTAAACACTATTTTTCTATCAACTTCACATCAACATGCGATGGATATTGAGGCGTAAAATATACCTTGTTGGTAGCCTTCTGGAAATCAGATTCGTTGGCTTTATAAATATTTACAAACTTTTGCGGGTTCCTGTCATTCAATGGGAACCAGGTGCTTTGTATTTGGAACATTATTTTATGGCCCTTCAGGAAGGTATGGTTAATATCTTCCACATCCCATTTAACCTCGGTTACCTTACCGGGTACCATTGGCTCAGGTTTACCAAAGTCGTTCCTGAACTTGGCGCGCATTATCTCACCTCTTACCAGCATCTCAAAACCACCCATTTTTATGGCCGGATTTAGTGCGGCGTTATCAGGAGCATCGTCAGGATATACGTCAATTACCTTTACTACAAAATCAGCGTCAGTTCCGGTTGTTGAAACAAACAGATCAGCTGTTACATTGCCCGCAACGGTAACGTCTTTATCCAACACCTCAGTTTCATAAACTAATACATCGGGCCTGTTGGCTGCAAAACGTTGATCTTCTACCATAAATTCGCTTCCTCTAATGGTGCGTATCTCGGCAGTATAAGGCACCGGTTTAGCAGGGTCACTTACGTAGGCATCAAACATTTTTGTATTTGCCTGTGGTGTAGTAAATGCAAGCTTGTTACCCGGTTGCAAATATATAGCGCCCTGTTTAGCTTCTTCAGGTGGCCATTTACTGTATTTTTTCCACACGTTGGTTCCGGTTTCAAACATATAAGCATTTGGAAGTTGAGGATCAGGCGCGTCTTTTAAATAATGCATGAAAAATGGAAACTCAATATTTTCACGATAAAATACGCCTGTTTTTGATCCTAATTGGATATTGCCAACAGTTTCATCATCGCCGCGCGAAAACCCACCGTGGTACCATGGGCCCATCACTAAAATGTTCCTGTCTTTATGGCCGCCTTTTTCTATACTGGCGTTTACCTTTAACGGTCCGTATGGATCTTCCTGGTCAAAGAAACCGCCTACGGTCATCATTGCAGGCACTATGTTTTTTAAATGCGGTTCGGGTGTACGGCTTTTCCAATACTCATCATAGGTATCATGCTCCATCATTTCATTCCAAAGTTTATTGGTATGATGAAGAATTTTGTCATCAAAATTCTTTAATGGCCCCATAGCTAAATAAAACTTATAACCATCAGGCGTACCGTATGCAGAAAACGCGCGTGCATTTATTGGTGTAGGTACCGGCCTGGCAACACCAAAGCCCGAAAGGAAAGCAAATGTTCCCATCTCCTGGAAAGCACCATTGTGGTGGCGGTCATCGCCCATAAACCAGTTGGTAACCGGTGCCTGCGGCGAAACCGCTTTTAAGGCAGGATGAGCCTCAATAGCCGTCATAGTAGTATAAAAGCCCGGAGCTGATATACCCCAGGTACCTACTTTACCATTGTTGTGCGGAAGGTTTTTTATCATCCAATCGATGGTATCGTAAGTATCAGAGCTTTCATCTATATCCTTATTGGTTTTTTTAAGCACATAGGGCCTGGTTGCAACAAAATCGCCCTCAGACATGAAACGCCCGCGTGCATCCTGGTAAGCAAAAATAAAACCCTCTTTTGCAAATATCATAGATGGGCCCAACGATGTTTTATAAACATCTGCTCCATAAGGGCCAGAGCCATATGGCGACCGGCTCATCATAATAGGATAGCTTTTAGTTTCGTCCTTAGGTACATATATTGCAGTATAAAGCTTAACACCATCCCTCATCGGGATCATGATCTCTATCTTTTTATAATTGTTCCTGATATAGGCAGAGTCTTCTTTATTAACCATTCTTGCCGGCGCAGCTGTACTTGCGCTTCTGCCACCGCGTTGTGCCATTAAAGGCGAGGTAGTTAAACCTGATATTGCTGTTAGCAATACCAGGTTTAGTTTAATTAAACTCATTTTTGGTGAGCCATTAAAGTTCTTCTTCATAACCAAATTTTAATATAAATAATGTAAACTTATTTATAAGCCGGATGCATCTTTTTTAAATGCGCGTCCATAACTTTAATCAACTCGCCGCTGGTGTAGTTGCGGTAACTATGTCCGCCCCTGTCACCATAAGTGATGGTACCGCCATAGTAAGGATCTTTTGTTTTCACCAAAAAGTCTTCCATATGATAAACACCAAAGTTCAGGAAAAAGTCGTCCGTACGGCCGGCAATAACATTTAGTTTGCCCACCAGTTTTGGTCCAACAGTTGCCCAGTTTTTTTCCAGGTAAACACGCATATCCCAGTTGTCTATCCAGTATTTGGCTACGGCAGGGTCCATGTCGCCGGTTGTTTTATCGAACAATGGTTTAAAATAACCATTCGGACCGATAGGGCCGAATATCGAACTCCAGATATCCAATTGCCCACCCGAACGGCCAAGCGTGCCATTTACCACTTCCATGGTATTGCGCTGCTCTGATGTTAAACGAACATCGCCGGTTAGCGGGTAACGGGTATTGGCTGTAGGTACCTTGTAATATTCATGAATTTTGTAGAACGCGTTTTTATCTTCATAAACATTGATACCTTCTACGTTATGAAAGTCAAGCGGATCTGGCGAATAAGACCAGGTACCACCATAAAACTCAGGATAAAGACATTGTAGCGCGAACGATTCCCAACCACCGGTTGAGCCGCCTGTTAGTAAACGGGCCCATCCTTCTTTAATACAACGAACCTGCTTTTCAATTTCGGGTATCAGTTCTTCATGTATCGCATCGCCGTAAGGGCCATTGTTAGGTGTATTTACCGCATACGAATCATCAAAATAAGGTGATGGGTGCTGAATAGTTATCGCTATAAATTCAGGAAAACCGGCAGATGTCCAATCCTGGTAAAACTTATTATCCGGTGCATCTTTAAACCTAAACGGCGCCCCTGTAGAAAAGTGACCCTGCTCATAAACAGTTGGGTAATGCTTTTCCGGATGGTCCTCATAACCTTTAGGCAAAAGTATGGTGGCACCTATAAAAATAGGATGCCCCCAAAAAGCCGTAAGCTTTGCACTTTGTATTTTAATATGCTTAACCCATTTTGTATCCGGCGGAACAGCGATAGGCGGAATAATCTGGTCCACAGTTAACTTTACAACCTGGTTAGGGGTTTTGTTAATAGTTATTTTCATCATCTTGCTGTAAATATTGCCAGGTGATCGTGTCCAGTTTTGCCCCTCCCATTGATCCATGTGCATCCACAGGGTATGCCCGTCTGACCGCTTAAACTTGGTGTATTTACTTAATACCGCCTGCACATAATAATCGCCCGCAGGCAGATTTTTAAGTGTATTGCCAGGATACCCAAGTGTTGTAGCATCTACAGTAACCGGCTGCGATGGTTTCAGGTTTACAACATCCACACCAAAAAGCTGAGGACCGTAACGACCAACCTGCAAACGCGGTTCAATAGTATCAGAATGAGATATTATTAAAAACATGCGCCCGGTTATGGCTTCTTTACTTGCAGTTGAAGAAAACGCCAGTTTAAAATCCGTTTTATTGCCAACAGCTTTATGCTGTGCGTTAACGCTTAATAATCCTCCGCTTAAAAATAGCAATGCTATTAAAAATTTGTTTTTCATTTTTTTTATGTTAAAATTAATTAACTATTGAGGATTTTTCGCGTCCCACTGCACTTCGGCAAACGGTCTTATTAATTGCGTATATACCTTTGCTGTAGGCAGATCATTAGGTAAGGTGCTTAATAAATTATACCTGCGCATATCAAACCAGCGGTGGCCTTCAAAAAATAAAGAATACCTGCGTTGATTTAGCATTTCTGTTATTAATGCAGCCTGGTTACCTAACACAGTTGGTTTTGCTATTGCCAAAGTTGGTAGTCCTGATGCAACCCTTATAACATCAAGTGCTGCTGCCCCGGCTATTAAACTAGTTGGCGTATTAAGCTGAATTTGTGCTTCTGCATACATTAATATCAACTCCTCATTACGTAAAATTGATATAGGAGAGGTATTTGTAGGATACATATACACGTCATAAGCACCGGTTAACCCGTTAAGTACACGTGGTGTAGTTCTTAAAGCTACTTTAGCAGGTACCCGGGTATCGCCTGCTTCTGCCTGCGAAATAAATAAGGCTTGCGCTACCATAGGTGCCGAGGTTGTGTTTTTTTGTTGATAAAGCGGATTAAAAATATCGCCGGATGTAGTTGAAAAAGTAAACACCGGACCGGTTGTTAACGGACCGCTAAGATTCATAAAAGATGCACCTAAGGCTGTTAACATACCATTCCAGTCTTTTTGATACATCATCACTTCGGCAGCCAGGCCGCGGTTAAATGTAGAAAAGGTGGTCGGAGTTGAAAATCCTGCCCAGCCGGTTGTCATCGGGAAGGCAAATGCGGTACCGGCTGAGGCCAGTTGCGTGTTGCCAAGATCAAGTAATCGCTTAATTTCTGTTAACGCTGCGTCATATGATACAAACGGTCCGGGTTTAAGCAAATCGCCGGGTGTATTTAAGTCAGTAAAACTAATACGTATACCATTTTGGTATTGCATATTTAAGTTTTTAAGCATTACATAAGCTTCAACTGTATTACAAAAGCCCCTGATGCTATTTTTTTGTGTTTCGTTAAGAGCAGTACTGGCATTAGCGCCTCTCATAAATAATTCTGCGCGCCTGCGGGTTTGCGAAAAATCATCATATGACGCGTTGAAGCCCGTAGTTAAGCTAAAGCCGCCATTTGTAGTGCCTAAAAGCTCAGTAGTCCAGGTTAATTCAACCGAACTTAGATTGTACATTTCTCTTCCGATGGATCCGGTTACTAAACGATAGTTTTGTATACCGTTACGCATTACAGATTGTAAACCAACACCCAGTTCATTAAGTTGTACGGCTGTTGCATTTGTTAATACAGATTCTTGCGATGGTAAGTTAGGGTCAACTACCTTTTTTGTCTCGAATACGCTACATGCAGGGAGCATGAACAATACTCCGATCAATAGAATATGGGATTTTATTTTAAAGTATTTCATGTTTTTAAGTTTTAAAATTAGGTTCTAAAATCCAACCGCTAAGCGTATAAATATTCTCTTGCTGCTCGGGAATGCCGAGTTGTCAACACTTGCTCCAACTGATTGGTTACCAAAGTTTGATGCTTCAGGGTCATATCCCTGGTATTGCGTTATTGTAAACAAGTTAGTAGCTGATGCACCAAGTTTTACACTCTGTACCGTATTATGAAAAGCAGTGGTAAGGAATGATTTTGGAATATTATAATATAGCGCAACTTCTCTTAAGCGCAGGTAGCTGGCATCTTGTATAAACTCTCTTGCAGTTACATTTGGATTACTAGGAGACCTTGCCTTTCCATTTGGCACGCCTGTTAGGCCCCATAAATTGTCGTTATGGCTCCAATCGATTGACGTACCGCCGGCATCTTTTTGCTTTTGGGTAAGGTTAGAGTTGAAGTTACCGTAGCTTCTATGTAATAAGAACGAAAAATCAAAGTTTTTAAGAAAAGTGAATGTATTTGACCATGATACCTGGTACTTAGGCTGTGCATCTTCATATTGTGTAGCCTGTGCAATTCCTGACGCGTCAACCACGTTTGGTGAACCATACCATGCGCTGGGAGACTGGCCCAATCTTAACTGGTTACGGCCATATATACTAAAACCACTACCTACGGTTGTATTTGGTATAACCAGGCGGGTTACTTTGGTCCTGTTATTCCAAAATTGGAGGTTTGTGGTCCATGCAAAATTTGGCAATTTAACAGGTGTACCGCCTAAAGCGAGTTCAATACCTTTGTTTTGTAAATCGCCTACCGGATAAGCTATATATGATAATACCCCGGTGCCGTCTGATAGAACATAAGGATTTAACAGATTATATACATTTTTAATGTAATATGAACCTTCAAATGTTAACCGACCATTAAACAAAGCTATATCTGTACCCATTTCTATTTCCTGGGCAGTTTCTGGCTGAATAGTTGAGTTGCCTACTGTAGTTGGTGTTACCGTACCTAATAAACCACCATAGCTTGTAGTAGCTAATGAGGTAAAGGTATTACCAAAAGCAGGCTCGCCACCTGTACGGCCATAAGCAAGCCTTAGTTTAAACTCATTAATAGTTTGCGCTTTCCAAAAATCAAATTTGGTTAAGTTTAAAGCAACCGAGGCTCTTGGGAAAGCGTATAATTTATTATTATCACCATTTAAGGTTGATTTATCAAACCTTATACCACCGGTAGCAATAACTTTATCATCCCAGTTAATTTCTTGTTGTCCAACAAAGCCAACATCTGTCCAGTTCTGAAAAGTTTCGCTCGAAGTTCTAACAGTAGCATTGTTTGGATTTTCCTGGCCCGGCAATAAGCCTTCGCCTTGTATCCAGCTAAAATCATTCTTGGTAGAAAGCTTTACCACACCTACTTGCGTGGTGAAATCAATATTTTTAATTTTCCAGTTATCAATTAAAAAGCCTTGATAATTGGTATTAAAGCTCCTGTTTTTTGAGAAACGCGAAGCACCGGCGCCATTGGCCCTGGTTCTTTGCGATTGCAAATCATCCGGAAAATAGATCTCATCCTCTGTAAGTACATAATCCAAACCACCCGAGAAAGCAAACTTTAAAGTTTGATTAGGTTTTTGCATTAAATAAAGTGTAGAGCTGAATGATTGTATAAAACGGTTGGTTATTTCGTTATTAACAGCTCTGTCTGATATAGCAAGAGGATTATCACCGGTATAAGGTGAATCCGGGTATTTGCCATCTACAGGAAGTAGCTGCGCATAATTTGGCGTGTAAGCTAAAGTATACGGAACAGATACGCCTCTGTTATCATTACCGCTAAAGCCACGTTGGTTACCTGTGTTTAAATAGTTAGAACCAATTGAGAAGCTCCAGAAATCAGTTAATTTTTGATCAAGGTTTACTTTAACCGAACGGCGTTGAAAGCCGGTGCGTTTTTCAATACCTGTTTCATTATCTAACCCGCTGGCTAAATAATACTTGGTTTTATCAGTACCGCCTGATACGCTTGCTGTTGTATTACTTACTTTACCAATATTGCCGTAAATAATTTTTTCATAATCATATATTTTACCTGCTGCCGTAGCTGCTTTCCATGCTGCAATTTCTGTAGCACTACCGCTGCCTGCAACGCCGGTACCAAAAACATAGTCAAATTTGTTTTGTCCTTGCGGGCCTATAGGGTCAAGGCTCCAACCTTCAGCACCTAATAGCTTTTCGGCGGAAACAAAACCTACATCCTGGCTAACGTTTACACGCGTTTGGCCCGCTTTACCTTTTTTAGTAGTAATAATTACAACACCTGCATTTGCACGGGTACCATATATAGCACCGGCACTTGGGCCCTTTAATACCTCTATTGATTCAATATCGGCAGGGTTAATATCTGATAAACGGTTTGTAGCCTGGTCCTGGTTTGTACCAGCACCGCTAAATGCACTTGCACCTGCACCTGTACTAAATTGTGAGTTGTTTACAAATACACCATCAACTACATATAAGGGCTCTGAAGAACCGTTAATTGATGATATACCACGTAATTTAACTGATATACCACCGCCCGGTGCACCGCTATTTGAGTTAATGTTTGCACCAACAATTTTTCCGCTCATGGCACCATCAATAGTAACCGGCGGGGTAGTACCTGCTAATTGTTGAGATGAAAGGTGAGAAATTGAACTGGCCGCATTACTTCTTTTTATGCTGGTTGCCAAACCGGTAACCACTACTTCATTTAAAGAAGATTCATCCAGATCTAACGCAATAGTAACAACTGATGAAATGTTTTTAACCGAAACTTCTTTTGTTTTGTAGCCGATAAATGAAACTGTTAATATAGCCGCATCCGGAACATTGTTAAGTTCAAATTCGCCATTAACATTGGTAACTGCACCAATTTTGGTTCCTTTGATCATAACCGATGAGCCTGGTAATGGCTGTCCTTTTTCGTCAACAACTTTTCCTTTTATACTTTTAAGGACAGGTTGAACACTTTCGGGAGTCTCGTTTTTTGGAGTTACAACAATAGTTTTATTTTCTATTGTATAAGTAAACGGTTGCCCTTTTAAGCATTGATTTAAGGCATCGGTAATAGATTTGTTTTCAAAATGAACCGAAATAGGCTTGGCCTTTTGAAGCTCATTATATTTATAAAGAAAGAAATAGCCGCTTTGCTGTTCAATTGTTTTTAGGGCTTTTTCTAAAGTAATATTCTCGCCCGATAAGGTGATTTTTTGAGAGTATACTTTAGCGCTTAATTGCATACATGAAATTGTAATAATAAATACAGTTAATTTCATAATAATAAACACTTTGGAGGATAAGAACCGTAACTTTTTACGGTCTTTACAGAGAGAATTTAATTGCATATCTTTGCAAGGTTTGAGTGAATAAATGTGATTCTGTCAGGGATCTTTTTTAGCTAACTCATATCAGTAAGCCGGGGGTGTTGGTAGCACTTCCGGTTTTTTTGTGATTAGCTTTAATGTGTGTTTTCATAGCCGTTTTTTCATATTTTTTGTTATTTTTTAGGGGTTAAACAATTTGTTAATTATGGTAATACAATTATCTTTTTATCTTCAATTTTAAAATGCACGTTATCTAATTCTAATATGTGCAGCACCTGCCTTATATTTTCGCCCCGCCCTATCGTTCCAACAAACTCATCATTCTTTATATTGCCCTCATATAAAACATCAACATCATACCACCTTGCCAGTTGCCTCATTATATATTTAATATTAACCCGGTTAAATTTAAAATATCCATTTTTCCAGGCTAAAGCTTCATCAACTAATGCGGGGCCAATTTTTACGCTGCCATTTTTATCAACAATTGCTTGTTCGCCCGGCTTTAATATACTTGCCTCATTATTCTCTACTATTTTTACCGAGCCCTCAAGCAATGTTGTTTTAATAGCATCTTCATCAGCATAAGCCATCACGTTAAAGTGTGTACCTAATACTTCTATAGTTTGGTTGCCGGATCTTACACGAAAAGGCTTCTCTTTATTTTTTGCTACTTCAAAGTACGCTTCGCCGGTTATATTTACATTACGCTCTTTACCTACAAAAGCTGTAGGATAAGTGATAGAAGAGGCCGAATTAAGCCAAACCTCTGTGCCATCCGGCAAGGTTAATTTGTATTGGCCACCCCGGGGTGTAGTCATTGTGTTATACAATACTTTTTCGGGCTCGGCATTTGTTTTGTTATAAACTAACTGCCCGTTAGCCAATTTAACTACATTAGCATTGCCTTGTTGGGCAAGTGTGCCATCCTTTGCATCATTCAAAACTATTTTAGAGCCATCCTGTAACGTTAGTATAGCTTTGTTACTTCCAGGGGTTATATTCGTTTTTATCTCTTTGCTTTTTACAACTTTGTTAATTTCTGCTTTGTTAGCAGATTTATAATAAGTGTACATACTTTGAAATATTAATAGCATAATGGTGGTAGTAGCCATTAATTTCAAAATTAACGGGCGGATAGAGGTTGGTTCAGATTCTACTTCCTCGTTGTTTACCTCAACAGTATCTATTTTTTGCAATATGCTGTTAAATGTTTCATCAAATGTCCTACTCATTTCGGGCATTTGATCAAAGTCATCTAACGCATATTCATTTAACTTCTCGACTATAATTTGCCTTAAAGTACTTTCGTTGTTATCTGTTTTAAAATGCTCCAGTAAGAACTTGATTTCTTGTTCGGTGCATTCATTATTAATATAACGCTGAAAGATTTCTTTTAGCAGATGTTGATCTTCCAATTTCCTTGTATTTGTATGCTAATACGTACGGGAAGAAAATTACATCTGCTCTGTTTAAAAAAAATATTATTTAATTTTTACTGTACTGCTTGTAAAGATTTATACAGGCGATGTAAGATGATTTTCAATATATATGAAAATCTATAGGGATAAGCTCTATCAGCTTATATTGGTTGATAGTAAAAAATATTTTTTTACTACACTGGAAGCTTTAACTATATGCTCGTTAACTGTTGATACGGATACACCAAGTAGCCGGCTAACTTCTTCGTAGCTTCTTCCCTCTATTTTACATAATATATAAACCTGCTTACGCTTAGGGGGCAATTGTTCAATTGCTTTTGCCAGTACGTAATTACCTTCTTTATAATATATATGCTGTTCAATAGGGGATGTTGTAGGTACGGAAACTGATATTAAATAAGTTTCAAGTTTCTTATTAAGTGCCGCTTTTCGGAAAAAATCATAAACTAAATTTTCGGCAATTTTAAATAAATAAGAACGAAATGACTTTTCAGGATTAAGTTTTTCCCTGCTTATCCATATTTTTACAAACAGATCTTGTAATAATTCCTCAGCTATTTCGTCAGATTTTACCATTTTTAATAGGTTTCTGTATATTCTGACTTTGTAATTGTGATATAATTGCTCAAAAGCGTATTTATCGCCATTTTTTAGCGACTCTACAAGCTCTTTTTCGGTTAATAGTAAATAATTTTCGCAAATTTTACTCATTTTGGCAATTAACTTTGACTCAAATATAATTATTTTGATTTTTATTTCATTATTATCAATAAATTAAATGAATAAATGAAAATAAAATTATAAATGGTGTATTATTTTGTAATATTTATGATTAATAATGATTTGAGAATTGATAATTATGAAATTTATAATTTTTTAACATTAATTTTTTATGTATTGTTAGGTATAGGACTGATTTTTACTTGTTAAAACATGTAAGTAGTGTGGTTGGTACGCTAATCACGGGTTTTGTTTTTAATATTTTAATAAATATATATAATTATTTTAAAGACTGGCCCAAAAGTTATGCTTTCTCATAAAATGGAGTTAATGCAATGTCTTTTGAGTAGTATGCTTATATTTACCCATCTAACCATGAAATTATAAACCTTAAAAAAATCTGTATCACAGATAATTAATAAACCTGCTCATGAGACAACTACTGTTGCCCTTTCTTTTAATTTTTTCTTTAACATCCTTTTCGCAGTCCACTGTAGTTAAATATTTGTCCGGAACGGATAAAGATCATACTGTGCAATGGGATTTTTACTGTACCGACGGCAGATTGAGCGGCAAATGGGCAAAAATTGCTGTACCATCTAACTGGGAACAGCAGGGATTTGGTACTTATAATTATGGGCACGATAAAGTAAAGGCAAATGAGCAAGGAATTTATAAGCATGAATTTTTTGCAGAAAGCTGGAAAGGCAAAAGAGTATACATAGTTTTTGAAGGCTCCATGACTGATACTAAAGTTATAATTAATGGCAAACAAGCCGGCCCCATACACCAGGGAAGCTTTTATCGCTTTAAATATGATATAACCGATCTGGTCAAATACAATTCCCAAAACTTATTGGAGGTTACGGTAGATAAAACATCGGCAAATGTTTCTGTAAATGATGCTGAGCGAAAAAATAGTGATTTTTGGGTATTTGGTGGTATATATCGCCCTGTTTACCTGGAGATTGTTCCTGCAACTTTTATTGACCGAACTGCTGTAAATGCAAAAGCTGATGGTTCTTTCCAATTGGATGTATATGCGCTAAACCTGCATGATGAAGTCGTTGAGGCACAGGTGCAAAAATTGAATGGTGAAAATGTAGGCAAGCCTTTTTCTGTAATTGCTGATGCTAAGCAAGATCATCTGGAACTAAAAAGCACTTTTAACAAACCCTTATTATGGAGTGATGAATATCCTAATTTATACCAGGTAGTTGTTACTATAAAAAATAAACAAGGTATTGTACATCGCGTTAAGCAAAAGTTTGGTTTTCGTACGGTCGAAATACGTACCAACGATGGGTTCTATGTAAACGGAGCCAAAATGATATTAAAAGGCAGCAATCGCCATAGCTTTTGGCCCGAGACGGGGCGCACCCTAAGCCATCAGGTACATTTAATGGATGTGAAACTGATGAAAGAAATGAATATGAATGCAGTACGTATGTCGCACTATCCGCCCGATCAGGATTTTCTTGACGTGTGCGACTCGTTGGGTGTATATGTATTAGATGAGTTAACCGGCTGGGAAGCAAAATATGATACATTAGTTGGCCATAAACTGGTGAAAGAATTAGTGGTACGCGATGTAAACCACCCATCAATTATTTTTTGGGATAATGGTAACGAGGGTGGCTGGAACACCTTGTTAGATAACGACTATGCCTTATATGATCCGCAAAAACGTACCGTAATACACCCATGGGAGAGATTTAATGGTACCAATACCAAACACTATCCTGATTATAAATACATAGTAAAATCGGTAGCTACAGAAAAGGATGTTTTTTTTCCTACAGAATTTATGCATGGCCTATATGATGGTGGGGCAGGAGCAGCGCTTGATGATTTTTGGAGCCTGATGCTTAAGCACCCGTATGGGGCAGGCGGGTTTATCTGGGCATTTTTGGATGAGTCTATTATTCGAACAGATAAAGGTAATATATATGATGGTGACGGCAATCACGCGCCTGACGGTATAGTTGGCCCGCATCGCGAAAAGGAAGCCAGCTTTTATACCATAAAGGAGATATGGTCGCCTATATATATTAACCCGCAGCCAATTGATAATACGTTCAATGGAAAAATAGCAGTCGAAAATAGATACGCATTTACCAAATTAAGCCAATGTAAGTTTAAATGGCAGCTGGTTAAATTTCCATCGGCAGAAAGCAAAAGCACTATGCCCGTTACAATAGCTACCGGGGCACCATTAGCAGTTGAACTGGCACCTGGCGAAAAAGGAATGCTCGACCTGCATTTGCCTGCAACATGGGCAAAAAACGACGCGTTGTATTTAACCGCTTACGGGCCACATAATGAAAAGCTGTTTACCTGGAGCTGGGCTATTAAATTACCGGCTGCTATAGCCAATCCCATTGTATTAGCACCTAAATCTGCAATAGCAGGTATAGCAACAGGTAATGAGTTAGTGGTTAAATGTAATAATATTGAATATTACTTTGATCAGCGTACCGGGTATATAGAAAAGGTAGTTAAAGCTAAATCAATTATTTCGTTATCCGGTGGCCCCGTACTGGCGGGCGTTAGCACAACATTGAAAGAATTTACTTACAAATATGTAGACAAACAATATGTTGTAGAGGCTGATTACCAGGGCGCAGCAACGTTACATGTTAAATGGACATTCACTACCGGCGGGCCTGTTAAACTTGAATATACCTACGCCCAAACCGGCGATGCCGATTATATGGGTATTACCTTTAATTATCCCGAAGAAAAAATTACCGGGATGAAATGGCTTGGCCGTGGTCCGTACCGTGTTTGGAAAAACAGGCTGCGCGGTCAACTATTTGGTGTATGGCATAAGGCCTATAATAATACTATTACCGGCGAGACTTGGGGATACCCCGAATTTAAAGGCTATCATGCCGAGGTTAGCTGGGCCGTTATTGAAAATAAAGAATCACCTTTTACGGTTTATACCGATAATAAAAACATGTACCTGCAAATGCTGCGCCCGGCAAGAGAAAAGGATGCGTTGAAGGATAATAATGTAGAGCCGCCATTCCCTGATGGCAATATTGGGTTTTTAAACGGAATAAGTGCTATTGGTACCAAATTTCAGCCGGCAAGAGTTATGGGGCCGCAAAGCCAGAAAAACAAAAACACCGGCGAACCTATAAGCGGTACCTTATGGTTTAAGTTTTAATGGCCTTGATTGTAATAAAAAAAAGTTACTGCACTCTAACACCTAAATCATAATAAAATATGGCTATTGAAGACGATAAGTACATTTTACAAGTAGAGGGCCTTTATGTTAACTACGGCAACTTTGTTGCGGTAAATAATGTAAAATTTGAAGTATTAAAAGGAGAAATTTTTGGTTTGCTTGGGCCTAATGGCGCGGGTAAAACCAGTACCCTTAGCGCTATTGAGGGACTGCTGAAATTTAAAAACGGAACTATTATTGTTGATGGGCAAGACGTACAAAAAAAGCCTTTACACGCGCGTGCATCAATGGGTGTACAGCTGCAATCAACCAGCTTTCAGCCGGAGTTGAATGTGGTGCAAATACTTCAACTGTTTTCGGGTGTTTATGGTGTGCCGATGAGTAAAGATCAGATTAAGGGTACCTTAAAAGATATTAACCTGGAGGATGCTGCTACTAAAAAATTCGGGCAGTTATCAGGCGGGCAGCAGCAACGCGTATCGCTGGTAATTGCAACTATTCATAACCCACGGTTGGTGCTGTTAGATGAGCCTACAACAGGCCTTGACCCGCAATCGCGCCGCCAGCTTTGGGAACGTATTGAAGCCATACGCGAAAAGGGCCACGCGGTTTTATTAACCACACACTCTATGGAAGAGGCAGAAGCCGTTTGTGATCGGATAGCTATTATTGATCATGGCCGCGTAATAGCTATTGATACGCCACAATCGCTTATTGATAAACATCGAGACGAGCCGGAAGTAATAGCCGTTTCGCGCCGTGGAAAAGTAACTTTAGAAGATGTGTTTATTGCCCTAACCGGCAGCGCTGTGCGCGCCTAATTTAAAAATCAAATGGAAACAGTGATACCTAAAACATCCACCGTATTTATAACTTTACTAAGGGCCGATCTGGCCACTTTGTTCAGTAATCGCCGGTCGGTTATAATTTCATTATTAGTACCTGTTATTATCCTTATATCTTGGAAAGGGATGATACCGCAAATGGGTGGTCCGTTTGCACTTTCTACTGCAATAACCATAGGGTTAATGGCCATAGGTTTAATGGGTTATACTATATCTATATCACGCGATAGAGATAAAGGCATTTTTCAGCGTTTGCGTGTAGCGCCGGTACCCGGCTGGGCAATCATGGCAAGCCGCATAAGCATCCAGCTGGTTATGATCATGATATTAACCCTCGCGGTTTTTATTGTAGGATTTGAATATGATAAAATAGCACTTAGCGCGCAGGGATATTTACTCACCTTTGCTGTAGCCATTTTGGGCGGAGCGGTTTATCTTAGCCTTGGGCAGTTAATTGTGGGCCTTGTTAAAAACCCCGAAACTGTTAATGCAACTACGCGCCTTACCTATTTCTTATTTATGATGGTTGGCATGTTTGGCGAAATGGGAGCATTGGGCCCCCAGGTAAAGCAGGGCGTGCATTGGTCGCCATACGGTTCAGTTAAACTCATGCTGGCAGCAAGTATGGACCCTGTTAAATGGAATAATGATACTACTGCTACCGTTTTAGTATCATTAGGTTACGTAATTATATTTGCCGGGATTGGCATTAAGAATTTTAAATGGAACACTAAATAGAGTTCTTCAAAATTGTCATTCTTGAATGATAGCAAAGCAGGCGGATTGAAATGCCTATATTTTTTCGCTATCATTCAAGAGATAGTTCCCGCTACCGCTCGAAATGAGAGCGCGTTTTATAATGACATGTTTTAATCGTAACGTGTCATTTTTAGCTTCAAAGTCCTTGGGATTTTATAACTCAGAACGACAAAAAAGATTTTAGGAGGATAAGAACCTAACAAAAAAGCCAACTGTATAGTCGGCTTTTTTGTTAGGAAAGATTGCTTAATATTATTTAGCAACCTCCATTGGGTTTACACCCACAGATTGGCCACGGCCCGCAGCAGCAGTTTTCTGTTTAAATATTGCGAATTTTGATGGTGCAGGCATTTTACCCCAATAGTTATTGCTTTCATCAATATCGGCTGTTTCACGCAATGGATCTAATTTAATTGACGCTACTTCTTTATCCTGCACATAGAATTTAGACGCTGTTTTTTCATTAAGCCTCCATATTTGTGCAGGTATCCTGTCAAGCATTTTGGTGCCATCGGTAAAAGTAAACTCAACAATAACAGGCATCACCAATCCGCCTTTATTACTAAAAGATAATGTGTAAAAATATTTACCGGTATATTTTGCTGCTTCATCACTGCTAAGCGGATCAGTTGCTATACCGCCTGCTGGTGGCATGTTTTTTAGCATGGCGGCAAACTTAACGGTATCAACCCCAACCAGGCCCCTGTCATACTTCCAATAAAAGTCATGTGTAGCAGTATCCAGGTCAGTTTGAAATGGCTTGCTCTTATCATTACGGTTCTTGATCTTAGATATATCATCAAAGCTGTTTACAGCCGGGGGAGCTACCTTATTTGGATTGCCGGGAGCAAAACCACCGGCTCCGCCAAAACCTCTTCCGGCAACTGGTTTTCCATTTATATCAGCCCTTGCTACTTTTACAGAATCTAACGCGATGTCGCAAGCTTCGGTACCGTAGAACCAGCCTCTCCAAAACCAGTCAAGATCTTCGCCGCTGGCATCTTCCATTGTGCGGAAAAAGTCGGCAGGGGTAGGGTGTTTAAAGGCCCAGCGCTTAGCATATTCTTTAAATGAATAATCAAACAGCTCCCTACCCATTACAGTCTCTCTTAATATGTTTAATGCAGTTGCCGGTTTGGTATAGGCATTAGGGCCAAAGCGTACAATGTTTTCAGAATTGGTCATGATTGGCTCCAACTCATTTTTTGGCAGTTTCATATAATCTGTAATGGTATAAGCAGCGCCTTTTTTGCTTGGGAAAGTATTGTCCCATAGCTCTTCTGTTAAATACTCTACAAACGAGTTTAATCCTTCATCCATCCATGTCCACTGGCGCTCATCACTGTTTACTATCATCGGGAAAAAGTTATGCCCAACCTCGTGGATAATTACCCCTATCATACCGTTTTTGGTTCCTTCGCTATAGGTGCCGTCTTTTTGAGTACGGCCATTATTAAAACAGATCATTGGGTACTCCATACCGTTTGATGCCTCAACACTTTGTGCAACAGGATAAGGATATGGAAAGGTAAAACTTGAATAGGTTTTTACGGTATGAGCAACTAAACGGGTTGAGTATTTGCTGTAAAGCCCATAAGCCTCTTTGCCATAAAAACTCATGCACATTACTTTTTTGCCGCTTACATCCTGGCCCATAGCATCCCATATAAATTTACGTGATGATGTCCATGCAAAGTCGCGCACGTTATTGGCTTGGAATACCCAGGTCTTTTTTGCCGGGGATGGGGCAGTTTCTGCCTTTTTAGCTTCGGCAAGGGTTACTACTTCAACCGGTACTTTTGAAGTACGGGCCTTTTGGAAACGGGCTAATCTTTCAGGGTTTAATACAGCGGCATAGTTAATACACTCGCCTGTACCGCCAACTACATGATCGGCAGGTACAGTAATTTGTACTTTAAAATTACCAAACGTTAGCGCAAATTCGCCGCGGCCGGCAAACTGGTGATTTTGCCATCCCTGGAAATCACTGTAAACACATAAGCGCGGGTACCATTGTGTCATGGTAAAAAGGTAATTACCATCACCCGGGAAATACTCATAACCACCACGGCCGCCAAATTTTAATCTGTCGGATATTTTATAGTTCCAGTCTAAATTAAATACAAATTGCTGGCCAGGTTTTAAAGTTTCCGGCAATTCAATACGCACCATTGTTTTGTTGATAGTATATTTTAGTTTATTACCTAAAACATCCGTCAGTTTGGTAATAATATCACCGTAACCGTTATCTGCAGAATGATTGTCGGAAGTTGTAAATGCATCCAGGGCTTGTACCGATCCGCCGCCTCGCGGAGCAGTTGAACTGGTTGGGTAGGCGGCATTTCTTAAATTGTTATGCTCATTCTCATCCAATTGCAGCCATATATAAGTAAGCGGATCAGGCGAGTTATTGTAGTAGGTAATGGTTTCGCTGCCGGTAAGCTTTTGTGTCTTTTCGTCCAGCTCGCACTTAATATTATAATCGGCACGCTGTTGCCAATATTTGGTACCCGGTGCGCCGCTTGCAGTACGCTGCTCGTTAGGCGTATTTAAAATAGTGCCTAACTGCTCAAATTTGTTGCCATGATTACTGCCCGGATTATTTTGAATATCCTGGGCAAGTATGGCCGTTGAGGCCATAGCTAACAAAACGCTTGTAAAAAGTAGTTTCATACTTGTTAGTGAAGTTAATTTATGTGTAATAAGAAATCAGTTTTATTTTATAGCGGCAGTCTTTCAACTGCCATTTTAATTGCTAACGCAAAAACTCCTGCGGATAAAAAAAATATCCAGTCTCTGCGTGGCATCTTGCCGAAAGATAGAAAAAGATAGGCAAATATTAAAATTATTCCTACAACAAATATTTGCCCGGCCTCTAAACCAACATTAAAACCAAACAAACCCATGCCAATGGTTTGATCTTTAGCCAGCATAATACGTACGGCATTGGCAAACCCCATGCCATGTATCAGCCCAAAGCCTAATGCCAGGTAATAGTTAATTTTTGCGCTCGCGCCTTTTCTGTCGATCTGTATAATATTGTTTAATGCAGTGATAAATATAGTGCAGGGTATTAAAAACTCTACCCATTTAGTGGAGAAGCGGATGACATCCGTAACGCTTAATGCTAATGTTAGGGAATGACCAATGGTAAAAGCCGTAACCAGTATCAATACCTGTTTAATATTTTTAAAGGTATATACAGATGCCAATGCCAAAATAAACAACTGGTGATCCAACGCGTCGACACTAATGATGTGGTGCCAGCCAAGGCCGAAATAAAAAACAAAATCAGACATAATAAGAATTAGCGTTGAAAGCGCTAAATTTAGCACGTTTTTACATTATTGTGCTATGGCCTCCTTGTTTTATAAATCTATATTGTGTTTTTGCCTGTTAACCGGAGCAATGTTTGGTAAAAAGCCTGCTCCACATCCCCTGCATGTAAGCACTACCGACATTAGCTATAATGCTCAGGACAATAAACTGGAAGTAATATGCACCATTTTTACAGATGATTTTGAAGCTGCTTTGGCAAAGCAATACCATACCACCACAGACCTTACTAAATCAGACATGCATGCAGCTATGGATAAAATGGTAAAAAGTTATGTGTCTGCAAATGTGCATATAAAAACCACTGCTGTGCCCTTGTCCTTTAATTACATTGGTTATGAAATAAACAAAGAAGCAGTGAATGTTTATTTTGAATCGGAAAAGACACCCACCCCCAAAAAAATAGATGCCGAGATAAGTTTATTGCATAACCAGTTTAATGACCAGTTAAACATTGTACACATGACGGTTAACGGTACCCGCAAAAGCGAGAAGCTGGATTATCCTGATAAGAAAGTAATGCAGACTTTTTAGCATTACCCGAACATCCTCCCCGTAAGGCTACACTTTGCGGTCTGCGGTTAAATTTTTACCGCAAAGTACACAAAGGAGTCACAAAATAACGCAGAGCGCTGTATCCGAAAATATAATGCTGTTTCACTTTTGTAATATCAATACAGCCTTTAGATGAGGCTTTTTTTAATTGCCAAACGGCGGTAAACCCATCAACTGTCTGTACAGCGGATAGTCCGGAAACTTATTAGCCGATTCATGAAAATTTTTGCAATAGTACACCTGTAAATGCTCCTCCACAATTCCGCCGCGTATTACGGGGATATCAGCCAGTTTAGTAACACTGTCAAAAAATGGCTTGGCATCATTATCAACCGTTTCCTGGTGATCTTCGCCAACGATAACGCAATCTTTGCCTACCAGCGTTTTCGGATCAACTAAAAAAGCCATGTTACGGGTATCGCGGTTAAAGCAGATAATATCTTTTTTACCTTTCAGCGCCCAGTCAACCTTGCCGGTTAGCCACCAGCGGGTACTGCCGGCAAAAACGTTTTTATTTGCTATCCAGCCTTCTTTTTCAAAGCGGGTCATGATGTCATCAAAATCAACCCCTTGAATGGTAGGGTCAACTGTACCCCCGCCCAGGCTCACTACCCATTTAGGGCCATAGCTTTGCCAGAAACCAGTGGTCATGTGCAAACCAAGTACGGTAATAGTTATAATAGTGAAGTAGATAGAAAAATTAAGCCACCTGCGGGTGAGGCGTTTTGGTTTCTCATCAGCACTGTTTAATCTTTTATCAATAGCAAATCCCAACGGCATAAACAGCATCATGTAACCGGGTGCCTGCCAGTGAAAATGGTACTGCAGATCGGCCCATAAAGTAATTACAGTAAAGAATACTATAGGTAATACCGACATCCAGAAATTAAAACCATATTCGGCCTGTACGCGTTTTTTGTAGGATATAAATAATTGCTTTATGGTAGGGAACCATATCCATGGCAACAACCATACTGCCTGGCCTAATATACTGCGGATGAACCAATCTAAATGTATCCGGAAAGGCTCATGGCGTGTACCGGCTCTTTGACCCTGCCAAACAAACGATACCCAGTTATTTTTATAGTTCCACCAGATGATGGGCAGGGCCATTATAATGGTTATTAATATTGCCAGGTATGGGCCGGGATGTTTTAACCAGTGCCGCTGGTTTTTATTGGTGCTGATAAACATAAATACCCCGGCAAACAGAAATAATACGTGGTACTTACTCAATGTAGCCAGCCCCATACATATGCCAATGGTTATCCATAGTAAATACACTTTGCGGCTATTGGTTTTTGGGTCGGGGGGGAGGGCGTCGCCAATGCCTAATACCTTAACTATGTACCAGGTGCTAAGTAACCAAAAGAACATTAACGGTGCGTCTGGTTGGTACCAACAGGCAACCCCTACGGTAAATAATGCGCTTAAATTCATGACGGTTACCGCCCAAAATCCGGCTGCAGCATTAAACAATTTACGACCAAGAATAAACAACAGCCAGCTTGTACCGGCAAACATTAACACATCAGGAAAGCGCAGCCCTAAATTGGTTAAGCCCAATAGCCGGATGCTTAATCCGCCCAGCCAGAAAAACAAAGGCGGTTGGTCAAAATAGCTCCAGTCAAGATGGATGGCCCCCCTAAAATAATATGATTCGCCATTACCCAAACCCGTATACGCGGCAATAAGCAAGCGGATGAAAAAAGTAACAATTATTAATACCAGCGTATATTTTGCGGCGTTTTGTTCTGTTATTTTTTTCATTTAGAGGAGTGAATTTTTTAACCGCTGCAAGGTCCTGATTTTTTTAAATAAAATCAGGATTTATTTTTTCCGTGCCATGAAATTGTACCCAGGGCAAATGCATTAAAAAAAAATCCACCATCCCAACCCTCTTTCCGCACAGCGAAGAGAGGGTGATCGAGCGACTTAGCGATGATCGGGTGAGTACTAACAAAGCGACATTACCGCCAATGCCCGGTGGCGATTACTCACCCCGACTACGCTACGCTGGTCGGCCCTCTCTTCGCTGCGCGGAAAGAGGGCAAAGAAATTTTAATGCCGTTTGCCCTGAAATTGTACCCGCTTCTATAGCGTGAAGATAGAAATTTTATTAAATTGCAATGGATATTTACCAATTGTATCCCTCAATTTAAACCTGTAATAATGAGAAAATTCGCGTTCCTTTCGGCAGTATTTGCCATTTTGTTTAGTTTATCCGCATTAGCGCAGCAAAATACTTTAGGTGTTTTTGATGGACAAGCCGATGTTGGTGCAAAAACCAAACCCGGTTCGGGCACATATTTGCCGCAAACACAGCAATATATCCTTTCGGGTGCCGGCGAAAATATCTGGAACGCCAGCGATGAGTTTCATTTTATGTACAAGAAAATGAAGGGTGATTTTATCCTTAACGCCCGTGCTGATTTTTTGGGATGGAACGGTGTAGAGATGCATCGTAAAATGGGTTGGATGGTACGTAAATCACTGGATGGCAATTCGGCACATGTTAACACGGTTGTGCATGGCGACGGGCTTACTTCACTGCAATTTAGGCGCACGGCAGGTGCTAAGACCGAGGAGATCCATTCAAAAACAGATCATGCCAGTATTATACAGTTAGAGCGCAAGGGCAAAACCTATACCATGCGCGTAGCTAAATACGGTGAGCCTTTTGTTACCGAACAAATAACAGATATTGATTTAGGCGATGATGTATACGTTGGCGTTTTTATTGGCTCACATAATGCTGATGCTAATGAGACCGCTGCATTCAGCAATGTGCGGATAGCGGTACCTTTCCCGGATAATAAGAAAATGGGAATGATATTGGGCAGTAATGTAGAGCTGATGGAAATAGCTACCGGCAACCGTAAGGTTGTCTATACCGTTCCGTACTCTATACAAGCACCTAACTGGACACCGGATAACAAATTGATATTCAATGATGAAAAAGGGCTATTATATAATTTTGACCTGGCAAGTGGTAAATCATCAATAATTAATACCCCCGGTGTAAAGAATAATAACGACCATGTGCTTTCTTTTGACGGTAAAATGCTTGGCCTGAGCAGTAATACCAAACAGGGTTCTATTGTTTATACAGTACCGGTTGCAGGCGGCACCCCTAAGCAAATTACACCTACGGGGCCGTCTTATTTGCATGGTTGGTCGCCGGATGGGAAGAGCCTGGTTTTTTGCGGACAACGAAATGGCGATTTCGATATTTATAAAGTACCCGCAGGTGGCGGTCCCGAAGTACAGCTAACCAACACCAAAGGACTGGATGACGGCCCCGAATATACGCCCGACGGAAAGTACATCTATTTTAACTCTGTACGCTCGGGATTGATGCAAATATGGCGCATGAAGCCCGACGGAAGCGGGCAGGAGCAGGTAACCAACGATGATTACAATAACTGGTTCGCCCATATCTCGCCTGATGGGAAATGGATGGTTTTTATTACGTTTTTAAAAGAAGAAGTTGAGCCGGGCGCGCATCCGGCATACAAGCATGTTTATATCCGTTTAATGCCTGTGGCAGGTGGCAAACCAAAGGTACTGGCCTATTTTTATGGCGGACAAGGTTCTATCAACACCCCATCATGGTCGCCTGATAGTAAGCAGATTGCTTTTGTTAGTAATAGCGATATGGGGGAGGTTGTAAAATAGTAACCCTGCGCCTTTTGCTCACCCCGACATCGCTACGCTTGTCGACCTCTCTTCGCTGCGCGGAAAGAGGGCCGTTTGAGCGAAATTAACCCTCTTTACCGTGAAGGTGGTCGGGCGAAGCAAAGACCGGGTGAGTCTTCGCCGCCGTTCTCGCCCTTTAAAAAGGGGGCTTACTCACCGGCTTTCTTCAATACTGCAATATCCAGCTTGCTCATTTTAAGCATGGCCTGCATTACGTTGTTTGCTTTTTTGGGGTCGCTGTTATGCAACAGCTCGCCAAGATTATAAGGCACAACCTGCCATGATAAGCCAAATTGATCTTTAAGCCAGCCGCATTGGCTTTTTTGGCCTCCTGCAGATAGCTGTTCCCAGTAATAATCTATTTCGTCCTGGCTTTCGCAGCTTATAAAAAACGATACAGCTTCTGTGAATTTAAACATGGGGCCACCGTTCAATGCCATAAATTTTTGACCCTCCAGCTCGAATGTGGCGGTCATGATGGTTCCTTTTGGGCCGGGACCGGCATCGGTATATTTTACCTCGTACAATAGCTTTGAGTTTTTAAATACAGAAGTATAAAATGCTATGGCCTCGCCAACATTGTTGTCGAACCATAAAAACGGGGTTATCTTGCTCATAATTTCTTTATTAGGTTAATGCTTAATAGTTGGTTTATTTGGCAATTATTTAACATGTTTATTTTCAATGTATTGCAATTTTAGGTGTACCAAGGTGTACCAACGTGTACATGGTACAGTACAGTAATAATATTTAACGGGTATAGGTTTATTGTTTGCATTTGCCTATAAACAAATATAGTTTCAATAAACAGCAATAACAGGGTGCGTACAAGACAATTTTAGGGATGATTAAAGACAGGGATAAATGATTGTATCTATCCCCCGGTTTTTTAAAAATGGAGTATTTAGCATATATCCATATAAATGATGAGATTAGTAATGCCAATTAAATATTGCTTACCATGAAGCTTAGCATCATATTGCTATTAGGTATTTGTATAAATGCTACCGCAAAGGTATCTGCCCAACAAATAAATCTTAAAGAAGTAAATGCTCATCTTGAAACAGTATTCAAGGAAATAGAAAAGCAAACCAATTATACCTTTATTTATACAAAAGAGCTACTAAAAAAAGCCAGCATTGTAAATGTAGAAATAAACAACTTACCCTTAAATGAAGCTTTAAGGCTGATGTTTTTAGGACAGCCACTCGATTATACTATGTATAAAAGAACAATTGTAATTAAAGAAGTTGCCCAACAAACTTATTCAATAAGCGGTACTGTGAAAGACGAAAATGGAACAATCCTTACCGGTGTTATTGTTTTTATAACTAATACAAAAAAAGCTACGTCAACAGATGGTTACGGAAAATTTATATTAAACGGACTACCAACCGGAGATTACGAATTGGTAGCCAAAATGGTAGGATTTACAAATCATATAGAGACGATCAAGATCAAAGATAAATCTATCAATATTAATATTAAACTTAAGGAAAGTAACACATTACTTAATGTGGTTACAATAAAAGCTATACCTCCCGGTAAGCAAAGTAAAAGAGACTTAAAATCATTCATCAAAAATTTTATTGGTACCTCTGTCAATGCCGCTCAATGCAAAATTTTAAATCCCGAAGTACTTAATCTGCATCCGGGAAAAAAAGGGCAGTATATACTTGAAGCAAACGCTGATGATTTTCTGATAATTGAAAATGACGCGCTTGGCTACAAAATTAAGTATCTATTAAAAAAATTCATCTATTATTATAAGTACGATATCTGTTATTATGACGGCAGCCCTTATTTTGAAGAGCTTGAGGGCAATGAACAACAGAAAAAACAATGGGCAAATAACCGAAGAAAAGCTTACATGGGTTCGTATCGGCATTTTTTTCGATCCGTTATGAATAATACATCAAGAACGGAAGGGTTTTATACATATGTTTTAAATAAAAGCGCACCCTGGCTGAAACCTTTTAATATTGACAGCCTGGCGGTAACAATTAACAAAGATCATAAAGAATTTATATTAAAACCTTACGGTACCCTCAGGCCCGATCTGTACATTTATTATACAAGGATAGCATATGAAGAATACGAAGATATTAAGAACGTGAGTCAATTAACCTGGGTAACCCAGTGCATTGATACGGTAATGATTGATAAAAACGGGAGCACCTCATCTGCCGGATATGAGCTTTTTAATAGTCGGTCTGCAATTAATGGAAATAGGGGTATTACAGATGGTGTGGGTTTTAGTTTTTGGGGCAAATGGACATATCAACGTGTGGCTGATATGACACCTTTAGATTATTTTGCAGAGCAACTGCCAGATGAGTATATTTCTGATAAATATCATTTGGTAGCCATAGATGCTGCGGATAAACAAAGCATATCTTACTTTGATCGTGCGGCAAATGATTTTAAACCTGTTATTAAAGAAAATGTTTTTGCAGCAGGCTATAATAACAAGTATATAATAGCACAGCAGCATCCCAACAATAGCAATGATATTGTTAATTATTATATTTTGCCATTAAAAGGTAAAAAGAAAACCGGTAATGATTTTGGGTTGATAGGCCCATTATCTTTAAATGAGTTTGAACAAAAAAGAAAAGAATTAAAATTGGAGGGTGTTAATTTTAGTATAGTTCACAATGATGTCGAACAATCAAAACAATAACCGATATTGTAAACAATTAAATCTAACCTAAAAACATTTAATGAAAAACTTCATCTGCCTGGTGCTGATATTTATCAGCATAGGCATAAAGGCTCAAACTTATTCTATAACCGGTACTGTGAAAGATGATAAAGGGGCGCTATCCGGCGCTACGGTTTTTTTGACCAATACAAAAAAAGCAACATCAACAGATGCTTCGGGCAGATTTATGCTGAACGGATTACAGCCGGGATCATACGAAGTAGTTATAAATATGATTGGTTTTATTTCTGATAAACAAAGCATCAAATTAGAAGAGAAATCGCTTGATATTGCTTTTAAGCTAAAAGAAAGCAACACCATGCTTAGAACGGTTACCATAAAAGGCAAAGCTATAAAGCAAGATCCGCAGGATTTAAGAATATTTACGTCGAGTTTTCTTGGTTTTTCTGGCAATGCACCACAATGCAAAATATTAAACCCCGAAGTGCTGAGCTTTAAAAAAAATAACAAAACCGAAATGCTGGAGGCTAAAGCAGATGATTTCCTGGTGATACAGAACGACGCGCTTGGCTATAAACTGAAATACTTGCTAACTAAGTTTCAGTACCAATTTAGAAGCGCAATATGTTATTTTGAAGGCGATCCCTATTTTGAAGAAATGAAAGGCACCGACGAGGAGCAAAAGCAATGGGAGAAAAACAGGATAGCAGCTTACCTGGGCTCGTGCAGGCATTATTTTAAAGCGGTAATGGCCGGCAATTCGCGCGCGCAGGGATTTTATACTTATGAATACAGGCAAAAATTATCAGCAAAAGAGTCGCCGTTAAGACGGCTTATTGATGTTGATTCGGAAATGGTGGCGGTTAATAAAAATTTTAAAGTGATGCTGGCCCGCCAGACAGTTTTAAAAAAGGACACGATAAGATCTACCCTGCATATTTACTATTTGAACCAGATAAGCCAGATAAAGCAGTTTGTTGATACCATAACGGTTGATAAGCGAGGTGTTATAACACCAGGTAATGGCTTTTATTTTAATGGTTACTGGGCAAGCCAAAGAATAGCCGACCTAACACCTCTGGATTATTTTGTTGACCCATTGGAGGAAAAGAAATAATATGAAAAAACTGGTTTGTGTTTTATTGGTATTTATAGCTTTTAACGTAAAGGCACAAACTTATTCTATAGGCGGTACGGTTACCGATGAAAAAGGGGCAACTGTTAGCGGGGCAACCGTTTTTTTAACTAATTCTAAGTATGTCACTTCAACAGATAATGCGGGGAAATTTAGCTTCAATAAATTACAATCGGGCAGTTATGAGGTGGTTATTAAAATGGCAGGGTTTATTGCGGTTACTCAAAGTGTTATAGTTCAGGAAAAACCGGTTTACTTATCTATCCGGTTAAAAGCAAGTAACACCATACTTAATTCAGTAACCATACGTGGGCGTCCTGATCCAAAAAGGGAAGAATATCTGGCGCAATTTATTAAAAATTTTATTGGTGAAACTGTAAATGCACAACACTGCAAAATATTAAATCCTGAAGTTTTAAGTTTTCATTATAACAAAACAACAAAATTTCTTACAGCAAGCGCTGATGACTTTATTGTAGTTGAAAATAAAGCGTTAGGTTATAGGCTTAAATATCTGTTAACCAAGTTTGAGTTGGATATAAATAATTATATATGTGGTATTATAGGGTCGCTGTATTTTGAGGACTTAAAAGGAACGGCAGCCGAACAAAAAAAATGGGCGAATAACCGCCGAATAACGTATTTAAGCTCCAGCAGGCATTTTTTTAGGGCGGTAATGAATAATACAACAAAAGCCGAAGGTTATCTGGTTTATCAAAATATAAATGACCCTGCCATAATAACGGCGGTGCATAAAGGATCACCGGCAGAAATTATTGAATTTTATCAAACTGCACCTACCGGCAAAATAAAAAGGTATGCTGTTAAAATTTCAGATGTCAATTCTTTGTTTATTGATGATAAGAAAAACTTTAAAACGCTGAAGAAGGATGTTGCACGGCTGGGATTACTTATTATTTATACGGGACAAAAACAATCGCCTTTGTTCTATAAAACGGGCCAGTCTTATAATTTGCCTATACCGCTTCCGGCAAAGCAAAGGCGTAACATGCAGGTATCCCAAATCATATCGCTTATGGATGTGGTAACGATAGACAAAAATTACGAATGGCTCGCAAAAGGTTTTAGATATTCCGGATATTGGTCATGGTTAAGAACAGCCGACCTGGTACCAATAGATTATTTTGTTAACCCATTGGATGAAAAGAAGCAATAATTATTGTAGCTGACTGATATTCCCTGGTTGATTATCAGGTTATGAATTAAATTTATTCGTAAAAAAGCTGACGATAAGTTGTTTCCTATTTTTTGTTTCACAGACGGTAATCTTGTTTCAAAAATTTGTTTCACCACTTCAAAAATTGGCAATCTGCAATTGTTTGATTATCAATGATAAAACTTAAAATTACACTTAAAAATACTGACGAATAAGTTGTTACATTTTGTTACATCACTTTTTCGCAATTGTCTAACAATCAATATTTTAAGTCAAAATCTTGTTTCACTTGTTACATTTTGTTACACTATTTCGTGAAACAAAATGTAACAAGTGAAGTATTATTTAACCGCCGCTGGTACACCCGTTGGCTGCTGTGCAGGGTTTACTCCCCAGTTTTTATCAGGCGTATCCTGTAAGTAGATATCAAGTGTGCCACCCTTTACAATGTTGGCATAAGTGATGTAATTTTTTGCATAGGCCTGTCCATTCCATTTTACCGCATTGATGTACATGGAATTTTTAGATTTTTTATGACAAATTATCTGCAGCTTTTTACCGTCGTTTAGGTTAATAGTTACATTATCAAATAGGGGCGAGCATAAGATGTACTCGCCGGATATTGGGCTAACCGGGTAAAAACCCATCGAGGCAAACATATACCACGCCGACATTTGCCCTGCATCATCATTACCACCCAAACCACCCGGGCCGTTGCTGTATTCGGCCGCTAATATGGCGCGTACTTGTTTTTGTGTTTTCCAGCTGCTGGCAGTATAGTTATACATAAACGGACTTTGATGCCCCGGCTCGTTGCCGTGCCAGTATTCGCCTTTAATAAATTGACTATCTAAAGCGGTTTCCAGTTTTTGGCGACCACCCATTAGCTTGGTTAATCCCTGTACATCCTGTGGCACATAGAAGGTATATTGCCTTGGTGTGCCTTCGGTTATATAGGTTTGTTTAGAGTCGGGGTTAAATGGCTTTATAAAGCTGCCATTTTGATAGCGCCCCCTTACAAAACCTGTAGACGGGTCGAATACATTAACATAGTTTTTTGACCTTTTTAAAAGCTTGTCATAATCATCCGTCTTGCCTAATTTTTTTGATAGCTGGGCCAGCGCGTAATCATCATAAGCATACTCTAATGTGCGGCTCACCTGCTCCATTTTATGGAAAGCTTCCAACACGCTATCCTCTAACGGGATATAACCATATTTAATGTACGAATTTAAAGCACGGCGACCTTTACCCTCTACATACTCGGCCCTGGTTTTAGGCTGATCGAACGCGTTTTGGCGCATCAGGCGGTAGGCATTTTCTACATTACCTGTACTGATACCTTTTAAATAAGCTGATGAAATAACCGATGTGGTATGGTCGCCCACCATCTCTGATGTATAATTATCCCAGCATGGGAAAATAGGCAGCCATCCGCCTTGTTCGCCTTTGGTTAAAAGCGATTGTACAAAGTTATTTACATAGGTTGGTTTCAGTATTTCAAACAATGGTATCTCTGCCCTGAAAATATCCCACAGCGAGAAATCATCATAATAATTGCCGCCTTTTGGCATTTTAGCCAGTTTATAGTTTGATGAAAATTTAGGGTAAGTGCCATCCACATCATTATACAAACGCGGCACCTGCATGGCATGGTAAAACGATGTGTAAAAAATATGCTTATCAACTGTATTGGTGGTGTTAACCGTAATTTGCTTTAAAGCCTGTTGCCATACCGCTTTGCATTTGGCGGCAACAGCTTCAAAATCCCATCCCGGTAATTCGGCTGCTAAATTTTTACGTGCGCCATCTATACTGGTAAATGATGTACCTATACGGATATGCAGTTTCTCGCCTTTTTGTACCCTGAAACCCACATAAGCGCCTTTGTTTTTTCTTCCCTTAAGGCTATCAGGTATGTTAGAATTATCAGTAAGGAACATTCCGTTTGTGCCAATTTTCTTTTCCAACTTAATAACAAAATACCCGCTAAATCCAGCCGCTTTGCCCCAGCCCTGGTAAATGCGATGCGCCGGGTTATAGCCATATATCTCGTTGTTTTTTGTGTCTACTTTAACATAACCTTCGCCCCAGTCGCTGTTTGGTGTAATTAACAGATACAGGCTGTCGGCGGCATCGGCAGTAACTTCTATAATGCCTGCGCGCGGGGTAGCAGTAACAGCGGTGTGTATTTTATAAGATGGCAAATTAACACGGTATACATAGGGGGTAGACTTTTCATCTTTATGCGTAAACTGCGCGGCATAACCTGTTGTTTTTAACTTGCCGGTTATAGGCATAATGGTTACACTGCCATAATCCTGCGTGCAGGAGCCGCTTATCCAGTGTGAGCCACGGAAGCCAGAGAAAGCGTTGTCTTTATAATAATATGGCGGGATACATTTTTGTTCGGCTGCCTGTGTTTGTGGTATCCATTGCGTCATGGCAAACGGTGTAGTTACAGATGGTGCTGTATTGGCATAATTAGTAAGCGCCTCATAACCATGCTTTAACGCGGATGGTGTAGTGCTGTTTGCCGTTCCGGCTAACGGGTTTACGTATTTAACCAGGTCAGTTTCCTGCGCGAAAGCGGTACTAACTACTGCTGCAAATAATAATACAAAACAAAAACTAATTGATCTCATTGATTTATTGCTGAAAGCTGAATTTTTATTGGTTGCTATAATAATACCTTACAGGTATGGGCAGCCAATTTAGGGGTTTTCGGCAATAATTAACAATAAAATTTAGCTAAGCTTTACGGTACTATCAGGCGTTTGGGCAGATTTTTTCTTTTTCCAGATTTTGTATAGCTGGTAGGCTATACCAACAGTATAAAGCACAACTAACACCATTAGTCCCTTTTGTATGATCGGGTCGTTAGGACCACTTGCTATGGGGTGAGATATAGGTAGCCTTGTTAACGTCTCAACTATAGTTGGAATACCCGAAAGAAATAATGTTGTCGACATTGCAATAGTTTCTATATACGCCGCGCTTTTCCCTAATGCACGTATGGCTTTTGCATATAAACCAATGGGCAGCAATATTAAAACTACTATGGCAACGCCATGAGCAGCGGTAAAATGCCCGGTTTTCATGATAGGGAAGGCTGTTAAGCAGGTAATGGCCGTTAATAAAATATATAGTTTTCCAGAGCCGTTTAATGGGGTGATCTTACCATCGCGAAACAAACAATAAAAAGCTGCTAATAAGGCAAGGATACTGATTGCAGTATGTATAATGCCAAGGATGGATAAATGATTAGGCATAACTATAATATTTAAATGTGAAAGGATAATTAAATATTACAAAAAAATTCATTAAAACAAAAAAGCGGATGATCTTTTAATATCATCCGCTTGCCAATGGTGTGAGCTATTGGTTTATAATTGATTATGGTTTCTCTACGGTTACATCCTGTGCCAATGTGGCATCGCTGGCGTTTCTACAAGGTCCTTATCCAATGCGTAAGCGGTATCGTCGTCTTTGGCATCCGGATCTTCGGCAGCTTTTATTTTATTTAACAGGTCCATTTCAAGGGTTTCTTCTTCTGTTTGTTCTTTAATAAACCATTGCATAAAGCTAAAGGTTGCCCAGTCTTTTTCGGCCATGCTCATGTTCACAATGGCATATATTTTGGATATGTTTTCAACTTCTGATGTGAATATTTTTTCAAAGCAATCATTTATACTTATCGGGTCCGGGCCGGGTGCAGGTATAGCTTTAACCACAACTTTAGCGCCGCGTTTTAAAATATATTCCAGGAATTTCATCATGTAATTACGCCTCTCGTTTACATGCCTGAAGAGGAAGTTTGCAATACCAGTATACTCATTCTCGCTTGCCCATGAAGCATACGCCAGGTACATCTGCGCATTACGCGCCTCGTTGGTCATTTGGTCGTTTAACGCTTTTGCAAGTGGTTGCGACAGTCCGTTAGCTTTCATAAAGTATAAACCAAGTATTTAATAAATGGTTTGTACTGCTAATGTTTTATTTAAAATATTATCTTCAATTATATTTAGTTTTACCCCGATTCCTCTCCAAAGGATAGGGATTAAATAAAAGCGGATAGAAAGTCCTCTGCATTTAAGGTGAAGCGAACAAATAATATTAAAACCAATACTGTATGGCCAACAAAGAATTCTTCTCTATAAATGGAGAGGGCCTGCTTAAAAAGGTAAAAGAACTAATAGCAGAAGGTAATATAACCCGCATTACTATTGCTGATAAGGCAGGAAAGGAAATAGCAAGTTTTCCGCTAACACTGGGCGTGATAGGTATGTTATTGATGCCTATGTTTGCAGCTGTAGGAGCTATAGCGGCATTAATTGGCGAGTGCACCATTGTTGTTGAAAGACAAGAAACCGCGGAAGAAAAAAAAGAAGAAGATCAACCTATCTAAACCATATAAAATGAAACCTAAATTTTTACTAACCGCTATTTTATTATTTGCTATCGCGGTACCAGCCATAGCGCAGGATACCAAACCAAGAAGAGAAGGTACCGAGTGGATAGACGCATTTATGCCAAACACTAATGATTCGGCCTTACCGCGGATATTGTTGATTGGTAATTCGATTACCAGGGGATATTATCCCGAGGTTGTTGAGCTGATGAAAGGTAAAGCCTACGTAGCACGTTTAGCTACCTCAAAAAGCCTGTGCGACCCGGCGCTGCTAAAAGAGATAGACCTGATAATGAGCTATTATAAATTTGATATCGTTCAGTTTAATAATGGCCTGCACGGGTTTGATTATACCGAAGATGAATACAAGGCAGCTTTCCCGGCCTTTGTACAAAGCATACGTAAAAACGCGCCTAATGCTAAGCTAATGTGGGCAACGCTTACACCATTACATACCCGCGCCGATGCCAAAATATTCGACCTAAAGATAGAACGCATAAAAATCCGTAATAAAATAGCGCTTGATTATGTAACCGCTCAAAAAGATATAAAGGTGGATGACCTATGGGAAACGGTTATAGATCATCCCGAATATTATCAGGGTGGCGATGGCGCGCATCCATTGCCTGTTGGTTATACCGCATTGGCGCAAAAGGTTGCTGCAGAGTTGACGGCCTTAATGGTGGAGAAGAAATAAGTTAACGATGGGGCGATATCATTTATAATATCAATTCTTATATCGAACCCACAATAACTTAATATGTTTAATTGTTGTCTGGGTCTTATTTTATCCTTTTACCCTCACCAAATTTCTTAAACAATTGGTACCCAATCCCGGCAAAAACAGCAAATACTACGTGCGCCGGTACAAGCTGCAGGTAGTACTTGTTAAAGCTCATTGCAGGAGGTAGCGGGTGCATTTTAAAAGTGGTTTTCCATATAGCTGCGGCAACAAGCCCACTTACTGCACCCAATACCAGGTTGTTTTTTATAGATGATTTTATCTTTTTCCTGCGCCAAAGCTCTACATACACCATCGCGAATAATAAACCAACGGCATAATGTCCGGTCCACCCCATAAACTGGGTTTCTTCCTCATTAAGCATAGGTAACAAGGCATGGGTCAGTTGCCCCAATCTTTCAGGTTCACTAAAATTTTCATCATCGGCTACAGAAACCAGATAGCTAAACAGGGTCATAAAAGTTGTGCCGGTAAAGCCAGCAATTAATACTTCGTTACTTTTCATATCATTCAACTTTTTGGTTTTTAGTTAAATATTGTAGCTCTCTAACTGATCAGCAATAAGGTGTAACATGCTTTTCTTAATAACCCCCGGGTTTTTACAGATATGTAAAATTTTATGTCCATCAGGCTCAAAACTTCCTACAAATTGTCCGTTCTTAAATACTTCATATTTACAATTTTCGCCGTCGTGATGCATATAGTCGAAAACCTCAAAATGGAGGTTTTCATTATTATCGGTAACGGATATCTCGAATTTTTCCATAGAAATAGTTTATTAGTATAAAACCATAATGGCACAATATTGTTGTATTCAAGATAAATAATGACCAGATAAGTCTTTTTTTATAATAAGCACATCAATATTTTTACAGCAAATATTTATAATTGCATAAAGTATACCCCAATAAGTGATAGAAGAAGATAACAGAAGCCTGAAAAAACATATTGACCCTAATATTCAAGCCGATATTGAAGCGGTTAGTAATTTGCCAATGGTATCAACCTTGCTTGAAGTTATATGTCGTACTACAGGCATGGGCTTTGCTGCTATAGCGCGTGTAACAGAGGATAGGTGGGTAGCCTGCAGTGTGCGTGATGAAATAAGCTTTGGAATAGAGGCAGGTGGAGAGTTACAGTTGGAAACCACCATTTGTAATGAGATACGTCAAAGCGGTAAACCGGTTATTATTGATGATGTTTTGAAAGATGTTTTTTTTTGTGAGCATCATATCCCAGCTATGTATGGTTTTCAAAGTTATATCTCGGTTCCTATCTTTCGTAAAGATGGAAATTTTTTTGGTACGCTTTGCGCTATCGACTCTAAACCGGCTAATGTTAGTTCGCCGGCGGTAACAGGAATGTTTAACTTTTTTGCCGAATTGATCTCTAATCATTTAACCACTTTTGATCAGCTTGCCGAAACAGAATCAGATTTTTTACAAAATCAAAGAACTTTAAAGCTTCAAGAGTATTATAATAAAGAATTAGCCGCTGCCAATAAAGAGCTGGCAGATACTCAAAGAAGCCTGCAATTATCTGTAAAACAGCTTACTGATAGTAAAGATAAACAGGCCATGCTTGCAGCCATTATTGAATCATCAGAGGATGCTATCATCAGTAAAACATTAGATGGCATTATTACCAGCTGGAACCAATCAGCCGAAAACTTATTTGGACATACTGAAAATGAAGCAATTGGCAAACATATCACTTTAGTTATACCGGAAGATAGACAAAAGGAAGAGCGATTAATAATTGAAAAAATAAGAAACAGCCAACGGATTGACCATTTTGAAACTATCCGGAAAACAAAATCGGGTGCTGAAATTCCTATTTCACTTACTGTATCGCCTATAAGGAATGAAGAGGGGCAAGTAATTGGCGCTTCTAAAATTGTACGCGATATTAGCAAGCAAAAACAAGCCGATGAGCAATTGAAAAATTATGCAGAGCGGTTAGAAATATTGAACTCAATAGGACAGACCATATCGGCCGGTTTAGATACGGAAAGTATATTACAAAAAGTAACCGATGCCACCACTCAGCTCACCGGCGCATCCTTTGGAGGCTTTTTTCATAATCAGGTTAATGAGAAAGGCGAATCATATATGTTGTATACATTATCCGGTGCCCCCCGTGAAGCATTTGAAAAATTTGGCATGCCGCGCAATACAACTGTTTTTGCTTCAACCTTTAATGGCGAAGGTATAGTACGGGTTGATGATATTACAAAAGATCCAAGATATGGCAAGAACCCGCCCTATGCAGGTATACCTGAAGGGCATTTGCCAGTAATAAGCTATTTGGCTGTACCTGTAACCTCTAAAACAGGAGAGATTATTGGCGGGTTATTTTTTGGGCACCCTGAGCCCGCAATGTTTAAAAAAGAACATGAGCAATTAGTAGCCGGAGTAGCTGCTCAAGCATCTGTAGCTTTAGACAATGCTAAGCTATATGAAGAAGTACATGTATTAAATGCCAAAAAAGATGAGTTTATTGGTTTGGCCAGCCATGAATTAAAAACACCTGTAACCAGTATTAGTGGCTATTTGCAAATTATTAAACGTAACCTTTCGTCTGACGACAGAAACAAAGCCTTTATAAGTAAAGCTTTGCAACAAGTTAATAAACTCACAACACTGATATCTGATCTGTTGGATGTATCCAAAATTCAAACCGGTAAACTACCACTATCTTACACTCAGTTTGATTTGGTTGATATGTTAACCGAAGTTATAGAAATGATGCAGCAAAGCTATAACAGCCATAAAATAGAACTGCAATATGATATGCAGCCTATCCTGCTTAGGGCAGATCATCAACGTATGGAGCAGGTAATTATTAACCTTATCACTAACGCGGTCAAATATTCGCCGGGCACTGATAAGGTTATTATAAAAGCGGCAATTTTAGGCAATAAAATAAATGTATCGGTACAAGATTTTGGTATTGGTATAGCTAAAAATCAACAAGAGAGAATATTCTCCAGGTTTTATCGTGTAGAGAATTTGGCGGCGCATATGTCTGGCCTGGGTATCGGCTTGTATATCTGCCATGAAATTATCAGCAGGCATAAAGGTAAAATGTGGGTTGAAAGTAAATTAGGTAAAGGGGCAACCTTTTCCTTCGAGCTGCCAATTGGCTAATCAAAATAAATATTATGTAAGCGCAAACTGGTTAGGGGTTTAAGAATATTAAACCCCTGGTTTGAATCTCCCGGGCTTGGTTGTAAAACTTAAATCTTCAAATATCCACTTAGAAATAAGCGGAACAACTATATAGCTATTTTCACTAAAGCATAATTTTCCATACAGGTACTTGAAAAACATAAATAGCTGTATATTGGTTGCCTAAAATTAACTGTCTTAAAATCGCTATGAATAAGTTTTTTCTTACCGCTATGCCTTTGGTACTGGCATTAACTACACATGCCCAACAGGGTAAAATTTTAACCGCAAAAGATTACGAACGTGCCGAAAGTATGATGGCTTATAATACTGAGCCATTAGTTGAGCATACAGGAATACGCCCTACGTGGCTTACTGATGACCGTTTTTATTACCGTACACCAGTTGCCCAAGGCAATCAATTCATTTTATTCAATCCTGCTAAGGCAACTAAAGTTGCCGCTTTTGATCATCAAAAACTGGCAACTACTTTATCAACAGCTACCGGCAAGCAATATAAAGCAACCGAATTACCTTTCCAGGCTATTAGTTTTTCAGCAGATGGAAAGGGCGTCATCTTCCAGGCAGAAGGTAAACAATGGAGATTTGAAAACAACCAGGTTGTAACTGATACCAGCACGGTAAAAGTAGTTGCATTGACTGGCGGCCGTGGCCGCCGCGGTGGTGGGATTGGAGGGGGAAATGACGTGCTGTCACCAGATAAAAAGAAAGCTGCCTATATAAAAGATTTCAATTTATGGGTTCGTGACGTGCCAACCGGTAAGGAAACTCAATTAACTATTGATGGGGTAAAGGATAATGGTTACGCAACTGACAATGCCGGCTGGGCCGCAAGCGAAAGGGCCATCCTGGTGTGGTCGCCTGATTCAAAAAAGATAGCCACCTTTCAGCAGGATGAGCGTAAAGTAAATAATATGTACCTGGTGCCCACCAAAGTAGGTGCGCCAACCTTAAAAGCATGGAAATATCCTTTCCCGGGTGATAAAGAAATACCGATGCTTACCCGCGTTATTATTAACGTGGAAAATCCAAAAGTAATTAAATTACAGGTAGCCCCTGATCCGCATAGATCTACACTAAGTGATGACATTAAAGGCGGTGCCGGATGGGCAGATGTATATTGGAGCGACGACGCTACCAAGCTGGTCTTTGCCTCTACCAACCGCGATCATAAACAAGAAAAGGTACGTATGGCTGATGCCGAAACAGGCGCCGTGCGCGAAATTTTTGAAGAAACTGTACTCACCCAATTCGAATCTGGATGGGCAGCGGTAAACTGGAGATACCTGAGCAAGACTAACGAGATACTTTGGTTCTCTGAACGTGATAATTGGGGGCATCTTTATTTATATGATGCTACTACCGGTAAGCTTAAGAACCAGATAACCAAAGGTGATTGGGTGGTAACAGGAATAGATAAAATAGATGAAAAAAATAGGGTTGTTTATTTTACGGCAGGGGGATTAGAAACGGAGAATCCTTATTTCACGCAGCTTTGCAAGATCGGGTTTGATGGTAAAGGTTTCACTGTGTTAACTCCGGGTTCTGGCAACCATACTACAAGCTTTTCGCCAATGGGTAATTATATTATAGATACTTATTCTAAGCCTGATGTTCCGCCGGTTACGGTTTTACGTGATATGAAGGGCAAACAAATTACCGAACTGGAAAAAAATGATCTATCCAAACTTAGCGCTACCGGCTGGAAACCTGTAATTCCTTTCTCTGTTAAAGCGCATGATGGCAAAACAGATATATATGGCTTAATGTGGGTGCCAAAAACAATTGATCCAAATAAAAAATATCCGGTTATTGATTATATCTATCCTGGTCCGCAAGGTGGGAGTGTGGGCAGTTGGTCGTTCGCTACTGAACGCGGAGACAATGGCGCTCTTGCCGAATTGGGGTTTATTGTAGTAGAAATTGAAGGTACCAGCAACCCGTTGCGTTCAAAAAGTTTTCATGATATGAGCTATGGCAACATGGCCGATAATACACTATCAGACCAGGTAGCGGGCATTAAACAACTGGCAGCAAAATACCCTTATATGGATCTGGATAAGGTTGGTATCTGGGGACACTCTGGTGGTGGTTTTGCCGCTGCCGCCGCTATGTTCCGTTATCCTGATTTCTTTAAGGTCGGTATTTCAGAATCAGGCAACCACGAAAACCTGAATTATGAGGACAACTGGGGCGAACGTTATAACGGTTTAGTTAATAACGCTGATTATAATGCCCAGGCCAACCAAAACTTAGCCAAAAACTTAAAAGGTAAGCTTATGCTTGCCCACGGTTTAATGGATAATAATGTGCCGCCGCAAAATACCTTTTTGGTTATTGAGGCACTGGAAAAAGCCAATAAGGATTATGATCTGGTTGTATTCCCTAACAGCCCGCATGGTTATGGTGCTTATGCGCCATATATGATGCGCCGCCGCTGGGATTATTTTGTGAAAAACCTGATGGGGGCAGAGCCACCGTATGAGTATCAGCTTAAAGGCAGATAGTGGATTTATAAATTATAAAATAAAGCAGCTTGATTAGGCCAAATTGAGTAAGAAAGAAATATAGTTCTTATTCTGCTAAAATAGAAACCTAAAAACAATATGGTTAATTTGTCTTAATTACTGTTTGGTGGCAAAATATTTGAGGTATAAAATAATATACACTATTGTTTATGCCATGTACAGTAACCATACAGCTGAAATGTTGCCTTATTTATTAAGTGCTCTTCGGTTTTTGCTAACCCATTGTGGTTAAATAGTTTAATTTTTAATTTATTTATAGTTTCGTCTGGCATGCAAATTATATTAGATAATGGTGTTGAAATAATTATAAATCTTTAAAAATTATCAAAATGGCAACTAATCAAAAAAATCAGGGCGGTCGTGAAGAGCAGGATCAAAAGGGCCGGGGAAGCAATCAGGGAAATAGTAGAAGCAGCCAGGAAAATCAGGACAAGAGTCGTGGAGGAAGCCAGGAAAGTCAGGAAAATAGCGGCAGCTCTAACCGAGGGTTCGCTTCTATGGATGACGACAAACAACGTGAAATTGCCAGTAAGGGCGGTAAAGCTGCTCATGAATCAGGACATGCTCATGAATTCGATTCTAAAGAAGCAAAGGAAGCTGGCCGCAAAGGTGGCAAAGCCTGAGTTGATGTAGAGAGAGATTATAAGCTTATTGAAGCGAAAGGATAAGCATTAATAGCTTATAACAGGACAGCAGCAATGCTGTCCTGTTTGTTTTAAAACTATTATTAAGTATGGCCAATTAAAATTATCAGAACAATTAACGCTTACTGTTTTCCAAGCTCATATGCAGATTCATTTTTCGCTTCTGACATTACAAAAAAGCTTTGCATCATACCTACATCGGGCAGGATGGAAAGCTTATTCATCACCAGATGATTATATTCGTCCATATCACTAATGGCTATCCGCAGTAAAAAATCAAAAGCTCCGGTCATGTGATAGCATTCCATTACCTCGCTTAGTTTCACCACTTCGGCCTGGAATGCCATTAAACTATCCTGGGCATGTTGCTTTAGTTGTACTTGTGTATAAACAATAAGGCCGCGGCCTATTTTTTTTGGATCAAGGATAGCTGCATAACGTTTAATATAGCCTTCGTCCTGTAATCGTCGTACCCTGGCATGGATAGGTGTTATTGATTTATGCAGGCGCTGCCCCAATTCTTTATGCGTAAGCCGGGCATCATTTTGCAATAAGCGTAAAATGCCGGTATCGGTCGGGTCAAGTTCTTTGTTAATCATAAGTTTACAATATCATTAAAGGTAAGTACTCCTGCCTCTTCCATAAAAGCCTCCGCACGCATTACCATTTGCTCAGAGCCTATAAAAATTGGCGAACGCTGGTGTAGCTTATTTACTTCCAGATCCAATATGCGGTCTTTTCCATTAGTGGCTCTGCCGCCTGCCTGCTCAATAACAAAGGCCATGGGGTTGCATTCATACACCAGCCGTAACTTGCCGTTTGGTGCAGATGCCGTAACCGGATAAATAAAAATCCCTCCTTTTATAAGGTTACGGTGCAGGTCGGCAACCATCGAGCCAATATAGCGCGATGTATATGGCCGGTTAGTCCCTTTGTCTTCCACCTGGCAGTATTTAATATATTGTTTTACACCTTTCGGAAAATGCACATAGTTGCCTTCGTTAATCGAATAGATCAGCCCTTCTTTAGGTATTTGCATATTAGGATGGGAAAGACAGAATTCGCCAATAGATGGGTCCAGTGTAAATCCGTTAACGCCTTTGCCTGTAGTATAAACCAGCATAGTCGAAGAGCCATATATTATATATCCGGCTGCAACCTGTTGTGTACCGCATTGCAGCACGTCTTCCAGTGTAGCCGGGCCATTTTGTGAAATTTTATGATAGATTGAAAAGATGGTGCCTACTGCTACATTTACATCGATATTTGAAGAACCATCAAGAGGGTCAATGGCCACGATATATTTAGCCTGTTGCGAAATGACATCATTTAACGGAATAATATTCTCATTTTCTTCAGAGGCGACAATACAACATTCTCCTCCGCTGCGCAAGGCAGAGATAAATTGATCGTTGGCATAAATGTCAAGTTTCTGCTGACATTCTCCTTGTATATTGATGCTGCCCGACTGGCCCAATATATCCATCAGGCCGGCTTTGTTCACTTCGCGGTTAACGATCTTGGCCGCTATACCAATGTCGCGTAATAACCTGGAAAGTTCGCCTTTCGCATATGGAAAATCGGCTTGCTTTTCTATAATAAATTGTCCTAAAGTTTTAAATTCCGGCATTGGCTTAGTGTATTATATACATAATTAATTTGATGCTTGTATTCGTCAATATAAGTATTTTTATACTTAAAAAACAATAAAACTGTAAAATGTTTTATTTTTTTATGTTAACCATAGTGTATTTAAAATGCATTTTAAATACATATTTGACTAAATCCGGGTAGAAAAAGCGGTAAAACAGCTTAAATGACTAAAAATAAATCATTAACAGTCTTTTTTTCTAAAAATAATACTTGGTATAGCATACATGACCAAATCACACCAACTTTACATATTAAATAAGCTGTCCGTCGTACGGTTTTAAATACGCCATTATGATTAGTACAAAAAAATATAATTTCGAAACAACAGGGATAAGCACTCTTAACCTGTCTTATCTTAATTTAAGCAGCCAGCAACCCTGTTACTACCAACTGCCACCCAATATCCTGGTCAATTATTCAATTGAAAATAAAGAGGGTATTTTAACTGATAAAAAGGTATTAGCTGTGGATACAGGTGAGTTTACCGGTCGTTCGCCAAAAGACCGCTTTATTGTAAAAGATGATTTAACAATGGACACCGTTTGGTGGGGCGATGTTAATATTCCCTTTGGTATTGATGCGTTTGATAAGCTTTATTTAAAGGTGATAAAATATCTTGCCGATAAAGATTTTTTTGTTCGTGATGCCTTTGCTTGCGCCGATGAAAATAGCAGATTATCGTTACGGGTTATAACCGAAAACGCCTATCAAAACCTGTTTGCTTATAATCTTTTAATCAGGCCTGATAAACCGGTTATCAATCACCCCGAGTGGACCATTATTGCCGCGCCAGGTTTTAGAGCCAATCCCCTGGAGGACGAAACGCGTCAGTCGAACTTTTCGATCATCAATTTTTCAAAAAAAATTATATTGATAGGCGGAACAGGATATACGGGTGAAATAAAAAAAGCAGTATTTTCTGCACTTAATTTTTTGCTTCCCCGGCAAGGTATATTGCCCATGCATTGCTCTATAAATATGGGTAGAGAAAAAGATACTGCCATTTTTTTCGGCTTATCGGGTACAGGTAAAACCACTTTATCAGCAGATCCTGACCGCAGATTGATAGGCGACGATGAACATGGCTGGGGTGAAGATTTTGTATTTAATTTTGAAGGTGGATGTTATGCAAAAACTGTTGGTTTAGATCCTGAAAAAGAACCTCAAATATATGCAGCTGTTAAAGAGGGGGCCCTTCTTGAAAATGTTTGCTTTCATCTTGGCAGGAAAAGTGTGAATTTTGATAACATAGCAAAGACAGAAAATACCAGGGTATCATATCCAATTCATTATATAAAAAACGCCGTGATACCTTCTGTAGGTACTACCCCAAAAAATATTTTTTTTCTCACTGCCGATGCTTTTGGAGTGCTGCCGCCGGTGGCTAAATTAAATAAAGAGCAGGCTTTATACTATTTCCTGTCTGGCTATACCGCTAAAGTTGCCGGGACCGAACTGGGTATAAATGAACCCCAGGCCACATTTTCTGCCTGTTTTGGCAAAGCATTTTTGCCATTGCATCCACAAACATATGCTAATATGCTAAGTGAAAAAATAAGTGGTAATAAAATAAACATCTGGTTAATAAATACCGGATGGACCGGTGGGCCTTATGGCGTTGGAGAACGGATAAAACTGGTTTATACACGCGCAATAATTAACGCGGCAATTAATGGTGAATTAAATAATGTTGAGTATGAGCTTTTCCCTGTATTTGATTTAATGATCCCTAAATCTTGCCCGGGTATTCCTGATGAATTATTAAATCCGACTAAAAACTGGAAAAATTTAACCGATTATTGGGCCAAAGCGAATTACTTGCTAAAATTATTTAAAGAAAATTACAAGATTTTGGATAATAAAAGTACATTTGTAATAACAGATAAAGATTAAACCACAGGGCATTAAATTTAATAAGCCCATCTGCCTATTTGTAAGTAATAATATTCTTTCCTTTTTAAGCAGATGGGACTCTTATGGCGTCGCTATGCACGTTTGCTATACCAATAGGGCAATAGTAAAATTTATAAACTACTCTTTAGCATATTTAAAACTGTTTGACAGAGCGCCATTAACGCCTGTTTTAACGGCGCGGTCGGTTTGGATTATACGCTACCAGAAATTGCAATTGTTTGTTCCTGGCTGCATCATGTTCAGCATTGTGGAACTTAGCTTTTACAGTGGCTAATTTTGTTTTAACTAATATTAAAAACGCTGCAACAATTTCAGGTAATACGTTAGTAGATACCGTAGGATAATACTTTTTCTCGATGGCTTTCTTTTCATCGGCTGTTGCCATGCTCAGTTCCCATCCTTCTTCGGGTTTAAATCCATTCTCATTCGCAATATTATTTAAGTCAAAGAGATATTCTTTCGCTTGATATTCTATAGCTTGCTTATTCATTTTATTTAAGTTTTTGTTGTTAAAAATTATTTTAGTTTTAGTCCATTGCTGATTTACCGCCTGGGTAATCAGATGGTTTTTTTTCATTTGCCTCAGCAGGCAGTTTTTTTCTTTACGAACGATATTAATATTTAATAGGCTCTTCTTAAGGTAATGATCCGCATCCAGTGCAGGAGTTTCATCACAGGATAAACCGGATCAATCTCGAACCATTTCTTACCGAAATTGGCGCTGTTAGGATGCTTGTGATGATTATTCTGGAACAGTTCTCCCAGCATCAAAAAATCAAAAGGTGTTGTGTTTTTGGATTTATCTTTATTGTCGAAATTCCTGTAGCCATATTTATGCCCGCACCAGTTCACAATAGCGCCATGGATGGGTCCCATCATAAAATGAATGGGCAGCAATAAGAACAGCCACCAATGGGCTGCAAAGAAAATGTAAAAGCAGGTATAAGCTGCGCCAAAAAGTAGCCGGGATAAGATTGAAGAACCAATGCGGTCGACTATTGGCCATTCCGGGTAATGTCCCGGGAATTGTGCTTCCGGGTCTTTGGTTCTTTTCACATAGTCACCAAAAGTATTAATAGTTGACTTCATCATTTGATAGATGTCTGTAAAGAAATGCGGCGAATGCGGGTCGTTTTCGGTATCGCTGAAAGCATGGTGCTGGCGGTGCATCATAGCGTAAGCGCGGGGATTTAAAAAGGAAGTGCCTTCAAAAAGGTAGGCCAATAAATAAAATACACGCTCCCAGAATTTATTGGTGGTAAACATCCGGTGCGAAGCATAGCGGTGTTGGAAAAAAGTTTGAAAGAATAGTGATAGGAACCAGTGGGCAATAAAAAAAATGAGTATGGTCATAAAAATTAAATTTGATAGCAATAAATAACAGGCATGGTTATTTCCATGGCTATTGTAGTATAATAAACAGAGAGGGTATGATTCACTGTTGGCCTGAATTTGCCTGGTTGTGTTTGCGCAATAATGATTAAGCTGCGTTTGTAATCAACCAGTAAATGTTTATGGGTTGTCGGGCCAGAAACAGCAGGTGCTTTGTAGTATCTTGAAAACTATTATACTAAACGGCTTATTTGTTCTGTTTATTGTGTAGGCCGGTTAGGATTTGGGTAAATACACAAATCCGGCCTTGAAAATTGCACGTAATAAGTTTCCTAAACAGATATAGTAATTTTACTTTTAATTTAGTTATTTTTCTGTTATTTCGTAAAATTAATGGGTAACACAAAGTCTGGCAGATCAAAACCTGCAACAAAACAAGTATCTAAAAATAGAACGCTTTTATTTAAGGTAATAGGTATTTTATTGCCTTTTTTACTATTGTTTTTTATTGAAATACTATTACGCGTGTTTAATTATGGCTATAATCTGAGCCTGTTTATAGAAGATAAAAATGACAAAAACTACCTGGTATTTAATCCTGATGCATCCAAGAAGTATTTTTTAAACCAGGTTATCGCTACCACGGGTAACAGGGAACTGTTTAAAAAAACAAAAGACCCGAACACAACCCGAATTTTTGTTTTAGGCGAATCAACTACTATAGGTTATCCCTACTTTCATAATGGTTCTTTTCACAGATGGTTGCAATACCGTTTAATGCATACTTTCCCGGATAGAAACTTTGAGATCATTAATATTTCATTAACCGCGGTTAACTCTTATACTGTTTTGGGCTTTGCCAAAGAGGTGGTAAACTATGAGCCGGATGCTGTATTGATTTATACCGGGCACAATGAATATTATGGAGCTTTAGGTGTAGGTTCAACAGAAAACATTGGGGGCAATCCATTATTGGTAAAAGCTATACTTAACCTTCGGCAGTTAAGATTGGTACAGTTAATAACAAGAGTATATAGCAGCATAACAGGCGCACCGGCAATACCTAAAGGTGAGTTGAAGGAAACGTTAATGAAGCGGATGGTTGCCAATCAGCAAATACCCTATAAATCAGCATTGTATAATAGGGGAGTTGACCAATTTAGAACCAATATGGATCAAACCCTGCAAACGCTTAATGAACACCGGGTACCCGTTTTTATAAGTAACCTGGTAAGTAATGAAAAAGACCTGAAGCCATTTGTAAGTATTGCAGCTACAGGGGCAAACCATTCGGCTTTTAATAATGCCTATCAGCAGGGCGTGAATGCTTTTAACCATAATGATATGCGGGCAGCGCTAAAGTACTTTAATGCCGCTAACCTGGTATATGCAAACCATGCCTTATGCAATTACTATATAGGGCAGATATTATTTAATCAGGGAGATTACAATGCTGCTAAAACCTATTTTGATAAGGCAAAAGATCTGGATGCACTACGGTTCCGCGCCCCGCAGCAAATAAATGATATCATTACCGGGCTAAGCAAAAAACATCCTTATACACACCTGGTTAACACTAAGGCCGAGTTTGAAGCTAACTCAGATCACCATATTATTGGCGATGGATTAATATTAGAGCATGTTCATCCAAACCTTGCGGGATATGCATTAATGTCTGATGCTTTTTATGAAAGCCTTAAAAAAGAACATTTTATTGCAGTAAATAAAGAAAGTGAAATATCATTTAAGCAATTGTTGCATGATATGCCTATTACCAAAATAGACTCGCTGACCGGCGTTTATAAAATGGCTAATTTAAAAAGTAGCTGGCCGTTTACCACAGTGACAGTAAAGCCCGGTTATAAAGTTGACTCGCCCGAAGCGCAATTGGCCTATGGTGTTACTTTTAAAAGTATGAGCTGGGCAGATGCAATGGACCAACTTTATAATTATTATATAAATAATAAGGATATTGCCAATGCAAAAAAAGTAGTTGAAGCATTAATATTGGAAACGCCTAATGAAGATGCACTTTATGAAAAAGCTGCAAATTTGAGCGGCGCTATAAAAGATTACAGCGATGCGGCGGCAAACTTTAGCATATCTTTTAACAGATCACCAGGTTTTGATAAAGCAAGGAATCTTTTTGTGCTCTATCTTAAACTGGATAAACCTTTACAAGCTGTTCCTTACCTGGACTATGCTATTAAAAACAACACCTCAAGTTTTAATCTTGCACCGGTTATGCAATATGTAAATGATATAATACAGTTAAAAAAAGTATATGAAAATGATACTACCAATATATCAGTTATTAATAAAATAGCCGGTACGTATGCCAAAATGGGTAATAAGGATGGCGCGGTTAAGTATATTGATAAGGCATTAAAACGTGATAAGAAAAACAAAGATGCACTGGCGATATTGGCAAACGTTATTGGCATAAAATAAATATGGACACACAAAAAAGTATATTAGCTAAAATCACTAAACTGCAAACGGTTGAGTTTAGCCAGGTGCTGGTAGTAGTGCTTATTGGTTTGGCTTTATATTATAAAAACCATGACCTGGTTATCGCTACGTTGGCAGTAGCCTTGATCAGCCTGGTTATACCAAAACTATTTTACCCGTTAGCGGTTGGTTGGTTTAGCTTATCTAAAGTTTTAAGTGCCGTAAGCTCAAAAATATTAATGGGAATTGTATTTATTTTAATAGTTATCCCGGTTGGGTTTTTCAGAAAGCTAACCGGTGTAGATAATTTAAAATTACGCCAGTTTAAAAAAAGCAGGCAGTCTGTGATGATTAACCGCGATCATTTATATAAAGACGCTGATTTTTTAAATACTTTTTAAACAAATATTCTTGATATGATTGAATTTTTAAAAGAACTATTTCAATTTCTAAAAACCCGGAAGAAATTTTGGTTGCTTCCGTTAATATCAATTCTATTAATATTGGCAATAGTGATTATGTTAACCAGTGCATCGGCTTTGGCGCCGTTTATTTATACCTTATTTTAATTCATCGTTGGCAATAGTAATATTAGGCATATCGGCTTTTTATCATGATAGCGCGGCAGTTATTTTAATAGATGGCGATATAATAGCCGCCGCGCAGGAAGAGCGTTTTTCAAGAATAAAACATGATCCGGCATTTCCATGCCAGGCTATAAAGTATGTATTGGAAGAGTCGGGGGTAAGCTATGATAACCTTACTGCTATAGCATTTTATGATAAGCCGTTATTAAAGTTTGAACGCTTGTTAGAAACATACCACGCCTTTGTCCCTAAAGGATTAACCAGCTTTGTTACCGCTATACCCGTTTGGATAAAGGAAAAACTCTTCATGAAAAAAATGTTGCGTAAAGAGTTAGAGCAATTTGGCAGTAAAAAAATTCAACTCTTATTTCCCGAACATCATTTATCGCATGCTGCCAGTGCATTTTATCCCTCTCCTTTTAATGAGGCGGCTATTTTGACTATTGACGGTGTTGGCGAATGGGCAACTACAACTATTTGCCATGGAAAAGATAATGCGGTTAAGATTCTTAAAGAATTGCAATTTCCTCATTCAATAGGTTTGCTGTATTCTTCATTTACCTATTACCTGGGTTTTAAGGTAAATAGCGGCGAGTATAAATTGATGGGACTTGCTGCCTACGGTAATCCTGATTCGGCCCAAACCATAGAGTTTAAAAAAAAAATTCTGGATAAGGTTGTAGATGTACGCGAAGACGGATCAATTCTGCTCAATATGAGCTATTTTAATTATGCTACCGGGTTAAGAATGACCAATGATAGTTTATGGGAAGTGCTGTTTGGGCTTGCACGAAGAAAATCAGAATCAGACATCTCTCAAATACATATGAATATGGCGTTGGCCATACAGCAGGTAACCGAGGATATAGTTATCGCGTTAGCAAAAACCGCGCAAAAGATCACTAATAGCAAAAACCTGGTAATGGCAGGCGGTGTAGCGTTAAATTGTGTTGCCAACAGCAAAATAGCCAATGCCGGTTTGTTCAATAACGTTTGGATACAACCTGCAGCAGGCGACGCCGGCGGAGCGCTGGGTGCGGCTTATGCAGTGCACCATATTTTTTATGACCAGCCAAAGAAAACATCCCCGGCGCCGGATTTAATGAAGGGAGCATACCTGGGCCCTGAATACAACGATAAAGATGTAAAAAGGCTCATTAATAATTATACTGCCGATAGCCGGTATTATAATAATTTTGATGAGTTGAGTGCCGATATAAGTAAAAGATTAGCTGATGGGAAGGTGATAGGATGGTTTCAGGGAAGAATGGAATTTGGGCCGCGCGCGTTGGGTAACAGAAGTATTTTAGGAGATGCCCGGAACCCTGAAATGCAAAAGATAATAAACTCTAAAATTAAGTATCGTGAAGGCTTCAGGCCTTTTGCGCCCAGTGTTTTGGCAGAGGATATGGAGAAGTATTTTGATCTTAAATTCCCCTCGCCCTATATGTTATTTGTTGGCCACCTTAAAGAAGCATTAAGAAAACCAGAACCGGACAATTATAGTGGCCTTGAGCTTTATGACAGGCTTTATAGCCCGCGGTCAGCGTTTCAATCTATTACTCATGTAGACTACTCGGCAAGGATACAAACTGTGAGCAGGGAAACAAGCCCTAAATTTTGGCAGCTTATTAATGATTTTAAAAAACAAACAGGGGTAGGGATATTAATAAATACCTCATTTAATGTGCGTGGCGAACCCATTGTATGTACCCCCGGGGATGCTTACCGGGGCTTTATGCAAACAGAAATGGACTATTTGGTAATAGGCAATTATTTATTTGATAAAAAACTGCAAAAGCCGTTAGTTACCAAACACAAAAAAACAAATACTTATGCGTTAGATTAAAGTTATATAGCCATCTTGTAGCAGCGGCCGTGTACCCGCTCGGATAATTATTTTAATACATATATTATAAAATAATATCTTTTACACTTAAAAAATATATATTAAATAATAAATTTTTACTGATATTAGCATTAAATTATAACCACCTAAATACCTAAGTATATTATTATTTATTTGCAGTAGCGAAGTGTGCCAGTCAAACCTGAGTATTAAGATAGGTTGGTATGCATATATTTGGCCAGATCCAATAAGAAGGGTAAGGCAGTTATTATCCGATATCCGATCGAAAAAAAATTACATAAATTGATGTTTGAAGTGGCTATAATTTAATTTATCGTTGAATAAAATTTTACAAAAAGAATAACGTTAGTTCAATTAATATTTACCCTGTTTCAATGCACAACAAGACCTTTCTGGACGAAAAGGACATGCTTTTGAGTGTGGCGAATGGCAATGAAGAAGCCTTTGAACAGCTTTTTTCTTTGTACCATCATCAATTGGGTGTATATATATACCATTTAACAGATTCGATGGAACTGGCGGAGGAAGTGATTCAGGATGTTTTTCTTAAAGTATGGTTAAGCAGGGAAGAATTAGCCGCGATAAGGAATTTTAAAGGATATTTATTTGTTATCTCCAAAAATCATGCGCTAAACTGTTTAAGAAAAGTAGCCAGGGAACGGTTACATTATGAGCAATGGGATGATAGTGTAATAGATATGGCAGCACTTTCAGAAAATGAACGTCAAACAAAATATTATGATCTGCTTGATGAAGCTATTGATAATTTGCCTGCCCAGCAAAAAAAAGTATACTTGCTAAGCCGTCACCAACGGCTTAAATATTCAGAAATATCAGAAAACCTTGATCTGTCTAAAGAAACGGTTAAAAAATATTTAAAGATCGCCGTTACCTCAATTAAAAACCACATACAGACAAATATTGATGCGTCAATTCTATTTATTGTGATTTTATTGAATTTATAAAAAAAATAAAAATCAATACCCCCTTTTTTTATTGTATTTGTGTCATGTTATATATAGATGCCTAAATTCTATAGTAACCTTTTATAATGAACCAATCTGAGGAAAGGTTTGTGTATTTGTTTAATAGCTATTTTAAAAAAACAGCTACGCAACAAGAAACAAACGAATTATTTAAATTGATTACATCGTCTGCTAATGATGAACATTTAACTATGCTTATGAAAAAGTCATGGGATGAAATACAATTTACGGTACCACTGTTTTCGGCAAACAAGAGTTATGAAATGCTTAACCATATTTTACATAATGGTAAACAGCAATTAGAAGCTATCCCTTCTCAAACACGAATTTTTTATTGGAAAAAATACACAGCTGCAGCCGCTATAGTTCTTGTGGGAAGCTTTTGCTTGTATTTCAGTTTAAAACAAAAGAGCTTAAAACAGCAGCTTATTGCTCAAAAACCAACTAAAGTGTTGCATGATGCTTTACCCGGAACCAACAAAGCTGTGTTAACACTTGCTGATGGTTCAACAGTTGCATTAGATAGCGCTCATATAGGCATTTTATCAAAACAAGGTAAAAGTATAGTTAACAACACGTCAACCGGCAAGCTTATTTATACTGTCGGGGATAGCGGTGAGGAGGCTATGCCGCAAATTAATACATTAGCAACCCCAAGAGGGGGCCAATATCAGATAATATTGCCTGATGGTAGTAAGGTATGGCTTAATGCAACCTCATCTATAAAATACCCAACGTTTTTTAAAGGGAAAGACAGACAGGTTGAAATTACCGGAGAAGTTTATTTTGAAGTTGCAAAAAATCCGGCAATGCCTTTTATAGTAAAAACAAGAAATACAGAAATTGAAGTATTAGGTACTCATTTTAATGTTATGGCCTATGATGATGAAAATACTACCAAAACAACACTTCAAGAGGGGGCTGTGAAAATACGAAGCGGGAATTGGAGCGGAGTTTTAAAACCCGGCCAACAGGCTATACAAAGTAAACAAAACGGAAATACTATTAAAGAGGTTGATGTAGATCAGGAACTGGCATGGAAAAATGGCTTGTTTCAATTTACTGATGACGACATACAATCAATAATGCGCAAGGTATGCCGCTGGTATGATTTAAACGTAATATATGAAGGGAAAATTCCGGTTAAGCAATACTCAGGCAGGATTTCGCGAAGTGTTAAAGTGTCAGAGTTATTAAATATGCTAAAATACACAGGTGTTAATTCCGAAATAAAAGAAAAGAATATTTACTTAATAAATTAAAAAAAGTTCAATGATGGGAATTGACCTTTTTAAATAATTCGAATAAAACAACAACAACTTATACATAAACCCAATTTACTAACCTAACAAATAAAAAGATGAGAGAAAGTATACGAACCCACCAATAAAATGCGGGTTGGCTATCTTTATATAGTATAAAGAAAAAAAAACCGGGAAGCATTGCAGTGCTTTCCCGGCAAATATTTGGGCCAATCAATAGAGTTAGAGATTTAACAGTTTAACGTTTACCCAAACTTTACTAAAGTATGAAATTAAATTTAAAGGCAACACCCTTAAGTTGCCATCGCTTATCCAAATTTTTATTGGCAATGAAACTAGCAGCTATTTTAATAATGGCAACCCTCGTTCAAGTGAGTGCCAAAGGTTATACTCAAAATATAACCCTTCATGAAAAAAACATTTCTATTACTAAAATATTAGTATTAATAGAAAAGCAAAGCGGCTATCATTTTCTGTATGACAAACTTGATTTGCCTAAAAATGAAAAAGTATCTATAGCTGTAACTAATGCTACTATAGAAGATGTTCTTAACTTATGCATTAAAGATCAGCCAATTACCTACAAGATCATGCAGCAAACCATCGTTCTTAAAAAGAGCGAGAAGGTTGCTAATCCGGTAAGTAATGTAATTTTAAAAGTTACCGGCAAGATAATTGATGAACATGGCGACCCATTGCCCGGTGCAACAATTTCTGTTAAAAATACCAACATAGCTACCGCAGCAGACATTAACGGTGTATTTACATTAAATGTACCCGACGCGTCAAGCATACTGGTGGTTTCATTTGTAGGTTATTTACCAAAAGAAGTAGCCATTACAGAAGGCGATATGACCATACAATTAACTCCGGCACCTAAAAGCCTGAATGAAGTAATTGTAGTAGGTTATGGTAGCCAATTAAGGCGGGAAGTAACCGGCGCAGAAAGCTCTATTTCATCCAGCGAAATCGCTAAACGCCCCATTACACAGTTAACTCAGGCATTACAGGGCGAAGCAGCCGGTGTTGCCGTGGTTAGCGCTAACGGGCAGCCAGGTCAGGGCCCCAGGGTTAAAATCAGGGGTGCTAACTCTATCACCGGTAACAATGAGCCTTTATATGTAACTGATGGAAATATTGGTGCAGGTCCGGATGATCCGAATGATATTGAATCAATAGAAATTTTGAAGGATGCGGCATCAACAGCTATTTATGGGTCAAGAGGATCAAATGGTGTTGTATTGATAACTACCAAATCAGGTCATTCCGGTCAAACGCGTATTAATTTCAATACCTGGGTTCAGCATGACCAGATGCCTAAAACATTGGACCTGATGGGTGCTTATGATTTTGCACGTTCTGTTAATAACCAGTTTATTGCTACCGGTAGTACCGCGGCTTTTAGCCAGGCGCAGCTTGATGCTTTTAAAACAAATGGCGGTACAGACTGGCAAAATGCGCTTTTTACAAAGCCATGGGTACAGTATTATGGTGTGGATGTATCAGGCGGAACAGATGCTACAAAATACCGCGTATCATTTAGCCACCTTAATCAACCGGGTACAATACTAAATTCATTTTACAAAAGATCAACGCTCAGGGTAAATCTTGATGCCAAGTTAAACGATAAGATGGATATTAAATTCATTTTGGGCGCGTCAATTCCGCAAAGCCATAATAACAGTTATGGTGGTGGTTTAGGCGATCCGTTTAACCAGGCAGTTGAGTGGGATCCTACATCACCTATACGCGACCCTGTTACAGGCGCATACATTAACCACTCTGCCTACGCTTCTATTCAGTTTAACCCGGTAGAGCAGGCAGCCAGCCAGGCGGCAGACGGTACCGGTGGTAACTTTAATGGAAACGTTACTTTTAACTATCGCATCATAAAAGATCTGACTTTTACATCAACAGATGTTTATTCATTAGGACAAAATTATCAACAAAACTTTTTTGGACCGGGAACAAGCAACTTTGATTCAAAATCAGATTATATATCAAATCTTACCACCAGGACAACCAGCTATTTAAGCAGTAATTTCCTGACATACAAACATAGATTTGGTGATCATCAAATAACCGGTACAGCTTTGTATGAGATATCATCAGCTACCAGTACAAATTTTGGTGCTACTTCAAAAGGCTTGTCAACTTACGCGTTAGGTTACTATAACCTTGCATTAGGTTCAACCCAGCAAAACAATTCGGGCTATATTAAAGATGCGTTAGTATCTTACCTGGCACGTATTAACTACTCTTACAAAGATAAGTATTTCTTAACGGCAGCTATCCGTACAGACGGTTCCTCGCACTTAACTCAAAAATACAGTTCATTCCCGTCAGTAGGTTTAGCCTGGAACGCAAGCAATGAAGATTTCTTAAGAGATTCTAAAGTGATATCTGATTTTAAAGTCCGTTTATCTTACGGTCAAACCGGTAACCAAAACGTTGGCGCCTATTCAACCATCGCGACTATCAACACCGGAGGCGGGCAAAGTAATTACTACTATGGCGGCGGCAGCGCTGCAGGTGCGGGTACACCAAGCGTAGCTACTCCGCTTGGAACCGGCGTATCAAAAACACTTAAATGGGAAACCAAAACAGCCTATGATTTGGGTGTTGACATTGCTTTCTTACAAGGCCGTTTAAGATTTACACTTGATGCTTATAAAAACAACATAAAAAACCTGCTGTACCAACAACCGGCACCTAATTATGATAATGGCGGTTCATACCAGGCTAACATAGGCAGCATTACCAATAATGGTATTGAGTTCTCTCTTGGTGGCAGCCCTGTGGCTACTTCAAGTTTTAAATGGAATACCAATGTTAACCTGTCAATTAACCGTAACAAGGTTACAGACCTTGGCGGCCTTGACAATGTAATAACCGGGGCCGGTAACAATACTGTTAACGCTATATTAAAAGTAGGCCAGCCATTGGGCGAGTTTTATGGCTATAGATTTTTAGGCACCTGGAAAACCAGCGAAGCGGCACAGGCAGCTTTGTATGGTATGAAACCGGGCGACGCAAAATATGAAGATATAAATGGTGATCACGCCTATACATCGGCAGATTACCAGTTATTAGGTAACGCTACGCCACAATTTACATACGGTTGGAGCAATGATATAGCTTACAAAAACTTCACCTTAAGCTTCCTGTTCCAGGGTCAACAGGGAAGCCATGTATTTTCGCAAACCCTTGCTTATTTATGGGGTGGCTTAGGCGATATGAAAAATGCTACAACTATAGAAGCTGTACCGGAGAATTTATGGACACCAGGTAATCAAACAAATAACCCGGCATGGAGCAGCTCCAGCCACAACTATAACAATAGCAGCCGTTATGTATATAATTCAAGTTTTGTAAAATTAAGAAACTTGTCACTTGCCTATGATGTGCCTGTCGCGTTATTAAAAAAGGCGAGCATCAGGAGTTTACAATTATATGTAAGCGGACAAAACTTACTTACAATTACACCTTACAAAGGATATGATCCTGAAATTGATAATGGCGGTAATGCTATTGTACAAGGGCAGGAATTTGGGGTTATTCCAAATCCTAAAACCTACACATTGGGTGTAAGACTTGGCTTGTAACTGTAAATTAAATTTAAATTCTTTAAAATATATAAAGATGAAAACAAAATATTCAATATTATTAGCATTATTTTTGGGGGTGATGTTAGCCGGATGTGTGAAACTTAAAGAAGATCCGAAGGCCACTTTAACACCACAATCGTATTTTAAAACACAAAGCGACCTTGACGCGTCTGTAAGTGCTATGTATGTGGCCCTTGCCCGGGATGGCGCCTGGGGGTTTACCAGTAAAGAAACCTCTTATTTTGGCTCAGATGATTATACTACTGATCCGGGTTTAAATAAACAGGATCAGCGTGATTTTGACAGGTTATCAGGTGGCAGTACAAATTCAAGCTTAACAGCCGAATGGAACGGCCCTTGGCAAGCTATTTACCAGGCCGATAATGTGATTGCTAATTATCAAAAAGTTAATTCAACCGATGCTTTAAAAAACGCGGCAGTGGGCCAGTGTTATTTTATAAGAGGCTTATGTTACTATTATTTGGTAAGAACATTTGGAGCATTGCCCCTGGTATTGACCAATTTAGATTTAAGTGTAAGGCCGCCAAGAGTTGGTGTAGATCAAATATATGCTTCTATCATCAGTGATTTAAAAACGGCCAAAAGTCTTTTAGGCACAACTCCATCATCAGGTAAGCCAACCACCTATTCGGCAAGTGCGTGCCTGGCTGATGTGTATTTAACTATGGCAGGCTGGCCGTTAAATCAGCCCGCTAATTATGCTTTGGCAGCAACTGAAGCTAATTTAGTAATTCAAGCGGGCACGTATAACTTAAGCACACCTTATGATAAAGTTTTCACAACTAACAACTCTCCCGAATCTATATTTTCACTGGAGTATAGTGTAGCCGGTGGTTTACCTAATCGTCGTTTTGGGTCCAGCAATGTCCCGCTTGACGAAGTAGCGGTTGACGGATCAAGCGGTTGGGATGACGTTTATCCGGAGATCAACTTCTTTAATAATGCCCCGGTATGTACAAGAACAGATCTTACTTTCTATACTGTACTTAAGTTAAGGAACCCAGATAAAACAACATTTACATTAACCCCGTGGAATTCTCCAACAACACATGCACAACACCCATACTATAAAAAGTTTAGGGCGGGCCTTAATGGCGATGGGGTTAATGAAACTGCTACCCAACTTCTTTCTATACAACCAAGTACTAATAAGGCTTTGGATATTATTCGTTATCCGCAGGTTCTTTTAGACTATGCAGAAGCGGCAGATATGGCCGAAGGCGGCCCGTCAGGTGCAGCTTACAATGCTATCAATGCGGTTAGAGCACGTGCAGGCGAACTACCGTTAACCCCTGGTTTAAGCCAAACAGCTTTCAGAGACGCAGTAGTGTATGAGCGTGCTTATGAATTTGCCGGTGAATTTGGTATGCGTTGGTTTGATATTGTACGTTTGCAGTTGTTGCCGCAAGTAATTGCTGCCCGTAACGCTGTAGAAAACTCTATCCCGGCAGGCACAAATATCGCGCAGAAATATTTGGCTCCTATTCCATTCTCAGAAATGGCTATTAATACACAATGGACTCAAAACCCGGGATATTAAATAATTGCTGATTATTAGCCATCTAATAAAAATCGGCTTAATAATAATATTTACAATTCTGAACGATCAATTTAATAGTGGCAGGTGCTTAGCGCCTGCCACTATTTTTTTATAGCAAATTTTCCTACTTAAAAGTGATTCAATTTAATAATTTGATCCTGATACCTGCATTAACAATTATGCCATCCAGAGGTGCATAAATATCCCCGAAATTAGGGTTTGTGATGCTGCCAGTATAAATACTGCCCCACTTGGTTTGCCGCTGGTCGGTCAAGTTTTCAGCGTTAATAAAAATGTCCAGGTGCTTCCACATTTTTTGCACCAATAAACCAAAGGTTATATAATCCCTTCCGGTGGTGCCATCACTTAATAATTGTGAGCCGGTATAAAAACTTTCAGCTCCAAAGCGAAAACTACCCTCTATTTCGTAAGTCGCATCAAAGCTCAGCTGGTTTTTTGGCGTTAATGGTTGCGTGTTTGTTAACCCGTTAAAGTGCTGTTTGGTATTGGTGTAAGTATATCCCAGGTAAAACACTAACTCATCCATAACCAGTTTGATATTGGTTTCCGTTCCCTGCGTGGTCAGGTGGCCCGGCGCATTGATAAAAGTATTATTTTGCAGGATCAATGGCCTGTCCACTTTGGTGTAAAAGAAAAGCTGGTTAACGCTGATAAAGGCCTCACTGCCTAATGCGTGTCGGTAATTCAGGTCGCCATTTAACCCATAAGACTGTTCCGCCTGGGTATTGCCGGTATTTAATGGTTTAATATTTTGATAACCATCCTGCTCACTCTGGTCATTAAACAAGGTTGGCATCTTGTAACCAAACCCGCCACCTATACGGCTGGTTAAATGGCTGGTAAGTTTAAACAAAGCATTTACCCTTGGTAAAATAAATAGCCCATTAGCTGGTTTATTTGGTGGTGGGGTATTGTCATCCAGCCGCAGGCCGCTTTCTAATGAAAACCAATTATTGGCCTTATAGGTGTTCTGTACAAAAGCGCCTAAAGTAGTCAGGTTATAGTTCAAACTGCTTTGCGGCGGAGTAGCCGTAAAGTTATCTGTAATTAAATTGGCACCTGCTACCCATGAAGCTTTTTCACCATTGCGCACATAATTCAATTCGCTAAAAGAAGAAAGCTGTTTGCCTTTAAAATTAAACCCGGCTTCGCTTAACTGGCGGTCAAAATAGCCGATGGTATTTTTAAAGTTGACCCGGCTTTCCTCATCTATTTTATGAGTAAAGGATAATTGGGTGGAAAAGCGGAACGTTTTATTGCGTTCAAAATACTGATGGACGTTGTCGGCTTTACCATCTATCACCTGCATATCGCCCCCTAAACGGTTTTCATAAGTAGTGTTAACACCAAACCAACCGGAATTATCCTCATCCATATAAAGATATATCTTAGGATTGATAGTAAAACGCTTGATTTGTGGTATCGCGCTTAACCCAGTATTAGACGGATCATATGCGCCATTATAGTTATATGACCCAAATATGGTAGTGCCGATATGCTGCCATTTCCGACTATAATAACCACTGGCATCGACCCCATTTGCAGAAGTGCCGTTTAATAAAAAGGTAAGTTCAGGCGTTTTCTCTGGTATTTTACTGATAAGGTTAACTAAACCAGCGATGGCACCCCCGCCATATAAAGTTGAAGCCGAACCTTTGATAAACTCTACCTGTTTTAAATCCAGGGGGCTTACCTGCAATAAACTTAAATTGCCCGAAAAGCCGGAATACAGCGGCATTCCATCCTGCAATAATTGAGTATAACGGCTGTCCAATCCCTGGATACGAAAACTGGAACTCCCGCTTACCACTGAGGTTTGCTGTACATGGATGCCCGTTGTTTCGCCTAACAGCATCTTAATATCGCCGGGCCGCATCGTGCTTTTTTCGTCCAGTTCTTCTAAGGATAACGCTTCAATGCGTGTTGGGATATCGCGCAGGCTTTGGTTGGTACGGGTGGTTTGTACAGTAACTTCCGCTAATTCTCCTGTCGAGGGTTCAAGGACAATTTCGATTGTTTGATCCGGATTTTTTTGTGGAAAGCTGTAAACCTTTTCACTTTTACTAAAACCTACATAAGTAACATCAATTTCAAATTTCCCGTTAGGTATATTGGGGATGACAATTAAGCCACTGGTGTCGGCGCTTATGGCTATTTTTAAGTTTGGTATGGTGGCCGTGGCTCCTTTAAGAATAGCTTTTGTTTGATCGCTGGTCACCTTTGCTCTGAAGGTATTTTGCGCTATTATCCAGTGGGATAGTAGCATACAAAGTATAAGCATGAAAATTCTTTTCATATAATATAAATATAATAGGATAAAGTGTGATAAATAAATTGAATGATAAACTGTAGAAAACAAGAAATCAGGCGAGCGGGGGCCTGAACAATTTATTTTTAAAGTCGGAAGTATTTACCGCTATACAAATTTGGGTATGGGCAATAATATCCGGGCATATTGTTGGCATACACAAATGAACTGAGGATAGCACAACAAAAAAAGGCACCGGCTGGTGCTGGAACTGAACATTGTTGCCGGCACTTTGCGGTTTATCATTAGCATTATGACCGAAGATTTCCTTACCATGCAGCAGATAATCGCCTATAAAATCAAATACGCTTAATTCATCGGATGTGGTGATTTTTGAATAATTACGGTACATTTCCGGCAAATCGCGCGTGAGGGAAAAATCACCCAATGGGAAAACAACGCTTCCTATCAATAGGAGGCAGGCCATTCCAAAAGTGATCATTCGCTTAACCATTATTGGCAAAGATAGAAAAAGTGTAGTAAGTGTTATATAGTGGTACCTATAGCCTAAATAATTTATTTGTTAGAATTGACTGTGTTTATCAAACTCTTATTGTTTTATTAGGTTATAAATCAGCAGAAAGTAAATGTCACTGAAACAGAATGTTATCTGTTTAAAATATCATCAGTTTTTTACCGGGGGCTAAGTACTTAATATATAGGTTAATCGTTTAATAGACTATGCTCAAATTGCTGTTCAGTATTTTATTTCTCTTACCCGTCATCGTCATTGCGCAGCAAAATATTACAGTCGTAAAGGGCCGTGTTATCGAGGGTGCCACAGCCCAGCCACTTTCTGATATCAGTATAAGTTTAAACGACAGCCATTACGGCACCCGTACAGACAAAAAAGGAAATTTTTATTTAAGTGCCGACGGTAACTTTAATAGTGTTACGTTTTCTTATTTAGGCTACCAAACCATCACAAAGATAATTAAGCCGGGGCAAGTTAATGAATTGCTTATCAGTCTTTACAGCAGCCAAACTCAGTTAAAGGAAGTTTCAATAACATCGGGAAAAAATAAACGTTACCGGAATAAAGGAAATCCGGCAGTTGAATTAATTCGGCAGGTAATTGATCATAAGGAGCAAAATCGTATGGAAAGCGCCGATTACTTGCAGTATGACCAATATGAACGGCTCGGCTTATCTCTTTTTAACCTGCCGCCAATGCTTACCAACAGTCGCCTGTTTAGTAAATATAAATTCATGCTGGATACGGCGTCCATTATCGACGGGAAAATACAAACCTCGCTGCCCGGGTATTTTAGCGAAAAGCTTTCCCGGCATTTCTATCGCAAAAATCCCGAAAAATCCATACAGATACTGCAGGCAGAAAAGGGCATTAATATCGTCAAATTTGTGGATACGGTAGGGGTAGATATTTATCTTAACCGGCTTTACGGAAATACAATTGATATCTATGACAATAATATTTTTATTATCACTAACCAGTTTCTGAGCCCTATTGCTAACCACGCTCCTGATTTTTATAAATTTTTTATTACCGATACCGTTCAAACTGTTAATGGAAAATTGGTAGAACTTAGCTTTACGCCACGCAATAAAAGCGATCTTTTATTTGAAGGTAAGCTGCTTGTTACCATGGATGGCAATTATGCGGTTAAAGCGTGCGAGCTGAATGTGAACAAAGAGATCAATATTAATTTTATGCGTAGCCTAAAGATCCGGCTGGATTTTGAACCGTATCCCGGCGGGCGGTATGAGTTGGTTAAAAGTAACGTTCAGGCCAACTTTGGCTTACTAAGAAATAAGAGTATAGGGGTTTTTGGTGAACGCACAGTAATTTATTCTGACTTCAAATTCAACTCCCCGCTTCCTGAAGTTTTCTATAGGGGTAAAAGCCTGCAGACCGCGGCAGAGTACTTACAGGCCGATACTATTTATTGGAATCATCACCGGATGGATACGCTAACCCGGCAGCAGGCGGGAGCCTATGCCCGTATTAGCAGGCTGGAACAGATGCGATCCTTTAAAACAGCAACCTGGATAGCCGGTACCCTCACCAGTGATTTTGCAGAGATGGGGCCGGTACAGGCCGGCCCCATCGGTTCGCTTTTTTCCTATAATACGCAAGAAGGCGCGCGGTTTCAGTTAGGGGGCCGAACGACGCCCAAATTCAACCCATCTTTTTATTTGGATGGCTATGCCGGTTATGGCACTGCAGACAGGCAATTCAAATATGATCTGAGTACTTTTTTAGCTTTAAATAAAACCCCGCCTTACCGTTTTCCGAATGATTATTTAAAACTCAGTTATTTATATGATGTCGACATTCCGGGGCAAAGCTTCGCCATCAATAATTCGCAGGCCGCACTATCTTCTTTCCAAAGCGGAGTAACAGATTACTGGCTTTATGACCGGATATTCTCGATCTCTTATATCAAGGATTTTGAAAATCATTTTTCTTATAATTTATCTTTCAGGAACTGGAACCAACGCCCCGCCGGGACGCTGATGTTCCGGCTTAATGATCAGCCTCATACTATTGTACCTGACCTGACTACCAACCAAATAACCCTGGGTTTAAGATATGCGCCGCATGAGCAGATTATCCAGGGTTCGCGTGACCGAACTACTATATATAGCAAATATCCGATCCTTAACTTGCAGGTTACCCAAGGTTTTGCTTCCTATCACTACACCACTATTACAGCTACTCTTAACAAGCGCTTTTATCTTTCCCAGCTGGGCTTTGCCGACTTTACCCTACTGGGCAACCTGTTAACCGGCAAAGTTCCGTTTCCTTTACTTAATATAAGCCCGGCCAATCAATCTATAGCTTATGACCCCAACGCTTATAATAAGATGTATTACCTGGAATTTGTAAGCGACCATTATATGGGTATTAACTTTACCCAAAGCTTTAACGGCTTTTTCTTAAATAAGATTCCCTTGATCGAGCATCTTAAATGGCGCGAATATTTATCTTTTAAAGTTTTATATGGCGGCCTGCGTAATGAAAATAATCCTTTGTACACAACAAATCTCTATCAATTTCCGGCATCCGTTAATGGCGCGAACGGGACTTATGCTTTAGGTAATACCCCATATGTAGAGGCAGGCGCCGGCATAGGAAATATCTTTAAGCTCCTTCGTATCGACCTGATCAAAAGGTTCAACTACCTGGATCACCCGGGTATATCGCCCTATAGTATCAAGCTTAGCTTTAACTTTGATTTGTAATAGTTCTGCATGAGGCTAAATTTTGTTTAAAATGGAATAATTAGAAAATTCCATCTTGTTTTCGGCAAACTGGCAAAGGCCTTCTAATAAACTGCTTAGCTCTGTACCTTTATTTGTAAGGGTGTATTCTGTTCGTGGGGGATTACCAGGCATATAGCTCTTATGAATTAATTCGTGTTGTTCTAAATATTTTAACCTGTCAGCAAGGATATGATCGCTGATATGTTCTAAGTCCTCTTTTAAATTGGTAAATCTGTTGTTACCTTCTTCAATACTAAACAGCACTTCAGTCATCCATCGTTTACTTAACAAGTATATTAATTCGCTAAGTGCACACTTTTCTTCCAAAAAGGATTGATTATAAAAATTTGTGGAACTAAGTTTTCTCTCTGACATGGCTAACTTTTTAATGAGGGGCTAATTTTTTGGTAAGTTATTGATACAAAAGACCATTTGTCGTTCCTTTGTTTTCGTCACTACAAAATTTCAACGTATAATTTACAAAAGTATTTTATTGTGGCTAATTAAAAAAAATGTATTTAAAAATAACATTACTATGAAATACCGAAAAATAGGAAACACGGACTTACACCTTTCAGAAGTAACTTTTGGTGCATGGGCGGCCGGAGGCTGGATGTGGGGAGGTACAGAAAAAAAGGATGCTATTGATGCCATAAGGGATTCATTTTCGCTTGGGGTAACTTCTATTGATACTGCTCCTATTTATGGACAAGGAGCCAGCGAGGAAATTGTTGGAGAAGCGATAAAGGGCATCCCCCGCGACCAAATTCAGATTCTGACCAAATATGGTATGCGCTGGGATCTGAAAAAAGGCGATTTTGCCTTCAAAAGCAAAAAAAATAACGGTGTGGATATTGATATTTATAAATATGCCGGAAAAGAAAGCATCAAAAAAGAATGTGAAGATAGCTTAAAAAGGCTGGGAACAGATTATATAGACCTGTACCAGATACACTGGCCCGATTCAACTACCCCGATAGAAGAAAGTATGGAAGCTGTAGCGAAACTTATTGATGAAGGTAAGGTGCTTTACGCAGGAGTATGCAACTATGATGCGAGCCAAATGGAAGAAGCAGAAAAGTACTTAAACGTGGTTTCTGACCAGGTTCCTTACAGTATGGTTAAACGTTCAATTGAAACCGAGCTTATACCTTACTGCCTGCAGCATAAAAAATCAATTTTAGCATACAGCCCCCTGGAGCGAGGATTGTTGACAGGTAAAATACAAGCCGGGCATCAGTTTGCCGAAGGGGACCACCGGCAGTCTGTTTCATTTTTCAAGGATGAAAATATTAAAAGAACCAACGCTTTCCTTCAGGCTATTAAACCTATTGCTGATAGTCATCAATTGAGTTTAGGCCAGATTGTTCTGTTATGGACACTGGAGCAGCCTGGAATAACTATTGCGCTTGCCGGTGCAAGAAACAGTGAACAGGCTGTGCAAAATGCAAAAGCCATAGATAAGAAATTAACCATTGAAGAAATAAAAATCATTTCAGACAACCTGGATAAGCTGCAATTAGTTGCCTAAGGTAAATTAAAATACGGCACCCTTATAAGGTTTGGATTTTCATTTAAACTCTACAAGTATCGACCTATGGACCCAGTGTACTAATGTGTAGTATTCGTAAGGTTATCAGTATAATATGTTAGCTTTAGAAAATTCTAAAAAAAGGCAATCTCATTTGGTTGGTTATAACACCACTATTCCCTTTCATACTAATGCTATAAGAACATGGAAAAGAACGATTCAGATGAATTGATGATTGCTAATAAGCAACTTGCCTTTCAAAACCGCGAAAAGGAAAGCCGGGCGGCGGAACTGATCATTGCCAACAAAGAGCTGGCTTTTCAAAACGAAGAAAAAGAGAATAGGGCAGCAGAGCTAATTATTGCCAATAAAGAACTTGTTTTTCAAAAAGAAGAAAAAGAGAAACGGGCGGCAGAACTTATCATTGCGAATAAAGAGCTGGCTTTTCAAAACGAGGAAAAAGAGAACCGGGCAGCAGAGCTAATTATTGCCAATAAGGAACTTGTTTTTCAAAATGGAGAAAAAGAGAACCGGGCAGCAGAACTGATCATTGCGAATAAAGAACTGGCTTTTCAAAACGAAGAAAAAGAGAATAGGGCAGCAGAATTGATCATTGCGAATAAAGAGCTGGCTTTTCAAAACGAAGAAAAAGAGAACCGGGCGGCAGAATTGATCATTGCGAACAAAGAGTTGGCTTTTCAAAATGGAGAAAAAGAGAATAGGGCAGCAGAGTTGGTCATTGCTAATAAGGAGCTGGCTTTTCAAAACGAAGAAAAGGAAAAACGGGCGGAAGAATTGATCATTGCCAACAAGGAACTTAAGAACGCCGAAGACGATATCCGAAAACTAAATGATGAACTGGAACAAAAAGTAATCGATCGCACGGCCCAACTTGAGTCTGTAAATAAAGAACTAGGATCTTTTTCTTATTCAGTGTCCCACGATCTTCGTGCTCCCATCCGGGCTATCAATGCCTATACAAAAATCTTAGTGGAGGATTATGGAGAAAAATTCGATGCAGATGGAATGACCATTCTTCATTCCATTATCCATAATTCTAAAAAGATGGGTAATCTAATAGACGACCTGCTCGCATTTTCCAAATTAGGTAGAAAACAGGTGACTGTTTCGGAAATTGATATGACC
>NZ_JAQBOD010000042.1 GCF_028288205.1 Mucilaginibacter sp.
CCTGCGGATGGTTTTCTTCAAAATCCAACAATTCCAACAGTGGTAGGCCAAAGGCAGCAGTCTTACCGGTCCCGGTTTGGGCTAATCCGACAAAATCGTTGCTGCCTGTTAACAATACCGGGATTGATTGTTCCTGGATTGGTGTAGGATTTTCAAATCCTAACTCAGAGATGGCATTAACAATATCATGACGGATTCCCAGTTCAATAAATGGGTTCATGATTAAAAATAACGTATCTGGCTTCATCGCCAAATCGGGCGCAAAGGTAGGGTTTATTTTTGATAATTCAAATATCTATTTCTGGAATAAAAAGACGAAATGGAAAAAGACTTAACAAACACAGACACTATTGAGGAAGTCGGGTAAAAATATTAAGCAATGGGTTTACTTATCAGATAAACAGCTCTAAGCCTATAATAAAGCGTATTCACCTTAAAGTATTACAATTCTCCCAACTTCATAAAAGCATAAAACAACCCGGTACAATGCAGGGACTGGGCAATTTTATTATCGGCTAAAAGTTGCTTTACTTCATCTATGGAATATTCTTCAACTATTAATTCTTCGTGATCGTCTAAAGTTTGCTCCTGCACTTTAATGCCGCCTTTAGCTAAATAGCAATAGGTATGATTGTTTGAGGTTGATGGATTAGCATAAACTGTACATAGCAGCTCTATTTCATCAAACTGGTAGCCGGTTTCTTCCAGCAACTCCCGGCGCATAGCTGCAGCCGGTTCTTCGTCGCCATCAATAACACCACCCGGAATTTCTAAGGAAACAATATTTGCCGCATGGCGATATTGGCGAACCATTATAACTTTATTATCAGCAGTTAAAGCTACTCCATTTACCCAGTTAGGGTATTCTAAAACAAAATATTCATCAACAACGCGGCCATCGGGCATTTCGCATTTATCGGTGCGCAATGTTGCCCATGGGCCCTTATGTATATATTCTGAATGGCAAATTTTCCATTTAAGTTCACTCATCTTTTATAATGATTACGCTGATTTAATAATAGATTGCACCGATTTTCGGGTAGATTTAATCGATGTAATCACCTTTAATAATCAGTGCAATCTTACCTCTACCAACTTCCGCCAGATCCGCCGCCGCCAAAATCGCCGCCGCCAAAACCGCCAAAGCCACCTCCGCCACTGTCACCACCGCTGCCGCCAGAGAAACCTCCCCAACCGCCACCACCGCCACGATTACCGCCACCCAGCATTGAGCCGGCAAGAAACCACCAGAACGGACTGGCGCCCCCACGGCTGCCAATAACCTGGCCGTCGCCGCCGCCACGGTTACGAAATACAGCTATCAGTATAACTACAATTATAATAACTATAAAACCAATCGGGCTTCCGCCATTACCTTTGCTTTGACGGGCTTTCTTCTCGGCCTTGTATTCGCCTTTTGTATATTTAATAATATCATCAGTACCAGCGTCTAAGCCGCCATAATAATCACCCTGCTTAAAGCGCGGGTTCATATCATTAACACGTATTTGCTGAGTAATAATATCAGGTAATGCACCCTCAACACCATAGCCGGTTTGGATAGACAACTTGCGGTTATCCAACGCAACCAACACCATGATACCATTGTTTTTGCCTTTTTGCCCTACACCCCATGCGCGGCCAAGTTTTTGGGCGTACTCGTTAACATCATAGTCGCCAATAGATTTCATGATCACAACCGCAATTTGGGTGGAGGATGAATCATTAAAAGCAACTAATTTATTTTCAAGCCGCTGTTTTTCCTCTGCTGATAAAGTATTGGTATAATCTGTAACTATGGTGTTTGATTTGGGTGGAAAATCCTGCGCAAAAACACTTCGGGCACAAAGTAATAAGCCAACAAATAATATAATTTTTTTGAACATGGGTCTAAATTTAATCGCCATCCATAAAGGCAACATCGTCTGATAATTCGTTTTTATCCCGGTCATACGGAAAGTATTTTCCCAGTTGCCCGCCGGCAATTTTAATCCCGGTAACAATGCCTTCAACTATGTTGCCATTTTTAAAATGTTGCAGCATATCTTCCTTGGTGCTGTCCCAAAAGTTTTCGCTCACTACCTGGTTTATCCCTGCATCGCCAATAATGGCAAACTTGCGGTCTACAACGGCAACGTATATTAATACGCCATTACGCAGTTTGGTTTTATGCATATCCAATTGGTAAAAATATTTAGCCGAGCGGTCAAGCACATCTTCACTACAGGTTTTTTCAATACAAACCCGCAACTCGCCCGAAGTACATTTTTCGGCATCAGCTATCGCCTCGCGTATGCGCTGTTGCTCCTCGTCGTTAAATACTGCCATGGGGTTAGAGATTACACTGATTTTTAATAAGATTTCACCGATTAATTTTGATCACATCAATCGGTGAAATCAAAATTAATCGGTGTAATCTAAAAATTAGAATTGAACTTTCGGCGCTTTATCTGCACTTGCTTCAGCCTCAAAGTATCCTTTCTGGTTAAAGCTGAACATCTTAGCGGTAATGTTTGCCGGGAATGAACGGATCTTGGTGTTATAATCCTGCACGGCGCTGTTAAAATCGTTACGTGCAACAGTAATACGGTTCTCTGTACCTTCTATTTGTGCTTGCAGCCCCAAAAAGTTTTCGTTGGTTTTTAACTGCGGATAATTTTCGGTAACCACCATCAGTCTGCCCAAAGCAGAGCTTAATTGCCCTTGTGCAGCCTGGAAGGCCTTAATAGACTCAGGTGTTAATTTAGATGGGTCAACCTGTACAGATGTTGCTTTTGCACGGGCATTAATAACATCTGTTAAAGTGCTCTTTTCAAAATTAGCGGCACCTTTTACAGCTGCAACCAGGTTAGGTATCAGATCAGACCGGCGTTGGTACTGTGCTTGTACCACACCCCATTTGGCCTTAACGTTTTCATCCATTTGTACCATGCTGTTATAACTGCATGAGCTTAATGACATTGCTGCCACGATAACCAATATTGCCGAGAATAGCTTTTTCATTTTTTTAGTTTTTGTTTTTTTTTGTAATTAGAGCACAAAACGTATACCGTTGTTACAATTTATATTTTGTATGCCATATTGGCAAAGATGTTTGTAAATATAATTAAAAGATCGGGATCACTAACCTTCTTTACGGTAAGTGACGAAGGCAGACGCATTAAAATTTCTTTGCCCTCTTTCCGCGAAGCGAAGAGAGGGCCGACCAGCGTAGCGTAGTCGGGGTGAGTAATCGCCACCGTGCATTGGCGGTAATGTCGCCTTATTAATACTCACCCGATCATCGCTAAGCCGCTCGATCACCCTCTCTTCGCTTCGCGGAAAGAGGGTTGGGATGGTAAATATTTTTTAATGCGTCTGCCCTGTTTTAAGTGACGAAAAGCGGGTTAGAAAGTATAAGTAAGCTTTGCTTATATTTGGCTTTGATTAACTGGTCCATCTCTTCATGAAGAATATACTTACTGTCTTGCTTATTTGCACAGGCTTTATAGCCAACGCGCAAAAATCAACCGAAAATTTAATACAATATGTTAAACCCATTGTAGGTACCCAGCGCATGGGCCATACCTTCCCTGGCGCCACTGTGCCCTTTGGGATGGTGCAGCTAAGCCCCGAGACGGATACCATAGGCTATGAAATGGACGGTAAATATAACCCTGATGTTTATAAATATTGCGCGGGTTATCAATATGAAGATAAAACTATAGTAGGTTTTAGCCATACCCATTTTAGCGGTACGGGTCATTCAGATCTGGGCGATTTTTTAATTATGCCTACGATTGGTACGCTAAAGCTAAATCCCGGTACAGCAGATAAACCGCATAGCGGCTACCGCTCACCATACTCGCATCAGAATGAAGTAAGTGAGGCTAATTACTACAAAGTAAAATTGGACGAGCACAACATTATTGCCGAAATGACCACTACAACACGTGTTGGCTTTCATCAATACACTTTCCCAAAATCTGATAACGCGCATATTATTTTGGACCTGATGGCGGGCATATACAATTATCCTGATAAAAACGTGTGGACCTATTTGCGGGTGGTTAATGATACTTTGGTAATGGGTTTCCGCCAAACTAATGGCTGGGCACGCACCCGCACGCAGTATTTCGCTATGACGTTCTCTAAACCATTCATTGCCCACGGCTACAAAAATTATTCTAAACGCGAGGTGTATGGCGGTTTCTGGGGGAAATTCAATCAAACCAAAAACTTTCCTGAAATAGCCGGTAAGCAAATAAGAGCCTACTTTGATTTTAAAACAAATGAAGGCGAAAAGATAAAGATCAAATTCGCGTTATCGCCGGTTAGCATGGAGGGAGCTTTAGCCAATATGAAAGCCGAAGCCAGAACCTGGGATTTCAATAAAGTTAAAAATACAGGCCAGCAGCAATGGGAAAAAGAGCTGCATAAAATTGTAATAGCAGGCGACAAGGAAACAAAAGAAAATTTTTATACCTCCATGTACCATACCATGATAAACCCGACGGTTTATATGGATGTAGATGGCCGGTATAAAGGCTTGGATCAGAACATTCATAAAGCAAACGGTTTTACCAATTACACCACTTTTAGCTTATGGGATACCCACCGCGCGCTGCACCCCTTGTTTAATATTATTGAGCCACAGCGCAATGCCGACATGGTTAAATCCATGCTGGCGCATTACGATCAAAGCCCGGAAAACATGCTGCCGGTATGGAGCAACTCGGCTAATGAGAACTGGTGCATGAGTGGTTACCACAGTGTTTCTGTAATTGCTGACGCGATGATAAAAGGTAATGCGCCGTTTAACGTCCGTCATGCGTTAGAAGCTTGTGTAAACACGGCCCGCCATCGCGATTACCAGGGAATAGGTTACTATATGGACATGGGATATATCCCCGACGAAAAGGATGGCAACGCGGTATCATCAACTTTGGAGTATGCTTATGACGATTGGTGCATTGCGCAAATGGCTAAGAAACTGGGCAACAAGGCTATTTATAACGAGTTTAGCAAACGGGCAGAGAATTACAAAAATGTGTACGACCCTGCAACAGGTTTTATGCACCCTAAATTAGCAGATGGTACTTTCCGTAAAAAGTTTGATCCGCTTACTACTATTGGCCAGGGATTTATTGAGGGTAATGCGTGGAACTATACCTTATATGTACCGCATGACCCTGTGGGGCTGATTAAATTAATGGGCGGCAATAAGCGCTTTGTAACTTATGTAGATAGCCTGTTCAGCTTTAACCTGCCGGATAAATACTTTGCCGAAACTGAAGACATTACCCGCGACGGTATAATCGGCAATTATGTGCATGGCAACGAGCCATCACACCACGTAGCTTATTTATATAACTGGACCGATAAGCCCTGGAAAACACAGGAACGCGTACGCATGATACTGCCAAAGATGTACAAACCCACCCCGGATGGGCTGGGTGGCAATGACGATACCGGCCAGATGAGCGCCTGGTATATCTTCAGCTCGTTAGGGTTTTACCCTGTTGCGCCGGGATCAGACCAATATGCTATTGGCAGTCCGGCGGTTGATGGGGCGGTTATACAATTGGCCGGCGGTAAAACATTTACTATTCATGTAAATAACCAAAGCGCCAGGAATGTGTACGTGCAAAAGATAGTGCTAAACGGCAAACCACTAAATACCTTGTTCTTAAAACATGCTGATATTATTAATGGCGGCGAGATAACATTCTATATGGCGGCGACGCATCAATAAAAGTGTAAGTGTATACACCCATATACACTGGCAAAGCAATGACACCAAAAGATTAAATAATATTATTAATGTGTTTGGGTGCTAACTTCCTTTGGTACACAAGTTGAGCATCCGCCCGCTCAATTGCCGCGGGGGCTATTACTTTTGGCTTCAAGGGAAAAGTAACTGGTAGATGGCACGGAGCGAACAATACAGTTACCCTACGCGGCATTGTTTTGTTACACGCAAATGTGTAACAAAATGTAACAGGTGTAACAAGATTTTGACTTAAATACCTGTAAATAAGCTATTTACTAAAAAGTGATGTAACAAAATGTAACAACTTTTACGTCAGGATTTTTATGCTTAATTATTGATTAATTCATTGTAAATCAAATCATTATAAAATGGGTGATTTTTGACCAGTGAAACAAAAAAAATGGCAGATGAGACAGTCGCACTGTTTCATCTGCCGCTGTTCGATTTCCGCCTTCGGACGATTTTGTAAATAGTCTTTAGACTATTGTTAAAAAGATCATTGCGTAATGTAGTCGCAGACTACTGGCATTAGTAGTCCGAAGTTACAAACTTCGGACAGCAAGGGAATTCTCTGTTATTTAGGGGCTAAATAAGCTTCTAATTGTTTTAAATTCTGTAAAATCTCTATTTAAATCTGTTAAAGATGGATCATTGTGTATTTCCATGGGATTGCTATGGCCTTTAATATAACCACAGCATCGTTCAAATATTTCATTAAGTTTTTCTTTATTGGCATCAAGCAATTGTCCATCAACTTTGATAAACTGAGTTAGAGCAACGTTTTTTTGATATCGTTTTACTGTACCGTTAAATATTTCATGTTCAACGCACAATTCAATTGCAGACCTAAGATAGCCATATCCGTCTTCAGCCATTTCTACTTCAGGTCTATTTTTTGGGCCGTTTATTAAAACATTAATTTTGCCGATGTATGTTTTTACAGTATTTATTTCATCTGCACTATCGATTACGCCAGTTGTCTCATGCTCATTTTTAGAATTATAAAAAACAAAAAACAGCTCTTTATGTACAGGCAGAGATTTAAAATATAATAAACTGTTAAAAAGTAAAATACTATGAGTAAAAATAATTACTTGCCGAGATTTAGAAAGCGTAATAATGCGTCTTGAAAAATCATCAATTAAATGGTGATCTAAACTATTCACAGGATCATCAAAAATTACTGTCGAACTAACATTATCAAGTTGCAATTCGGTTAAAAACTCTGATAAAGCAATTGCTTTTTGTTCCCCTTCGCTCAAAATTTCAGTTAATATGTGCGATTTAACCCTTTGCTGAACTTTTGAGTTACCTCGATCTGTTGCGAAATTTAAGTCAATATTAAGGTGAGACTTTCTAAAAGCGGCTAATTCCGTCTTGAAAATAGAGTTAAAATTTTGACGGATAAGCTCTTCACGTGCCTCTGTTGTTTTTAAACTAATTGAACGAGTATTAAAGCTGCTTGAATTATTAAGAGTAGAAGATATTTTATGATTTTCTATAGTTTGTATTATTTCTGAATATTTACTAAATAGTGTTTTCCTATCTTTCAATTCATTTATTTCAGCAATTAATTCGGCTTCTTTAGCAGCAATATCATTTAAATCATTATGATGCTTAGTAATAAGCTCTGTAATGTCCAACTTTTTATCATCAAGTAATTGAATATAGTGCACATAATCAATAATAAAGTCTGGCACTTGTGTTTTATCCGTTACAATTAAATCTTTTAACTTATTTAATTCTATATTGTAATTCTGTAATTCGACGGTTTGCAATATATTTCCTTCAGCATCATATCCCCAAATAGCCTGTGATAATTTTATGTTGGCATCAAGATATATAACTTCAGCTTTGAAATGATTTATTTTCCCCTTTAATTCGTTAAGTTTTGCTTGTGCTGTATCATTTAAAAGTGTTCTATAATTCGCTATCAAATTCTTGCTCTCATTATCAAGTGTTTGTTTGCAAAATATACACGTATCTTCTTCTTGTGGATAATCTACCTTTGAAAGAATTTTAATATAATTTTCAGCTGAAGTTATAAACGATAGGAATTCTGTACTTGTATAAAATTCAATATTATAAGATTCGACTATTTCTTTTAATCCCTTTTGTGATTGATTTTCAAGCTGTTTAATGTCCTCTTTCCAAGTATGCAAATTTTCCCATGAGCTATGATTTATTACGGATTCAGTTTTTTTAATTTTACTCAGAACGTTATTAATTTCCGCTGCTTTTAGCCTTAATTCTCTCAAGGTTGCTTCAATAAGAGCCTTATTCAAAGCATTCAATTCAGTTACTTTAGCAGCAAGGCGGTTTTTACACTCCTCATCAAAATTGGAAATCGTTTTTAGATCGGTGATTAATGAGCTTTTAGATAGTTTTGATATATATGTATATTGAGGGGTATTAGGAGTTAATATTGATATCCAGTCTATCGTTGTTTTGTATTTTTGCTTTTCAGAAGTTAATAATAGCGTAAGCGCATTTAATTCATCTGTTACTAAATTAAATAACTCAAAACCAATCGGAGTAACTACAAGTTGACGATCGGATAATGAAATAGCAACACAGTGATTATTAAATACTGAAATACTATCAAGATCTATTGACCTGTTGGCACCGGTCCATAAAAAACTTTTTTTAATGCCATTCGCTTCAAAATCGATTTTAGCTGATTTTAATTCAACCGAAGGATTATAGACGTTTGGGTGTATTGTTCCGCTTGTTTCATAGCTAAATCCTAACGCTTTTAAAATTCTACTATACCCTGTTTTTCCAGTGCCATTTTCACCATAAACCACGGTAACATTTTCAGAAAAATTTATTGTTTGATTTTTAGCTAATCTATTTACTCCCGTTACTTCAGACAATGTTGATATTTTTATTGATTTATTAGAATTTGTATATATGGGCTTTACTATATTTATAGAAGGTAATCCACTATGTAATTTAAGTGATTGTAAGAAATACTGAAAAATAGTTATTCGTTCTTGTTGCGTTAAACACGAAGAAGATGTTAAAATATTATCCAATAATAACTTTGCCCATTCCCCATTAATTTCTGCCCATTCCCATAAGAAATCAATAACTTCTTTTTTTGCATTTGTAGTCGATGCCATATTTTATATGTTAATAGAAGTACGTCGCTGTACAATAATTAGAGCTAATAATAGAAATGTACATAGTCTGAATAATCATTAAATTTACACTTAATTTTGTAGTTTATACCCTCGCTGTTCGAAGTCTCCGAACAGCAAGGCACACCCACCCTCACTCTTACTCATTCAGCATATACCTCCCAATCCCCTCTACAGGTACCCATTTATCTTTGGGCTCATAATAATGATATAACAGGGCAGATACCTTGCGTATCAGCTGGTCCGCTTCGTTAGTGGGGGTCCAGCTTTGGTCCTTATTGTTTTTTGTGGTGATGCAAAAAACGTAGTCGCCATGCGGGGCGTTTACCAGCACAGTTTCAGACCGCGACGCGTTCACCATCCCCTGTTTACTTATAGCATGCACATAAGGCGGTATTTGCGACAGTGCGCGTTCGTCCCAATAAATACGGCCCATGTTGCGGTACATCCGTTCGCTGGCTGCGGCGCTAACAGCCTTGCCCTGGCGTATCATGGTGAACAACCGGCACATTTCGTAAGGCGATGTCATACCCCAGCCATATAGCTTTTGCATGGCTTGCCTGCCGGCGGTGCGGCTGTTTACACGGGTGGCCGTAAAGCCATTTTGGCTTAGCCAATTATTAATGTACTCGCCGCCAACAAGCTTTTGCAGCCACAGGCTGGCCGTATTATCGCTCATGGTTATCATCAGCATGGCTACTTTGCTTAGGGCAATAGTATCCTTATCTTTAAACGACCCCAAAATATCATTGCCGGCATATAGCAGCGAGTCGCGGTATACCAGTTTTTGGTTGTATTGCAGCTGGCCCTTTTCAATTTTATCCATCACCCCGCATTGAATGCTCACTTTTATCATACTGGCAGTGGGGAACAGCGTATCCGCGTCAATAGCTGCCGTTTTGCCCGTCTTCAGGTTTTGCACATATACGCCCGCTTGCCCGTTAAACCCTTTTAAAAGATCCTGCAATTTGGCAGTAAGTTTGGCATCTGTTTGCGCAAAACCTGCCGAAGCGATAAACAGCAGCAGGATAAGTAGCTTATATTTCATAATTGTGATTGTTGATTTCGACAGTGTAAAGACCTACGAGGTTTTTGAAATTCGCAGGTCTCAATTCAGCTATTCATATCCTTTACTCATCCCCCCATTAACCAACCGCCATATCCCTAACGGATTATCATTCTTCAATTCATCGGGCAATAAAGCCTGCGGCATGCATCTTTTGATTCCTCTATGCGGGCAGTACGACTGCGAAAATACGTAACACCCGATGCCCAAACCTCCTGGCCGAAAATAGGCGCGAGTGTGTCGCTTTCAATAGCCTCAGCCAAAGTATTATCATGCTTTAAATCAGACAGCTCCCCGCTTACTTTTTTAAAAAGTTGCTCACGGTTAACAAACGCGTCCCAATTGGTTTCTTTTGATAGAAAAAACTGTTCATTATGATTAATGATGATGCCTTTTTTAGTGTTGTAAATTTTCAATTTAGTTAGGCTTAAAATTTAGTTGAAGATAATAGTTTATTGAGAAAATATACAATGAAACAATGTTTTCCGGGGCCTGTACTCAACTCACCCCCTGGCCCCCTCTCTTAAGAAGAGAGGGGGAAGCATGATTTATAAAAGTAAATTTTTATCTTCAATCATGTTATCAATTAAGGAACTATGCCGCGAACTCAGACAAAGGCAAACCCCCGCTGAAGAAATTTTATGGTACCATTTGCGAAACAGAAATTTAACTGGTAAAAAATTTCAACGACAATACCCGCTATGTGTTCTGTATGCACTTGGACGAAGAGCATATTATATACCTGACTTTTATTGTCACGAAGCGAAATTGGTGATTGAGGCGGACGGACCTATACATGATTTTAAAAAGGAATATGATAAAAACCGGGACGAGGTAATGGTCTCATTGGGACTAAGTATTCTCAGATTCAGCAATGACGATATTATAAATCAAACGCAAAAGGTTTTGGACGAGATAGCTCAATACATAAAGAATTATCCCTCCCTCTCTTCTTAAGAGAGGGATGTCGAGCATAGCGAGACAGGGTGAGTTGCCGCCGGATGACAATGACATATAGGTGTTCCTCCATAACATTTTCCTTACAAAACACCATTAGTTAATAACTGTTATACATCAGCGTTTAAGTGTTGGTGCGCATTTATTATATTTACAGCCCGTAATAACCAATTAACCATTATGTTTAGCAACAAACCTGTTATCAAAATATCTGCCATAGTATTGTTTTTAGCCGCCGCGTTATTGTTCGCGTTTACCGGCGATGAACCTAAAAAACCCGACGAGAGCCGCTTTACCCCGGTAACCCTTACCCAACCCGGCGAACTGGATGAACCTAATACCTTCGAGGTGTTAAGCGATGGCCGTGTTTTGATAAGTGAACGCAAAGGTGCCATCAAATTATTCGACCCCATTACCAAAATGGTGAAAGTGGTTGCCACCCTGCCGGTTAATACCAAATATACCAGCGCAAGGGGTAAGGTTACCGAAGCCGAAGAAGGCTTAATGGGACTTACTGTTGACCCTGATTTTAATAAGAACCATTGGATATATACCTTTTACTCGCATCCGACAGAAAAAAAATGGATGCTTACCCGCTGGAAATTTGAGAATGATGCTTTAGTGGCAGGTTCAGAAAAAGTATTACTGCAGTTTGAGAGCCAGCGCGAAGTTTGCTGCCATACCGGCGGCGGCATGACCTGGGATGCCAAACATGACCTATATCTTACCATTGGTAATAACACAGGCGCGTTGCTGTCTTCATCAACAGATGAGCGCCCTGATAAACTGCACTGGGACGATCAGCGTGGCACCGCGAATACCAATAGCCTGTTAGGTAAAATATTAAAGATACATCCCGAAGCGAATGGCACCTACACCATCCCGGCGGGCAACCTGTTCCCGAAAGGAATGGATAAAACACGCCCTGAGATTTATACAATGGGTCACCGTAACCCGTGGCGACCATCTATTGACAGTAAAACCGGTTGGTTATATTGGGGCGATATTGGTCCGGATGCAACCGAGGACAGCGACCTGGGCCCCAAAGGCTATGACGAGCTGAACCAGGCCCGCAAACCGGGATTTTTTGGCTGGCCATATTTTGTTGGCCCTAACGCGGCCTTCCCTATTTTTGATTATGTAAACGGCGAGGCGGGACCTAAAAAAGATCCCAATAAACCCATTAATAATTCGGTTAACAATACCGGTTTAAAAGAACTGCCTGCAGTAGCGCCGCCATTTATTTATTATCCTTATTCAGCTTCGCCGGAGTTTCCGTTGGTGGGTACCGGCAGCCGCAGTTCGGTTGGGGGGCCCATATATCACCGTTCTGATCGTCCGCTTGCCAAACGTCCGTGGCCGGCTTATTATGAAGGCAAATGGCTGGCAACCGACCTGGCGCGCGGCTGGATCATGTCGATCTCTATGAAAGCTAATGGCGATTATAAGGGCATGGAGCAGTTCTTGCCAGGCTATCACCCTATTGAGCCCATAGATATGAAATTTGGCCCGGATGGCGACCTGTATGTATTAGAATATGGCAGTGTTTGGTTCGGCAAAAGCGATAATGCCAAATTAGTGCGGATTGAATATAACGCGGGCAACCGTAAACCAACCGTAATGGCATCTACTAATAAACAGGGTGGTACGGTTCCGTTAAATATTACACTGTCATCTGCCGGAACCTACGATGCAGACGGCGATGCCTTAAAATATAGCTGGAAGGTAACAACCGCAGGCGCGCAGCCTAAAATATATCCAACTGCAAACCCGGCTATAACATTAACCAAGCCCGGCGTTTATATGGCTACCCTAACTGTAACTGATGCGAAGGGCGCAAGCAACAGTAAATCTGTAAAAATAATTGCGGGCAATGAGGCGCCTGTAGTAAAAGTCGACCTGGATAATAACACTTCCTTCTACTTTAATAACAAGCCGATAAATTATACCGTAAATGTAAATGATAAAGAAGATGGCAGCTTAGTTGCAGGCACTATTAGTCCGGCGCAGGTTTCTATGAGCATTAATTATACATCCGAAGGCTTTGATTATGTGCAGGTAGCGCAGGAGCAAAGCAGCGTTGATGCTTCCACACAGTTTGCGGTGGCTATTGCCTTGATGAGCCATGCCGATTGTAAAAATTGCCATAGCGTTAATGCCGTAAATGTAGCGCCAAGCTTTACTGATATATCTGCCAAATACAAAGATAGCCCTGCCGAGATTGAGCGTTTGGCACATACCATCCGCAACGGTGGCAGCGGCCATTGGAACAGGCCGATTGCTATGCCTGCCCATCCCGGCATTACGTTAAATGACGCGCGTACCATTGTGAATTACATCATTAACGTTACTAATAACAACATTAATACCATGCCGGTAAAAGGCACTTATACGCCTAAAGTAGCTGCCGAAGATAATGGTAACGGCTCTTACATCATCCGCGCGGCATATACGGATAGGGGCAATAAAAACATCCCAAAACAAACTACGGTATCAACTATTGTTTTACATAACCCGCAGGTATGGGCGGCCACCGCGCCTATCATGAAGAATGCCGCTACCAAAGTTAATGGCTTAGATGGCACCACAAATGTTGTTGCTCGCAAGGATGGCTACATCGCCTTTAAAAAATTGGATATGACCGGTATTAAACAACTGGAGCTGGCAGCCACCGCAACCGCGTTAGAAAACAATCCGGGTGGAACGATAGAAGTCAGATTAGATTCGCCAACCGGAATCCTGTTGGGCCAAACCCAATTTGAGCAACTGGACCAAAAACCTAAAAGCTTAAATTGGATAAAAACCGATATTAAAGAAAGCGCCGGCATGCACGATGTGTACTTTGTGTTTAAGAATGATAAGGCCAAAGCTATTGACGCGTTGCTGTTATTTAGCGCGATAAGGTTTGAGGATGAGAAGAAATAATAATATAACCTGTCATTTCGACGAGGTACGAGGAGAACTATCTCTTGAGCGATAGCGAAAAAATCTATACAATTACTATTTGCGCGTGTATAGATTTCTCACTACGTTCGATGACAGGTTATATTATTATTACTTAACCCTATTCAAAATCCCACTAAAATTCATGCCCTGAAAAACTACGGTAACATTCATTTTATCCCCGTCTATTTTCCCTTTTACAGACGATACAGCGAGGCCGTTATAGGTAAATGGTTTAAATACAATATCATTGCCGGTTATAACGCCGTTATTTAGGGGGATATCGCCTATTTCGGTGGTTACTGTTCCGCTAACTTTGCCGTTGTCTTCCTTCATGTTTACGGTAACATCATACAACAGGGCGATGGTACCTGCCCACCTGCCGCTAACGCTATTAGCGTAACATACGGTAGCGATCAGTACAACACTAAACAACAGCAATACACACTTCTTCTTCATACCCATTTCTATTTCAGACAAAAATAAACTATTGACGTTTAATGCACTCAAAAAATTATACAGTATATATGAAAATAGGGTAATTTTAGCATATGAAATCTTCGTCAGGTCGCAGATCGGCAATAAAGAATATATTGGCAGGCACCGGGGCATTGGCTGCTGCTGGTACACTATCTGCTTTTCAATCTGCGGACGAAAAGCCTTACACACTAAAAGGCAACATTAATCATTCGGCTTGCAGATGGTGTTTCAGGGATATTCCGTTAGAACAGTTCTGCGCTGAAGCCAAAGCAATGGGACTTAAAGGCATTGACCTGGTTGGCCCGGAAGACTGGCCGACTTTAAAAAAGCACGGGCTCTATTCGTCCATGTGCAATGGTGCCGAGATCAGCATCCCGCGCGGGTGGAACGATAAACAATATCACGAACTGCTAATAGAAAAGTATACCGCTATGATACCCAAAGTGGCTGCAGCAGGGTACAAAAACCTGATATGCTTTAGCGGCAACCGAGATGGAAAGGATGATGAAACCGGTTGGGCCAATTGCGTTGAAGGCCTAAAAAACATACTGCCACTTGCCGAAAAACATGGCGTAGTAATCTGTATGGAACTGCTTAACAGCAAGCTCACCCATAAGGATTATCAATGCGACCATACCTCGTGGGGTATAGAGCTGGTGAAACGCCTGGGATCAGAAAATTTTAGGTTATTATATGATATCTTTCACATGCAGATGGATGAGGGGGATGTAATAGGCACCATACAGGCCAATCATCAACATATAGCTCATTACCATGTGGCCGGTGTACCCGGCAGGCATGAGCCCGACGAAACACAGGAACTGTATTACCCCGCCATTATGAAAGCCATATTAGCCACGGGCTTTAAAGGCTATGTTGCCCAGGAGTACCTGCCAAAAAATCCGAACAAAAAAATAGCCTCTTTAAAAGAGGCTATCAAAATTTGCGATGTTTAATTTCTTATTTAGCTTGCCTAAGTGTCGCTTTAATAGTTTGGGTACCAAAAGTAGTGGTCAGCACTAATTTATCATCAGTAATTGTGCCTTTGTACATAACAGGTTTGCCGTTAAAATTGGTGGTGAATGAAATATCATTTCCACTAATTTTACCATCTGTAATAGTATTTTTACCCATTTGTGCTGCCACAAAAGGGGTATAGCCTGCATCATCAGGGTTTTCAGATTTTGGGTTATTATCAACTAACGCAAAAACACCGGTTAATTTATCACCGTCAACTTTTAGCGTCAACGTTAAATTATACTGTCCTTCAACAAGTCCCTTCCAAACACCGTCTACACTTGCTGCTAAACATACCGTAACTACGGTAAGCAATAAAACGACTGATAACAATATTTTTTTCATTATTTTAAAATTGGTTTGTATTTACTTATTCGTTCGATCACAAAATTATCAAATTTCCCTGAGATTCTCTTGTAACAGTTTCGTTTTAAAAGTGTAACGTTTGCACATTACGGCTGGCCGCTACCTCTGCTTCAACAGAAACCTTGTTTGGCAACACACCATTTTCATCATATATAACCAGTTTATTAACTCCGGGTTTTAACCAGCACCCGGGGATATACAATCCGTTTATTTTTATCTTTTCGGGATATCGCCCCAAATTATGCCCGTTAACCCAAGCAGAGCCGTAACTTAAACGGGTAGTATTAACCCGCCATATAGGGTGAGAGCCTTTTAAAACCGGAAGGTTTAATGTGGTGCGATAATAGTGCGGCACATTTGAAAAAACATGGGTGTTATTCTGAGCCTGTAAAAGGGTGTGCGTAATGGCCTTCCCCGCATATCCTTCCCCAGGGCTGCCAATGACAGCGCTCTTTTGAACTTCTCCTCTTGAGAGGGGGTGCGGCCGGCGGCGCGATTGCAGGGGTGTATTATTCGTGCGTAAAGGACACACCCCTCCACCCCTCTCAAGAGGGGAATCGCACGGGGCCGGTCCGCCTTTCATGCGCCATTTGTTTACTGCAATAAGCGGCCCTGATCCATCTGCCTTTTGCAAGGTTACCGGGCCAGAAAGCCCTTTGGCATCAATGGTGTCTATTTCGCCTACACGGAATATCAATTTATTCCGCCCGTCATGTGCTGCAAATACCGCAATGGTATGATCCACGCCTGCCGTCAAATTTAAGGTAGGGGTTTTATTAAATACCGTCCCCGTATCTATTCGTTTGCCATCTAAAAATAATTCGGCTCTATCGCGAACATTTTTAAATTTCAATATATAATTGCCCGTTTCGGCTACTTTTATTTTTTTGCGATACCAGGCATTGGCTGTTATATCGCCGTCGGCTCCCATTTGCAGCGGGTTATCACTTTGTTTCCAACCGCTATCATCGTAGCCGGGGAGCGCTGCTGACGAAGCGTCTTTAACCTGCCATACACCTAACTTTAGTTTGACTATATGTTGAGCAGTTTGTGGTTTTTGATTTATTTTAATAACTGCCCCTGTTGGTTTAAATATCCATGTTGGGGAAGTACTTTTATCTGCCCACGGGTGCTCAATGAGCAAACTCAATTTGTTGTTTTTGCCAATCAGATCAGCAGCATAATCCGGGCCGATAACGATATGTGTTTGTCCGCCTGTTTCTGCAAACCAGCTATGAGAGGCAAGTACATTGTTAACTGTTATTATCCTGATACGTTGACCGCCTGCTTCAAAGTTATATGCTAAAGGTGATGAACCTATTTTAGCATTAAAGCTCATTATATCATCAACCATTTTAAAATTGGAAGCGCCTTTAATGATCTTAGCATCTTTTGGCATATTAAAATATAATTGGGCCGACGATCCGGCATCACCGTAAAGCAATATTGTAGTTGTATTTTCTTGCGAAATAATGCCATAAATTCTTGTTGGTGCCCACGCCAGTTTAACTTGTGGTGTTAATTGATAATCATGCACAACCGGCATAATTTCGCCGGGTGCCAGTTTAATTTCTGCGGATGTTTTAACGGTACCATTTGTGGGCGGGTGCAATTTAAATTGATGGGCAACAGAATCAGCATTATCCAAAAAAGCTATTGTCCCCGCCGGGCTTTTGCGAGCGGTAATTTTTATAGCGGTGTCTGATACGGTTGGTTTGCCATCATCCGCATTGATGCTATTTGCCAATATACTTTGGAAGCTCCGCGCAAACCAATTGGCGCGCTTAAAACTATAATACAACGGGCGCAGATCGCCTGCCTGACCAACGGATGCGCCATAATCATAGGATGCGGCGTTATCCCTATCGTTATTATAATCAAAGTTTGTGCCGCCATGCGCCATATATACATTGTAGCCATTGCCGCCATGGGCTATTATTTTCCAGGTGCGGCGATCGTACAGGGTCGAGTCCTGCTCCTGCGGACCATAATTTAAATACCAAACGCCCCAGTACTCGGTAGAGAACCAGGGATTGGGGCGTTTGGGATCATCCAAATTACTTACATCCCCGGCAGGGTCATTGCCCGAATGCAGTCCGCTAAAAAAATACGGCACTTCTAATCCTAAGGAAATTGTTTTATTTATCAGGTGTCTAAAATAATTGTTAGGGGTAACCGTACCCCATGCCGCGCGGTGCTCATTTTCTAACTGTACCATAATAACAGAGCCACCATGGTTAATCTGGTTATGGGTTACTATGGGCATTAACTTGTCAAAAAACTTGTCAACTGCTGATAAAAACTTCAGATTATCTTCGCGTACCCGCAAACCGGGTTTAAATTTTAACCAGATGGGGAAACCGCCCATGTTCCATTCGCCACAATAATAGGGGCCAATGCGAACAATGGCATACATGTCCATATCCTTTATCATTTTTAAAAATGCGTTAAGGTCATGATCGCCGGTGAAATTGAATTGACCCTCTTTTGGCTCGTGAAAATTCCAGAAAGTATACATTTCTATCGCGTTAAACCCGGCACGCTTTAAGCGCAATAAGCGGTCATGCCAAAGCGCGCGTGGCACACGGGCGTATTCCATTCCGGCTGATGTTATAAATGTTCGTTTGCCGTTGATTAAAAATCCCCGGGCATCATAATCAATATAAGGTTTGGCTTTGGGTGATGATGGAAAAATATGGTCATTGCGGGATGGGGTGCCTACGCCGGATTGAGCGCTGGTTTTTATAGCTATAGCTAATAAAATGACGAATAAAATATTCCGCATAAAAATAATCTTTAGCGCAATTCCCTCCCAACGGGAGGGGTGCTGTTGGTTGTGTAGTGGCAGGGAGGGGTTTCGCCGATATACATCATGTTCATTAAACCCCTTCCTCCCCTTCCCAAGGGAAGGAATCGCACAAGCCGTGCTCTCTATAACGTGATTTGACGACACCCTTATTATTAGTAGTAGCAATCATTCTGCTAATTTAAAACAACCATTTAACAAAAAAGGAGGCAACTTGTAGCAAGCGCCTCCTTTTTAATATTAAGAGCGGTAAATTATACGCCGCTAAGTTTCCATGGATCCCTGTACTGGCGTTTAACAAATTGATTTACTTCGTCAACATTGGTAACCTTCAGGTTTACAGCATCATAATTAAGATTAATGTAACGCGCTGGGTACGATGTGCGTTTACGTCCTAAACTATCGGCACCTGCACCTGTTTCAGAGGCTTTAGGAACATTAACGCCACGTATAGCTAAGTTACACATCAGCATGGCTTCGGTCAATAAAGCCGCCTCTTCAAACGGAGAGCTGGTTTTCATATTGCCATAACCTGCCAAGCACGCTTCAACCCATTGGGCATAATGGCCGTCTGTACTGCCTTTTACCCTATCATATTTTTGTGGAACGTTTACTTCATCCATGCGTGAAACCGGTAATAAACGGGCTCTTGCAGCATAGCAGCCGGCCATCATTTTACCTTTGGTGCCTATAAACAACATTCCACCGTCGCGCATTTGTCCGCCACCCCATAATTCACTTGGATCTAATTCTTCAGGGCGTGGAGGTATTATACCGCCATCCATCCAGTGTACTTTTACCGGCCCTTTTGTTTTATCGGATTTAGGGAAAGTCATGATCGTATAGCTTGAAGCAGGGCCTGTATCAAATGAACCTCCGCCACCTACGCTTGTTTGAACGGATGATACATACTGTAAGCCTAATACTTTCATTGGTCCATGTAAAATGTGTGCACCCATATCACCTAATACACCGGTGCCATAATCCCACCATCCGCGCCAGTTAAATGGCAATACGTTAATGCCACCAGGTTGATCTGTACCTATCGGGAAAGGTTTAGCTGGTGCTGTGCCTTGCCATAAATCCCAGTTTAAAGTACTTGGCGGGGTAGCCGATTGTTTAGGCCATTGCAAGCCGTTTGGCGTATTTGCCTGGTGATCTCCCTGTGGCCAAACCGGGCGGTCTGTCCAGCAGTATACTTCGGTTACATCACCAATTACGCCTGCTTCATACCATTCCATCATTTGTCTAACACCGTCAGCTGATGAGCCCTGGTTTCCCATTTGGGTTTGTACTTTATATTTATGCCCCATGTTGGCCAGCATACGCGCTTCGTACACATCATGGGCCATTGGTTTTTGTATCCAGGTATGTTTTTTTAACTGCATTGCTGCCGAACCAACTACCGCGTGGGTATGATCCGGCGTAGCGATGTGTACCGCGTCGAAGTTTTTATGTTCTTTCTCAAACATCTCTCTCCAATCGATATAACGCTTAGCATCCGGGTATTGGTTAAATACCTTAGCCGCTTTAACTGCATCCACATCGCATAAAAATGCCGATTTAGCTTTACCGCTTTTAACAAAGGCGGCGATATCGCTGTCTCCTTTTCCGCCGATACCCACACTGGCAATATAAAGGGTATCACTTGGTGCCCTAAAGCCTTTACCAAGCACAAAACGCGGCACAATAGTAAAAGCAGCAGCAGCAAGAGCGCCCTGCTTCACAAAATTTCTGCGTGAAGTGGCCCCTCCTTTTTCTTCATTTTCTTTCATGTTTATTAGTTTTAATTAGTTGTTGTTTTTTAGCTTATACTTGTCAAAAAAGGTTTAAAATACGTTATATAGAATAAATGACGATCTTAAACAGTTAATTCCTGAACGGCTTTTATAATTGGTTTTAATTAGTCGTGCTATCAATAGTTCATAGCCAAAGGCTGAAATTAAATAATTAAAAATGAATAACTAAAAAAAAGGAATGCAAAAACCGTAACATTTTTAATATATAGCATTACAATGCTTTTATGCGCTGATTTTTACGCAAACGTATTCGTGACAAAATCCCCTAAAAAATTTGCTAAAACCTATATGTTATCGATTGCAAACACTGTTTTTTAAAGTATTATTGCAGGTCACATTCATCATATTAAAGTATTTTTTTAAATTTTTTTTTATCAGAACACATTTAAAAAAAGTGCCTAATTTAGCTCCAGAAACCGATTTGTCTACTTTTCAGGCAGACTATGTATTAAAACCGTTTATAGTTTGACCGCAAGATTGTTATAATTACAAAATACATATTACTTTTGCCGTCCACAACAGTTATGGAAAACACTTCTTCACAGCTTAAAGTTCTCTCCGTTGATATTGGCGGTTCGCATATTAAAGCAACCGTTTTAGATAGTAATGGAACTTTGCTGATGGATTATAACAAAGTTGTAACCCCATTGCCGGCCAATCCGGATAATATAGTTAAAGCCATAGAAGAACTGGCAAAGGCATTCCCGAATTATAATAAGATATCAGTAGGTTTCCCGGGGTATGTTCGCGACAGCATTGTTAAAACCGCGCCTAATCTTGATAATGCGTCCTGGGTGAATTTTAACCTGGGTAAGAAACTGGAAGAAGTATTAGGTAAGCCTGCAAAAGTGGTGAATGATGCAGATATGCAGGGACTTGGCGTAATAAGTGGAAAAGGCCTTGAATTGGTACTAACCCTGGGCACCGGGTTTGGTACGGCGTTATTTTTAGATGGTAAGCTATTGCCGCATCTGGAAATTGGCCAAAGCCCTATTACCCGGCATAATACCTATGACAATTATATAGGTGACAGGGCCTATGAAGAAGAAGGCAAAAAGAAATGGAACATTAGAATGGAACATGTATTACAGGTTCTGAAAACACTGTTCAATTACGACTATTTATATATAGGCGGCGGTAACGCCCGCGAGCTCAATTTTAAACTGGATGCTAATGTAAAAATAGTAACCAACCAGGACGGAATAAAAGGTGGCGCAAGGTTATGGGCCACAGATGCAAAACCTATGCCCGTTGTACCATCATCAACTATTAAATCAATTATCTAAAACTATTATATTAAAAAAAGAAATGGATTCAAAAAATCAAAGCGTTGAGGAATTAGGAATTAATACCGTACGAATTTTGTCGGCTGATGCTGTACAAAAAGCAAACTCGGGCCACCCGGGCACAGCTATGGCGTTGGCGCCTGTTGGCCATGTACTTTGGACGGAGTTTTTAAATTATAATCCTAAAAACCCTGATTGGGCAAACCGCGACAGGTTTATCTTATCTGCCGGCCACGCCTGTATTTTGCAATACAACTTTTTGCATTTGGTAGGTTATGATCTATCATTAGACGATATAAAAAACTTCAGGCAATTACACAGCAAAACCGCCGGCCACCCCGAGTATGGCTTGTGCCCTGGTATTGATGTAACAACCGGTCCGCTTGGACAAGGCTTTGCAAACGGTGTTGGTTTTGCCATCGCACAAAAACATTTGGCTGGCCGTTATAACAAACCGGGCTTTAATTTATTTGATTACCATATCTACGCTATTTGCAGTGATGGCGATATGATGGAGGGTGTAACATCAGAGGCTGCTTCGTTAGCAGGTCACTTAGAGTTGGGTAACCTGATCTATATATATGATGATAATAAAATTTCGATTGAAGGCAGTACAGATATAACCTTTAATGAGGATGTAGACGCGCGTTTCAGGGCATATGGCTGGCATGTACAGTCTGTTAATGATGCTAATGATGTGAATGGCTTATCATTAGCCTTAAGAAACGCTAAAGCCGAAACACAAAAACCATCGTTAATAAGGGTTCGTTCGCTAATTGCTTATGGCAGCCCAAATAAATCTGGCACCGCAGGTTCGCACGGTTCGCCGCTTGGTGCTGATGAAATTAAACTGGTTAAAGAGTTTTTTGGCTTTGATCCGGATAAATCATTCTATGTACCAAAAGAAGTTGAAGAATATTACAAAGCAAAAGGTGAAAGAGGTATAGGCTACGAGAAAAAATGGAATGAGCTGTTTGCAGATTACAAAACCAAATTCCCTGAACTGGCTGCCGAGTATGAATTAACCGTTAGCGGTGAACTACCAAAAGGCTGGTTGGATAAATTACCCGCGTTTAAAGGTTCTGACCCTAAAATGGCAACACGCCAGGCATCGGGCAAAGTATTAAATGCAATAGCGGGCAGCTTCCCTAACTTAATTGGCGGCGCTGCGGATCTTTCCCCATCAACAGAAACTAATCTTAAAGAATCAGATTCATTTACTTCTGAGAACCGTAACGGACGTAACTTCCACTTCGGTATCCGTGAGCATGCAATGGGTTCGGCTTTAAATGGTATGGCATTAACCAAGGGCTTAAAACCTTTTGGCGCAACATTTTTAATGTTTTCTGAGTATATGCGCCCGCCTATCCGTTTAGCGGCCATTATGAAAATAAGCCCGATATTTGTTTATACGCATGATAGTATTGGCTTAGGCGAGGACGGTACAACCCACCAGCCTGTTGAGCAATTGATATCATTACGCTCTATACCAAACATTACGGTTATTCGCCCGGCTGACGCTAACGAAACCGCACATGCATGGCGCGTGGCTATTGAAAAAACCGGTGGCCCAACTGTACTGGTATTTACCCGCCAGGGCCTGCCAATTTTAGACCAGGATAAATATGGTAAAGCAAGCCAGTTAGAACAAGGCGCTTATATCTTGTCAGACTCTGACGGCACTCCTGACGTTATATTAATGGCAACCGGAAGCGAAGTTGCTTTGATAATGGACGCGCAAGCCAAGCTGAAAGAAGAAGGTATTGCTGCCCGCGTGGTAAGTATGCCATCATGGGAGCTGTTTGAAAAACAAGACGCTGCTTATAAAGAGAAAGTGTTCCCTAAAGCAATTAAAAAGCGTTTAGCTGTAGAAATGGCTTCACCGCTTGGCTGGCATAAATATGTTACCGACGAAGGTGATACCTTGTGTATGACAACCTTCGGCGAATCGGCCCCGGCAGAAGACCTTTATAAATTCTTTGGCTTTACGGTTGATAATGTAGTGGCAAAAGCAAAAGCGCTTTTAAAATAGATTTGAGTATTGAGATGTGAGATTTGAGACTTTTTTAGTTTCTGTCTCACATCTTATATCTAACAACAATGGATTGGAATAGCGACATCATCAAAAATCTGAGCTGGGCGGGCACTATAACAAATAGGGCCGGCAAGCAAAAGCTGGCTGATAAAATTGCCGAAAAGGTAAAGGATGGTGATGTAATAGGTATTGGCTCAGGCTCGACCGCTTATTTAGCTTTATTTGCAATAGCGGCCAAAATAAAAGCCGAGGAGCTGAATATTAAAGCGATACCAACTTCTATTGAAATTGCACTGGCTTGCACCAGTTTAGGCATACCGTTAACCACGCTATATGAGAACCGGCCCGACTGGTTGTTTGATGGCGCCGATGAGGTTGACCCCAATCATTGTTTAATAAAGGGGCGTGGCGGTGCATTGTTTAAAGAGAAGTTGCTGATAAGCTCGAGCAAGGTAAATTATATTATAATTGATGACACCAAACTGGTAGATAAATTAGGAGCGAAATTTCCTGTACCTATAGAGGTTTTTCCGGCAGCATTACCACACGTAGAGGAAAAGTTGAAAGAGCTGGGAGCCAATAGCCTGGTTTTAAGATTAGCAACCGGTAAAGATGGACCAGTTATAACCGAGAATGGTAACCTGTTGTTAGATGTCCGTTTCGCTGAAATAAGCAATGACCTGGAATTTAAAATAAAAGCTATCACCGGGGTAATTGAAAGCGGTTTGTTTATCAACTATGATGTAGAAGTTTTAGTAGCTTCAAACAGTAGTTAATAGTATTATTACATGACAATAGGCTGCATAGATGGTACACTTATTGTCGCATAACGCAAAAACAATCACAATTAATAAAATAGATCATTAAAAAAAAATTAATATAATGGAAACCAATAAAGTAAAACAAATACACAGTTTCGGTCAAAGCATCTGGCTTGATTTTATTGACCGGGCTTTTATAAGCAATGGCAAACTTAAAGCTTTAATAGATGACGACGGCATAAGAGGCGTAACCTCTAACCCGGCCATCTTTGAAAAAGCCATAAGCAGCAGCGATATGTATGATTCTGATATTGCAACACTATCAGATGGTGATAAAACCAATGAGGAAATTTTCTTCGGCCTGGCTATAAAAGATATTCAAAACGCATGCGATTTGTTTGCAGGTTTATATAATGAAAGTGCTAAAGGTGATGGATATGTTAGTTTAGAGGTATCTCCATTTTTAGCTTTAAAAGGTGCCGAAACTTTTGAGCAGGCAAAACTGCTTTGGAAACAAGTTGACCGCCAAAATGTAATGATTAAGATCCCGGGTACACAGCCAGGGTTAGATGCTATCCGCAAATCTATAGCGCAAGGCATTAACATTAACGTTACCCTGTTGTTTGGCTTGCCGCGTTACGAAGCCGTAACAGAAGCTTATATTTCCGGCTTAGAAGATCATTTGGCTGCGGGCCACAATATTGAGCACATCTCATCAGTAGCCAGTTTCTTTTTAAGCCGTATTGATGTATTGATCGATCCGATATTAGATGAAAAAGGCTTAGGCGATCTGAAAGGCGAAGTTGCCATTGCATCTGCCAAAAAAGCCTACGAAATTTATAAAAGAGTATTCAGCGGCCCGCGTTGGGAAAAACTGGCAGCTAAAGGCGCTAAACCACAACGTTTACTATGGGCAAGTACCAGCAGCAAGAACCCTGCATTTAAAGACACTAAATATGTTGAGGCTTTGATAGGCGCGGATACTGTTGATACCGTGCCGTTGGAAACTATTGAAGCATTCCGCGATCATGGTATTGCTGCAGATACATTAGAGCAAGGATTGGATAAAGCAACCGAAGCTTTAGATCGTGTTAAAGCGGCAGGTATTGATATTGATCAGATCACGCAGCAATTAGAAGACGAGGGTATTGATAAATTCAACCAACCTTTCGAAAAACTATTACAATCTATCGAAGATCAAAAAAGCAAGGTTTAAATAAGCTCCCGCAATGGAAACTAACGACCTTAAAATACTTTTTTTTGATATCGGCGGTATATTGTTAACCAATGGCTGGGGGCATGAATCGCGTAAGCTGGCTGCCGAAAAATTCGGGCTGGATTATGCCGAGGTAAATGCCCTGCATACCTTCATTTTCAATGTATATGAAATTGGCAGTGTAACGCTTGATGAATACCTTGATACTGTAGTATTTAATCATCCGCGCGATTTTGCGCGGGAAGACTTTAAAGAGTTTATTTATCAGCAATCTGTTGAGCTGCCTACGCTGGCCTGGTTAAAAGAATGGAAGAAAAATTGCGGCTTCCGCATCATTTCCATTAATAATGAAGGCAAGGAGCTAAATGATTACCGGGTGAAGAAGTTTAAACTGCATGATTTTTTTGATGCTTTTGTGTCATCATGTGAGGTTAAGCTACGCAAACCCGATCCAAGTATCTGGAAACTGGCCATGGGTATTGCACAAGTTAACCCAAACCAATGTGTTTATTTTGACGACCGGATAATGTTTGTTAACGCGGCACAGCAATTGGGTATCAGGTCCTTTCAGCACACCGACCTGGAATCGACCCAAAAAATATTACAACAATTAAAAGAGGAAAACCACAACAATTAATATGAGCACACCAAATAAATATGATTTCGGCATGATAGGCTTAGGCACTATGGGCCGTAACTTACTATTAAACATGGGCGACCATGGTGTAAAAGGGGCAGGTTTTGATAAAGACGCGTCAAAAGGCGCTTTGTTAGAGCAGGAAAGCAAGCACGGAAACCTTAAAGGTTTTAGCGATGTAAAAGAATTTACAGCCAGCCTTAACAGCCCGAAAGCGATTATGATGTTGGTGCCTGCCGGTAAAATTGTTGATGATGTAATTGAAGAACTATTGCCTTTACTGAATAAGGGTGATTTAATTATAGATGGTGGAAACTCTTACTTTTTAGATACTAACCGCAGGGTGGAGTATTTGGAAGGTAAAGGTATTCACTTTTTCGGCATGGGCATATCAGGCGGTGAAGAAGGCGCGCGCAAAGGACCAAGCATGATGCCGGGTGGCGATAAAGAAGCTTACAATGTAATGAAGCCTATTTTAGAATCGATAGCGGCTAAGGTTGATGGCGCGCCATGCGTTACTTACATTGGCCCCGGAGCTGCCGGTCACTTTGTTAAAATGGTACATAACGGTATTGAGTATGGTGTAATGCAATTGCTTGCCGAAACCTACGAGATACTTAAAAAAGGGTTAAAGCTGGATAACGACGCTATTGGTAAGATATTTACCGAGTGGAACGAGGGCCGCTTAAAATCATTCCTGATGGAAGTTACCCGCGATATATTTCAATACAAAGCGCCGGGCACAGATCATTTATTATTAGATGACATTAAAGACGAAGCAAGAGCAAAAGGTACCGGTAAATGGACATCGCAAGTAGCTATGGATCTGCAGGCTCCCATACCAACTGTAGATTCATCGGTTGCCATGCGCGATCTTTCTAAATACAAAGCGTTAAGAGTAAAAGCGGCGGCTTTATACAGCCAGGAAGAGCCAAAGCTTGATGTTGATACTAAAACATTCTTAGCCGAATTAGAGCAGGCATTTTATTTTAACATGATCATCACCTATTCACAAGGCATGCACATGTTGTTAAGAGCGTCCGAAGAATATAAATACCAGCTTAAATTAGATGAGATAGCTAAAATATGGCGCGGTGGCTGTATCATAAGGTCGGTGTTTTTAAATGACATTTATAACGCTTATCAAAAAGATGCCAAATTAGAGCACTTGCTATTAGACAGCCAGGTACAAAAAGACGTGACTGATGCTGTTAAAGGTGCAAGATCAGTATTATCAAAAATAACAGCGGCAGGTATTGCTGCGCCTTGTTACGCGGCATCATTAAGTTATTTCGACGCGTTCCGCAGCGCAAGAATGCCTTCAAACCTTATACAGGCCCAGCGTGATTATTTTGGTGCGCATACTTATGAACTAATAGGTAAAGAAGGAACTTTCCATACCCAATGGGTAGCTAAAAATTAATTAAAATAGGATATTATCATGTCTACAATAAAATCAGACCCAACCATATTTATCATATTCGGCGGTACCGGCGATTTAAACTCGCGTAAACTTGCCCCCGCGTTATATAATTTATTTCTTGACGGATGGTTGCCCCAGCAATTTTCTATCATCGGTACCGGGCGTACCAAATTAACTGATGAGCAGTTTAGAGCAAATTTGCTTGAAGATATAAACAATTTCTCGCGTAGTGGTAAAGCCGTTAAAGCCAAATGGGACGAATTTGAAAAAAACATTTACTACCAGGTTTCGGATGCTAAAGACGCCGAAACTTATAAAGAGTTTGGCAAACGTGTGGAAGCACATAATGCCGAGTGGAAAACGAGAGCTAATGTTATTTATTATTTAGCGGTATCGCCTTCATTCTTCCCTATAATCACGTCAAATTTGGCTAAAGCCAAATTGACCACCGATGTAGAAAGAACGCGTATTGTAATTGAGAAACCATTTGGGCATGATCTGGAATCGGCAAAAGAATTGAATAAATTACTTGCCGGTCTTTTTAATGAAAAACAGATATACCATATAGACCATTATTTAGGTAAGGAAACCGTACAGAACATTATGGCCTTCCGTTTTGCCAACTCTATATTGGAGCCTATCTGGAACCGTAATTATATAGAGCACGTACAGATTTCTGTTACCGAGCAATTAGGGGTTGAGGACCGCGGCGATTATTATGACGGCGCAGGTGCCATGCGTGACATGATCCAAAATCACTTACTGCAATTGCTATGCCTGGTGGCCATGGAAACTCCGGTTAATTTTAATGCTGACGAGATCCGTAACCGCAAAGTTGATGTGTTACATGCTATGCGCAGGTTCTCGCCTGAGGATGTGCGTATGTCGGCTGTAAGGGGGCAATACGCTAAAGGCTGGATGGAAGGTAAAGAAGTACCGGGCTACCGCGAAGAACCTAAGGTTGATCCAAACTCAAATACCGAAACATTTGCAGCAATTAAATTCTTTGTTGATAACTGGCGCTGGCAGGGTGTGCCGTTTTATGTACGTACGGGTAAAAGGCTGCACCAATCATCATCCGTAATCTCTATACAGTTTAAAGACGTGCCGCATAAAGTATTCCCTACCGAGGCTACTGAAAGCTGGCAACAAAACAGGTTGATCATCAGCATACAGCCTGAAATGAGCATCCGCCTGCAAGTACAGGCCAAACGCCCGGGGTTGGATATGATATTAAATACCGTTGATATGGTATTTGATTATAAAGGAACTTATACTAACCAGGCACCAGAGGCCTATGAAACTTTATTATTGGATACCATGCTGGGCGATCAAACCCTATTTATGCGTGGCGACCAAATAGAAGCTGCATGGGAACTGATTATGCCGGTATTAAGCACCTGGACCAATAAAAAGAGCCTGAATTTCCCTAATTATTCTGCCGATTCATGGGGCCCTGAAAGTGCCGAGGCGCTTATTGCCCGTGATGGTTTTAACTGGTTCTCTTTACCGTTGAACGGTAATAAAAAATAATAAGCCCCTCCAACCCTCCCCGGAAGGGAGGGCTTTAAAAAAGATAGAAAAAGTTTCCCCTACCGGGGGAGATTTAGAGGGGGCTAATGATAGAGGATTTATAAAACTTAGCAATGAACTTAAACATTTTCAATACGGAAGGCGAAGTACTTGATGCTTTAGCTCAGTACTTTGTAAAAACAGCCAACGAAGCCATTGCCGCAAAAGGCAAATTCTCGGTGGCCCTATCAGGCGGCAGCTCTCCAAAAAAATTGTATGAGTTGTTGGCATCAACCACTTATGCGGATAGTGTAGAATGGGGAAAGGTTTATTTCTTTTTTGGTGATGAGCGCAATGTGCCGCAAACCGACAAGGACAGCAATTACCTGATGGCAAAAAAAGCTTTGTTTGAGCCTTTGTATATTGATACCGATCATATTTTCCCGGTTGATACAACGCTGACGCCAAAAGAAGCAGCACAAAAATATGCCGAAACCATAGCAGAATTTTTTGACGAGGATGAAATGAGCTTCGACCTTGTATTATTAGGTTTAGGTGATAACTCGCATACCGCGTCACTGTTCCCGCATACCCCGGTTTTGCATGATGTAACCCCATCGGTAAAAGAAGTTTGGCTGGAAGATCAGCAGGTGTACCGTATTACCTTAAATGCGCCGCTAATTAATGAGGCAAAGTATATAGCATTTTTAGTTTATGGCGAAGGTAAGGCAGAGGCCGTGCACCATGTACTGGAGGATGAAGAAGATATTGAAAATTATCCTGCCCAATTGATCGACTCCATTACCGGCGAGGTGGAATGGTTCTTAGATGAAGCCGCTGCCGCTAAGTTGGAAAACGAGTAGTAATAAAACCCCGCTTCTCTTATTTTCATTTTGACAATGCACAAGGAGAACTATCTCTTGAGCGATAGCGAAAAAATCTTAAATGCCAGGCATGGTTGCTGATATTTCAAAGCGGGACGATAACTCATCCAATTTTTGAGTACGAAGTTTATACTGTAACCCAGAAAGAGGAACGAAATTATATTTTTAGTTATAAAAACTCTGTGCTACTTTGTGCCTCTTCTCAGTGTACTCCGTGGTAAAATTTAAACACAAAGACCGCTAAGGAGTCACAAAGAGCACAGAGACCAAATATTATTTCGATGTATTTTTCAATAAGGGACTTTTTGGTCGGCCCAAGCTTTCTGCATTACTGCAGTACCGGGTGCTTTATTAAATAAAGGCCGTCTTCTATCAACTTTTTAAGCTCGGGTTGCACCGCTGCCTTATCTTTTAAAAATTGGGTTATTATTAAGGCTAATTCCTGTTCGTCGTTTTTATGATCCAGTATTTCTAATATCTCTAACGCGCATAACCAATCTCGCGGAAAATCCCGTTGAAGCTGATCCCAAATGTACGGCAGGCGCTCATATCCCGACTTCTGCTCGCGGCAGTTCCGTACCCGTTGGTATAGCCGGTGCAGGTCCAGTTTTTGCTCTGAGTAGGTTGGATGATAGGTACTGGTTTTAGGGCTATAACCTATTTCTTCAAATGTATTTTTATCGGCTGCGCCGCTATAAACCGATGTAATGCTTTCACCAACAGCCATATCATAAACACCCCAGGCAGGGTCGAACAGTATTTGCCCATCTGCCGATTTTACAGTACAATCTTCAAAAGTAATAAGCACGGTTTTCCCATTTTTAACTACAAGAGTTTTTACAATTCCTTTTAAATTTATCCCGCTTTCAAAATTTAGCTGTGCCTGCTCACCTACACTTGCGCCAACCGAAAGCAGTTCGTCCCTATTAAAGTCTTCAAAAGGTTTATCATATCCTTTTAATCGTCCAACCGGCGAGCTAAAGCCATCTTTATGATAATTCTTGTCATGCCCATTTAATTGCTTATCCGCATAAGCCAATGCCGCAGGGCCGGTAAGTTTTATAAACGCGGGTTGCCCGTTAGCATCCTTCATAAAATTAGTTAATGTACCCGATACTTGCAGGCCCGAGCTATAAACCATGGTGCAGGTATCGCTGCTTTCCACCGCTTTTTGCAAACCATAACTACCCCCAACACGGAAAGACATTTTATCTGCAAATTGCTCCAAAACGGCTATCAGGTTTTGAAAAGTTGGGGTTACAAATAATTGCTGTTGCGGTTGGGTAATATCATAAGCATAGTTCACCGCTTCGGGTGTATACCAAAGCTTTTTTATATGAGGTTGCATACAGGTCGCGCTTTCGCCGATGGAGGATAATAAACCGGCGCCGTATATCTTTGGGTTTTCCAGTGTGCCTATCAGGCCATATTCCACCGTCCACCAATGTAGGCGGCTAAGCAATGCCATTTCTGATGGTTCGCCCATATTTTGCTGCCAATAGGCTACCTGTTCTTCTGCATTTTTTAGCGATGTTGGATCAGCATCAGGCATTTCTTTCAGGATAGATAAGGCACGTATAGCCTCATACAATTCATAATCCTGCGCCGAAAACATAGCTTTTGCACCTATCGACCCAAAATAACTTAAATATTGATGATAGTCCGGATCGGCAATAATAGGCGCGTGCCCGGCAGATTCATGAATAATATCTGGCGCAGGTGTATATTCGATATGTTTTAACTGGCGTATATCCGCAGCAATAACCAATACTTTGTAAGCCTGGTACTCCATAAAGGCAGCGGGCGGTATAAAGCCATCAACTGTAACAGCACCCCAGCCAATTTTTGCCAGGGCATCGTTCATTTCCTGCAGGCGGGGAATATGTTCAATGGTCAACCCTGCTTCTTCTAATCCGGGGATGTACGGGTAATAGGCTACGTCTTTTAAATAACTGTAATTTTGGCGCATTACATAGCGCCATACTGCCTGGTCAATAGGCGTATAATGCTCGTAGTGTTGGTCTACAATATATTGCCTGAGGTGGCTTGGCAATGCCGCTACTTGCGGATTATTAAAGTCTTGAAAGTCCATTATATATTTTTTAATCTATTTAACAACACGCTTTCCCGCTTGCGGAAGAGAGGGTATTCGGGGGTTTTATAAGTTCCCCCTTAGTTCTTGTTCTCTTTCAATCGCCTCAAACAAGGCTTTAAAATTACCTGCACCGAATGATTTAGCACCTTTACGCTGTATGATCTCGAAAAACAAAGTTGGCCTGTCCTCTACCGGTTTGCTGAATATTTGCAGTAAATATCCTTCATCGTCGCGGTCAACCAAAATACCCAACTTTTCCAACGGGCCTAAATCTTCATCAATATGCCCTACACGCGCGGTCAATTCCTTATAGTAAGATGTTGGCACTGTTAAAAACTCAACACCACGGCTTTGCAGATCGGTTACTGTTTTTATAATATCATGTGTGGCAAGGGCTAAATGCTGTACGCCTTCACCCTCATAAAACTCTAAATATTCTTCAATTTGCGATTTCTTTTTACCTTCCGCAGGCTCATTTATCGGAAATTTCACATAGCCGTTTCCATTACTCATCACCTTGCTCATCAGGGCAGAATATTCTGTTGAGATCATTTTATCATCAAACGTAAGGATGTTTTTAAAACCCATTATGTCTTCATAAAAACTTACCCACCCATTCATTTTATGCCAGCCCACATTGCCTACACAATGATCAACATATAACAGACCGGTATCAGCCGGTTGATAATTGGTTTCCAGCTTTTGGTATCCCGGCAAAAATAATCCTGTATAATTTTTTCGTTCGATGAAAAGGTGCACCGTTTCGCCATATAGCTTAATGCCGCTGGTGCACACTTCGCCAAATTCATCGCCAATGGTTTGCGGCTGTTGGTATGGTTCTGCACCACGACTGATAGTTTGCTCAAAGGCGTCGTAAGCATCGTCAACCCATAGGGCCAAAACTTTTACACCATCGCCGTGCTTTTTAATATGTTCGGCTATTGGGTGGTCAGAGTGCAGGGGCGTGGTCAATACCAGCCTTATCTTTCCCTGCTGTAAAACGTACGATGCACGATCGCGCACACCGGTTTCAGGCCCGGCATAGGCCAGGTCCTGAAAGCCAAACGCGGTTTTATAATAATATGCAGCTTGTTTGGCATTGCCTACGTAAAACTCCACGTAATCTGTACCGTTAAGCGGCAGGAAATCGGCAGCTCCCTCTAAATCTCCCCCGGTAGAAGAGGCTTTTTTATTTTCTATTGTTTGTGTTCCCATGATATGGATAAATATTATGTTCTTTTAATCTGTTTTGAACAACCCTCTTTCCCGCTTGCGGAAGAGACCGACTTGCGATGAACGCGCGCCGTCAACTCACCCGGTCATCTCTTCGCTCGACCACCCTCTCTTCGCCTTTGGCGGAAAGAGGGTTATGATTGCTATTTAGCTTATCCAACTTTTATAATAATTCTCATCTTCAATTTTAACCGCATCTTCAGTTATCATAAGCGGGTGAAAGGGGTCTATCATGACTGCCAGTTCATTTGTTGATTCTTTCCCTATAGATCGCTCTACCGAACCTGGTGCAGGTCCGTGCGGTATACCGCCGGGATGTAAAGTAATTTGACCTTTCACTACACTTTTACGACTCGTAAAATCTCCATCTACATAATATAGCACCTCGTCACTATCCACATTGCTATGATTGTATGGTGCAGGGATAGAAAGCGGGTGATAATCAAACTTGCGCGGCACGAAAGAGCAGATCACGAAGTTATTTCCCTCAAAAGTTTGGTGTACGGGTGGTGGCTGATGCAGCCTACCGGTTATCGGCTCAAAATCATGGATGGAAAATGCCCATGGATAGTGAAAGCCATCCCACCCCACAAAATCAAACGGATGTGTGCCGTATATATAAGGGTATATTAATCCCTGCTTTTTGATGAGTATTTTAAAGTCGCCTTTTTCATCATTCGTTTGCAGGTTTTCGGGCTGGCGAATATCACGCTCACAATAAGGCGCGTGCTCCATTAGTTGCCCGTAGCTATTTAAATAACGTTTTGGCGAACGAATGGGGCTAAAGCTTTCTACAATAAACAAGCGGTTGGCTTCTGTATCAAATTCTATCTGGTAAATAGTACCGCGTGGAATAATCAGGTAATCGCCATAAGCAAATTTTATATTGCCGAAACCTGTTTTTAAAGCGCCTGTGCCTTCATGTATAAAAACCACCTCATCGGCCTGGCTGTTCTTGTAGAAATAGTCGGTCATTGATTTACGCGGTGCAGCCAGCGAAATGTGCAGATCATTGTTAACCAAAACCGGTTTGCGGCTTTGCAGATAATCATCGGCTGGTTCTATATTGAACCCCATCAGGCTGGTATGCTTCAAATGTTTTTCGCGGGCTATTTTTGGCGCTACCGAATACGGCTCGCCCAACTCTTTCACCATCGTTGGCGGATAAGTATGATATACCAGTGAGTATAAGCTCGAAAAACCTTCGGTTGATACCAGTTCTTCGGCATATAAAGTACCATCCGGCTTACGAAACTGTGTATGCCGTTTATGGGGGATCTTTCCTAAAGTGTGGTAGCTTGGCATAATTTTATGTATTTAATAGTTTCTCAATTGGTTTAGGCAGCGCGAACAGGCTTTGAGTTGTTACGCGGCTATACCAGTCGCCGCCGAGGCGGGCAACATGGTCAAAGTTTGCTTGTATGGGTTTACCTGCTTCGTCCAGCAGGTCTTCTCTAAAATGTATAGTTTTAATTTCGGCTAATACCAGGTTGCCCGCACCAGGGCCATCGCCCAATGGAATGATCTGTTTAATAATACACTCCAGCTGCACCGGCGATTCGGCAACACGTGGCGGTTTTATATGCAGCGATGCCAGCTCTGTTAAACCTACTTCGTGAAACTCATTTACACCTTTTGGATATTCGGCACTGGCCTGGTTTACTTTATAAACGATTTTATGGTCCACAATATTTATAACGCATTCCGCAACTTCCTGCACATTCTCTAAAGTATGCTTGGTAGTATTATCCCGAATCCTTCGTGACGGCGAAAATATGCACACAGGGGGGTTAGCACTAAATAAATTGAAGAAGCTAAAGGGGCTCAAATTAACTCTGCCATCTTTATCAATTGTTGAAACCAGCGCAATTGGCCTGGGCGCAATAGCATGCAGCAGGTAACTGTGTACCTGTGCTGTGCTCATTTCATTGGTTTCAAAGCTTTTCATGCGCTTATTTCTTTAATCTTAGTATTGACCAATTAGTCGGTTCGGCTATAATTGTATTTTTTAGGGCTCCCAGGCCGGTAATCTCCATTTCCACCTCGTCGCCATTTTTCAGCCATTGGGTTTGATAGTTGGGGTCGTTTAATAACCCTGTTCCATTAAGTTCAAGGAAACAACCCGTACCCACCGTACCCGAACCGATAACATCTCCCGGATAAATAGTACAGCCGTAGGATGCCCGCTCAATGATCTCGGCAAATGTCCAGTCCATATCTGCCATATTACCTTTAGAAACTTCTATGTCGTTAACCTTGCAGGTCATTTCCAGGTTATAGCTGGTACCAGTATGCCCCGGTTTAGCATTTACTTTATAATTCTCCAGTTCATCAGGTGTAATCAGCCACGGGCCAATAACCGTAGCAAAATCCTTTCCTTTAGCAGGCCCGAGGTTTAAAAGCATTTCTTCCATTTGCAGGGTACGCGCGCTCATATCATTCATTACCATATAGCCGGCTATGTAACTATCCGCTTTGTCTGCTTTTATATTTCTTCCTTGTTTGCCAATAACAATAGCTACTTCTAATTCAAAATCAAGCTTGTTAAAATGATCGGGCATACATGCAATATCACCCGGCCCATAAATAGCCTGGTGATTGGTAAAATAAAAAACAGGGTATTGATCAAACTCCTTTATCATTTCCAATCCGCGGTTGCGGCGCGCTGCTGCTACATGCTGCCTAAAAGCATAACCGTCACGACATGAGGCCGGCTTAGGTACCGGAGCCAACAGTTCATAATTTTCTACCGCTTTAATGTCTATTTGTTGTGACCGCAGCCCGGCTTCAATAATCGCGGCTTTTTTCATCGAGGTCTCACCATCTCTTAAAAACTCGTTCATGTTGTCTGGTATAGATGGGTCACAGGTATTCAAATCATATAGTTTATCATCTACAATAATGCCCAGGCCATCCCAATACACGGTTTTATAAGTAGCAAGTTTCATTTAGTTTCTTCTTAAACAGGCTGGATTATATTAATAACAACAATCCCAATTTCAATTAGTTTGTATACCGGCCTGTGTATTGGTTTATAATTCTATGTAAATTTGAGAATTTACAGAATAATTAACCGCATATTTGTATATAATCAGCTATCTGTCCTGCTTTTTAGAATCAATGCAGGACAAATAACAGTTTAGTGGGATGTATTTATAACTTTTCCGTATAGTTACTTATGTTAAATAAATTAGATGCTGTAGATATCCATATCCTGCAAATTCTACAGGATAATGCCCGCCTTACTAATAAAGAAATTGGCGAAAGGCTGCACAAAAGCGCAAGCGCTATTAACGACCGTATCCGCCGGATGCAGGAGCAAGGGTATATTAAAAAATATGTGGCCGTACTTGACAATAAAAAGATAGGCCGCGGCCTAATTGCTTTTACCCACGTGCAGCTTAGGGACCACAGTAAGGAAACGCTGAATTATTTTGAAAATGAAATTGTAAAACTGCCCGAGGTGCTGGAGTGCTATCACATGTCTGGCCAATATGATTTTATTTTGAGGGTAGCCGTAAAAGACCTGGATGCCTACCATCAATTTTTGATGAACCATTTATTTGAGACCGTACCCTTAGGTTCACTGCAAAGCACATTTGTAATGCGCGAGGCTAAGGCAGAAATGGCTTACCCTATACAGCCATAAACGGTTATTTAATCAAAAATAAGTTATTTCAAATATAGTCGGCATACAAGGTTTTTTCTGTTTTTACAGCTTTACTCCAACAATGAAACCTTTTATCACAAACACACGTTAAACCACTATTAGCCAATTAATTATAAAGTCAAAAAAAGACTTTAGCCTACCTAATATCTATTGATTAAATAATTTTTTTATAGCTGAAGTCATCTATCACTAAAAGGCATCAGTTTAACCTAAATTAAATAATCCTATGGCTCGCCTTATTTTAATTCCTCCTTAAAAGGAAAAAGGAATTCCTGTATCCAAAAAATTTAATCAATTTATTTTATTTAATCAATTATTATTAAACTTAATTAAATGAGAAAAGTAAACATAATCTGCTTAACAGCAATAATGGGATTGGCTGTTGGTTGTTCAAAAAACGAACTCAAAAACAGCGTCGTTGATGGAACAAAGCTAAACACTTCAAATAATACCGGAATTAGCCTCGTGGCTTCACCGGTAGGTGATGTTGTAGGAAAAATAGTTGTAGGCTATCAAGGTTGGTTTTCGGCTACCGGAGACGGGTCGCCAAATAACCATTGGGTTCATTGGGCTGGTAACGCCGGCGGAATAGCGCCATATCCCGCACATCAAACGTTTGAACTTTGGCCCGATGTTAGGGAGTATACAACCACCTACCAAACCGGGTATGCCGCTTTGGGTAACGGGCAACCCGCTAAATTATTTTCGCCATGGGATGCTCAAACTGTTAACACTCATTTTTTGTGGATGCAGCAATATGGCATTGATTGTGCCGCCCTGCAACGTTTTGGCAAGGGAAATACACAGCTTGATGGTATAGCTACCAGGGTAATGAACGCCGCACAAACTTATGGAAGAAAGTTTTATGTGATGTACGATATATCCGGCTGGACCAACTTCCAAACAGAAATAAAAACAGATTGGACCAATGATATTGTTGGCACGCTAAACCTAACATCGTCTACCGCTTATGCCAAACAAAATGGCAAACCTGTGGTATGCATCTGGGGCGTTGGTGTTTCTGGCAGGCCCGGTAATGTTACGTCGTGGACAGACGTTATAAACTATTTTAAAACCCAGGGATGTTATGTAATTGTAGGCGGCCCAAGAGACTGGCGCACCCAAACAGCCAATTTGCCGGCATTTACTGCTGCTAATATGGTAATGCCATGGGCAACAGGTAGTTTTAATGGTGTGGCAGGCGCAGATAGTTATGTGCCAACCTTAACGGCCGATTTTGCTTATTGTAACTCGAATAACATGGATTATCAGGCCGAGGCATTTCCGGGTTTTGCATGGTCAAACTGGAATGGCGGTGCACCCAACCAGATACCAAGGCTTCACGGTGATTTTTTATGGGAACAGTTCGCCAACATCAGGAACCAGGGAATACCCAATGTTTATGTAGGGATGTTTGACGAGTATGATGAGGGTACTGCCATTGCTAAAGCGGCAGAAGATGTCTCCATGATACCAACCAATCAATATTTTTTAACGCTTGACGCGGATGGTACACATGTTTCTTCTGATTTTTATTTGCGCCTGGCAAATGATGGCGCCCAAATGATAAAAGGTATAACGCCATTAGTATGGAGCCATCCTACCCAGCATGTGCTAGGAGGGTATCTTGACCACTGCGATGCTACAACCGGATGGCTATCAGCAAATACATTAAGCGTTAATACAAGCGATAAAAAGGAAGGAACGGGTTCGCTTCAGGCTGTTGGTAGTGGTACAGATGAATTTAAAAAAACTTTTTCTGCCTTTAATACCGGAGCAACCGCAGCCAATGGCTCTATTGATTTTTGGTACTATGTATCTGATGTTACCAAGTTTAGTGCTTCAAACCAAATTGAACTTGGAAGCGGTGGCGGTCCTGATGTAAATGAATATAACTGGAGCATTGGCACCGTTGTAAATGGCTGGAACCACATTGTTAAAACATTTAGTTCTGCAGGTACAACGGGCGGTACGCCTAATTTAAATGCAATTAACTGGTTCCGTATATATCATGCTAAAACAGCAAGCATAACAACCAAAGTTGATGCTATACAAATATTGCATTAAATTAATAACAAGTAAATAAACACACAAAAGCCAGCCATCTTTTACAGAGACTGGTTTTTGTTATTAAATATTTATCACCCTGCGGTTACCTCGGCTGTAATCAGATTAACGGTATATAATTTAGTTTGATTGCCGGTACTTATAGAAAGGTGCGCTATATGGTTACTCAAAAAAGTAATTGTACCTGTAAACACACTCGAATAACCACTAAAAGGTGTGGTAGGGTCAAGGTTTTTTACTTGTGCCGTAAACATTGCTGTACCGGATATTATATCGGCAGTACCACTGCTAATATCAACTTTAACACCACTTAAAACATATTTGGTATCTATGTTATTGTACTGCGTAACAACATGTGATGTATTAAGTACAGATGTGTGAAACGATGTGCTGATAGAACCTTCTACAGAAGATATTTTGTTGGTTTGGTTAAGTGCTTTTACCAAATAATTTTGGGTCAATATACTAGCATTAGCAAATAAAGGCCCCGTTTCTGCATTGGTTATGCTGTCAGCCAGTAAATAACTGTCAACTACATTGGCGGTACAACCATAAGTAAATTTAAAGTGACTGACAAATTTTCTAACGGTATCGCCTGCAGTTTGGTTGTAAGTATAGGTCGTATCAACGGTATAACCACAAAAAGGATTGCCGCTGCCAGGGGCATTTATTCCATCATTGATATTAGCGCCGCCGTACTGGCCTAATAATGAATTGTAAAAGCCAACGGCTATTTGTTTACTTAAATCAGGCGAATTAAAATAGGTGGTTGATGACGATTGCCCCTTTTTACAAGCAATATAAACACAGGCTACAGTTACCAGCAACGCTATTATATATTTAAGTATTGCTTTCATGATAAAGTTTTAACATACAATTGAACAACACAATTACAGCAAATGAATTAGTTATGTAAAACATCCTCCTTTAATATTAGGGCTCTTTTTTGATGTTATATTATACTGTTATAAAATTTTATTAAAAATAACACTTCCGCGTAGGGTCATTAAACCGCGAACGTGAACTTGCGCTGTTTTTCAAAAGAAAGCCTATAGATAATTCATGCGAGCCGTATCCTAAGCTGCCCAGTTTATTAAGCGAATAATCAAAAGCATAACCTATACGTACACTTTCTGTAGCAAAAAACTCTACCAATGCTACCGCCGCGCTTGAATTTGGCAGGCCCGACGGAAGGTTAGGCTTATTATAAATAGTTATACCTGTTCTGTAAGTCGCACCCAGCCAAAGCTTTTCATTTAATAATAAAAAGGCATTAATATCCATACTGGTTGGTGCGGTTTGGGTATCTTTTATTAAAATGGATGGTTTAAATTTTGTTTGCTCATTTAGATCAAAAAGAGCACCTATGGTAAAATATTCATGTGGTTTTGGGATAGGCACCCCCAATGCTACGGCATTTGCGGAATTGATGGTATACTGCGGCAACAGATTATCAACCGACGCCCCTATAAAATAACTGTCATTAGTATATAAAACACCAAGCCGCGCATCGGGCGACAGGAAGCTATGATAGCCGGTAGGAATATAATTATCACCGGTTTGTACCGGGTTTAATTTATTGCCGTCAAGACCAGCTTGTATAATTCCGAGACCTAATCCAAATGCCAGCCGGGAGTTTTCATCTTCTCCTATTTGTATACGATAGGCATAGTTGGTATAAACGGCAACATTGCTTTGTGCCCCTATATTATCACGCTGCAATAACAGCCCCAACCCTACCTTATCGTTAGCTACGGCACCATCAGCAGCAATAGAAACCGTTGTAGGCGCACCTGTCAAACCGGTCCATTGCGAGCGGAAAAAGCTATTAACATAAAAATCACTTTTGTAACCTGCATAAGCGGGATTAATGTACAAGCCATTAAAAATATACTGGCTAAATTGCGCATCCTGCTGAGCACTTGCTGTAATAAATGAAAATGCTAAAACAAATAGAAGCAGTGTTTTTTTCATCATCATATCCTTGTTCTTAAAAGAGTTATATAACCCTTATAAACATCCCAAACGCCAGCCTTGTTTTTTGCCTTAAGCACATAGAAATAGGTGCCCTCAACCATTCCCTGGCCATCCCAGTCGTTTTGATAATTTGTTTTTTGGTAAATAGTGTTGCCCCATCTGTTCATTATAGTTAGTTCGGTATCAGAATAGGTTTCTAAGCCGGGTATTACAAATTTATCATTCACGCCATCGCCATTAGGAGTAAATATATTTGGTATTACTAATGGATAAACTTGCTGAACGGTTTGGTCAATATTGTTTGCCATTATAGGATCCAACTCTTTCCCCTTAATATCAACTGTACTTTTTACCACACCCGGGGTTAAAGCCTTAACGGTTATAACTAATTTGGTAGGAACATTTTCTGCTAACGTACTAATGCTCCAGGTTAGTTTACGAGTGGTAATATCATAGGTTACTGTACCATTGCTGGTTATTTGTGGTACATAAACCAAGTTAGACGGAATAATATAGCTTACTTCTACATTAGTTCCATTAATTTGGCTATTGTTATTAGCAGTTAATAGATAATCAAAACTATCACCAAGCTGAACATGGGTGTTAGTTGATTGGATAGAAATCTGCAAATCAACTGCTGTATCGGGCTTTACAACCGAATTAACAATAACACGTACTGCATTTGACATATTAGATGGGCAACCGGCATTATTAAGAGCAACTACACTATATAAACCCGCAGAATTTGCTGTATAATCTTTTTTTACTGCTCCAGCTATTTCGTTTCCGTCTTTATCCCATTGATAGGCCGATGCGCGGTCTGCATTGGCGTGTAGAACAATAGTTGCCCCTTGGTTGATCGTATAAGAAGGATACCCCCCCGGGTTTCCCGAGGTTTGTGAGTACGCTAAGCTTGTAATGATCAACAATGCGCAAAAAACTATTGTTCTACACAGATGCTTCATTAAGATAAATGCCCCCTATTAATTTTGAATATTCCAAAATTCAAACTGTTTAATTTGCTGTATACTTTTTGTTTTGCTCCATTTATTTCTGTTCCGTCTTTATGCCATTGATAGGCCAATGCATTAACTGAGGCCCCATGTAAGACAATCGCCGTCCCCTCGTTGATCGTAAAAGTTGGCAAGGAGGGTATTCCCAAAGTTCGGGAATACCCTTTTGCACTTATAATGATCAACACCCCCCACATCACAATTGCCTTATTTAAATACTTCATGGTTATAACAGCCTACCTTGTAAGCCGTATTTTAACGGTTTAATTAACGGTAATGGCAGGCTGTCCTGGTAATGGTACTATTAAAATACTTTGGGAAGGACTTACTGAACAGCTGCTATTAAGGGCGTATGATATATTTACAGCATAGTTTAGAGTTGTATTAACCACTACTGTTGGACTCGATACAGTTAAAGTATTGCCTGTTTGAGCAGGGCTAATCGGCGTTCCGCCCAGTGTCCACTGATAATTAAGTGTATACCCTGTTGGCGCGGTTACATTTGCCGTTAACACGGTACTTCCGACTCCGGAGCATAAAGTAGTAAAGGTAGCTGTAACCGCAGCATTAATCGGCGGAAGTACATATACCTTAATCATATTAGACATTGGGGATAAACAACCATTAGCATTTTCTGTAACTAACCTGTACTCATAGTACCCAGGTGCACCGGATGCTTCTGAATAGTTTATGCCGGTTTGAGCGGTTGCTTCCTGCGTGCTTCCGCCAATAATTTTATACCAATGATACTTGGTATAAGCTGCGCCGCCAGCAGCCGGATCTCCAGGGCCCGATAGAGAAATAGATGTGCCAGAGCATACAAATTTATCGGCATCGGCCGTTACTGTAGGGATTGGGGTAGTAGTGCTTGGGCCGGCTGTTACCTGTGCTGATGCTACTTTGGTTAAAATAACCAACAATAATATCAATATTGATTTTAGGATTAAGTAATGCTTTTTCATGTTGTATTAGTTTTAGGGTAGGTTTAATTAGTGCGTTATTTACGATTATGATATGCCCGGCTTTGCGGGGTTTGAATTAATAGTTACAGTTGTTTGCTGAGGCGGTGATGTACAGCCTGTGCTTTTATTTTGCTTTGTTATGAAATAGGGACTAACTGAAATGTTTTTTGGTGAAGGCGATACAGAGATTCCGGCAAAAAAAATCTTAGCAATCCCCGACAGGAGAAAGCCACACAATAAATTTAGTTTACTAGTTAGTATTAACACACACATAATCAACCATGTATTTAATTAACAGGCAACACGTTTTACGTGTATTTATGTATAAGTGTTACGGGAGTTAAAAAAAAACTGAAAAAAGCTGCATTTTATTGAATAATATTAGCCTGGCAGGATAAATAATTTTAATAAAATATGACAAGTAAACCAATCGAATTAAACATACTTTATTGATTATTAATGATTTATATAAACAATAATTAACAATAGTTATTAACATCTGTTTATAATGAATAGGCTGATCATTAAACAAGGGATAGTAAGCAAGCCAAATATTAACCGTTTGGTTAACAAATGATTAACAGGAGTTACTTATATAGCGAATTTAATTAGCGTTATACTTATGATTATAATATGCCCGGCTTTGGCGGGTTTGGACTAATAGTTACAGTTGTTGGCTGAGGCAGTGATGTACAGCCTGTGCTTTTATTTTGCTCTGTTATAGTGTAAGTACCGCTTTGTGTTATGGCTTGTGCGTTGGCCAGGGTTATTACATTGCCCGATGGGTCTTTAAAAATGTAGGTATAGGTTGTCGGGTCATACCCCCCCACTATAGTTTGGGTAAGATCATAAGCTCCGCATGCCGTATGCGGGCCATTTAATGCCAATACAGGTAAAGGGACAATGGTGACATTCACTGTAGCGGTGGTTGAACATCCGTTTTTTGTTGCAGTTATGATATAAGCGCCCGACGTGCTAACCGAAGACCCGCCGCTGCTGTAGCTATAGGTTACCGTAGCGTCAGGACCGTTAATGGCTGAATTTAAGTCGAATGTACCGCCGCATTGTGCCGGTGGGCTGGTTACCGTTAAAACCGGAATAGGATTAATGGTGACATTCACCGTAGCGGTGGTTGAACATCCGTTTTTTGTTGCAGTTATGATATAAGCGCCCGACGTGCTAACCGAAGACCCGCCGCTGCTGTAGCTATAGGTTACCGTAGCGTCAGGACCGTTAATGGCTGAATGTAAGTCGAATGTACCACCGCATTGTGCCGGTGGGCTGGTTACCGTTAAAACCGGAATAGGATTAATGGTGACAGTAACCGGGGCAGTGGATTGACAGTTGGTTGAGTTATTGGTTTCAACAATGGTATAAGTACCTGATGCACTTACAACCGACGACCCGAGTGTGGTAGCGCCGTTTTTGTAGGTGTAGGTGTACGCTCCGGAGTTATTGTAGTTGGTGATGGCGCTTTTAAGATCATACGTACCGCCGCACTGTGCCGTCGGGCTGGTTACCGCCAATATTGGCAAAGGATTAATAGTGACATTCACCGTAGCCGAGGTTGAACACCCGTTTTTTGTTGCAGTTATGATATAAGCGCCCGACGTGCTAACCGAAGACGCCCCGCTGCTGTAGGTATAGGTTACCGTAGCGTCGGGACTGTTAATGGCTGAATGTAAGTCATACGTACCCCCGCACTGGGCCGGTGGGCTGGTTACCGACAAAACCGGAATAGGATTAATAGTGATGGTAACCGTTTGCGGGGCCGATACGCAGCCCGTTATCTTATTGGTTTCGGTGATGGTATACGTTCCGGACGTAGTAATGTTAGTTGGCCGGGTAAGCACGCTGCCGCTACCGTCCTTGTAGGTATAAGTAGTAGGGTCCCAGCCATTTATGGCCTGGGTAAGATCATACGTACCACCGCACTGTGCCGCCGGGCTGGTTACCGACAAAACCGGAATGGGGTTAAGGTTTACAATAATATTTTGGCGGTAAACCGGAGCAAATACAATATCATCGATCGCGAAATCGTTGCCGCTGGTTGATGTATTTTGATTTACAAGTGCGATAGGAAGACCCCCGCTATTGCCGCCTGAATTCCATGTTGTAGTAAAATATTGCCAGGTGCCATCAGCCAATGATGCCGAAGGGGTTATTGCAGTGCCCAATGGGGTGCCGTCAATAGAAAATTGCAATATTGCAGGGTTACTGGATGTGGCGGATGTTACCCAAACAGAAAAAACATAATTTGTATTGGCCACAATGTTGATATTTTGTGTCCATACGGTTACATTTGCTGCTGAGGCGCCGTTAACAATTAACATATTTCCGCTCCCGGTTGTATGGTCGCCAAACTGCGAAAAAGCAGTATGATAGGATTTTGGATTTGCACCTATCGCATATTTACCCTCAATATAGAGTTCAGAACCGTTGGGGGTGTTAGTGGTCGTGTTTGTATAAGAACTGGTAAAACCGGTAGGGCTGGTTGAAGAAAAATTACCGTTTGCTACCACGCTCGTTCCGGTTATCTGCCACCAGTAAGTTCCTGAACTGGTAACATTAAGCGTTGATCCTGTTGACCCATTGTTCCAGATTAGCGTACTATTAGTATATGTACCCGAGGGGGGGAATACTGGTGTTAATGTTGCACTGGTACCGCATACATTCATGGTTATATCGGGCGGGGTATTCGCCGGCAGTAATGAAGCCGCAATATGTTTTTTTATTAACCCGGAAACACGTTGATTATGCGGAGGTAATTCGGTTTTGGGTTGTATAACCTTAACCATTGGCGCTGTTACAGACTTGTGATTATATGCGAAAGAGAGAGCCGATATTAACAATATCAACAGGACACAAAACCATTTCAGTGGTTTTGACAATAAAACACGTATATTTTTTCCATAGACATTCATAAACCACAGGCAATGCCTTTTACGTGTATTTATATATAAGTGTTACACAAGAGAGGTAAACTTGCAAATATTATCCGGAAATAACCAATGATTAAAAAGGGCCTCGACTATGCCGTTAAATACTTTAAAAAACCTTAGCTATTTATTATACGCGGGTAAAACAATATTTTTATAGGCAATGGTATCAACATCTTATTTTAAAAAAATACGACCAGTACAGTTGGTGTCCGTTATATTTTTTACAGTATCTGGTGGCCCATACGGATTAGAACCACTGCTTACTTATGCCGGGCAGCATGCAGCTTTATTAGTGTTACTTATTACCCCTTTATTGTGGGATGTGCCTGCAATTTTTACAGTATTGGAGCTTAATAGCATGATGCCCGTAACCGGCGGATATTATAAATGGGTAAAATATGCATTAGGAACAAGGTGGGGATTTTACGAAGGTTGGTGGACCTGGCTATATACCTTTGTTGATCTGGCTATTTACCCCGTTTTGTTTGTACAATACGCATCATTCTTTTTTCCGGAACTAATAGTGTACAAAGTGCCGGTTTGCCTGGTTATTATATGGGCATCAGCCGGGTTAAATATATTTGGTATTGTACCGGTGGGCCGGGTTTCTTTGTTTTTAGGTGCCGCGGTACTTGCTCCATTTATTATATTATTTGTTTTGGCCTTTTACCATCATAGCGGTGGCTTACCTATCATTGCGCCTTCATTAAAAGGAGTAACGTTTCCATCATTGGGGATGGCGCTCTATACCGTTATGTGGAACTGTCTGGGGTGGGACAATACCACTACTTATGCAGAGGAGGTTGAAAAACCGGTGCGCTCTTACCTGGTATCTATGTTCATTGCTTTTGCAATGGTTATTGTAATTTACTTTTTAGTAATATGGATAGCGCAACTGTCAGGTATAGATACAGCTGTTTTAACTGATAAGGGTTTCCCGGCTTTAGGTACATTAATTGGCGGGCATTGGCTGGGGGTATTACTTGCATTAGGCGGAATGGCAAGTACTTTGGGGATATATGCCGCTGTGCTGCTATCGGTATCGCGGGTGCCGCAGGTAATGGCAGAAGATGGCCTTTTACCGGCCCGGCTAAATAAATTACATTCTCGTTTTCAAACTCCATATATTTCTATTATCATTTGCTCTGTTATTGTAAGCCTGATGATATTGTGGACGTTTGCAGACCTGCTTATTATTGATGTTACCGTTTATGGGGCCGGATTATCGTTAGAATATATTGCCTTAATAAAACTCCGTATAAGCCAACCATATACTACCCGGCCGTTTAAAATACCATTAAACATAACCGGATTATGTTTTTTATTGCTTTTACCGGCAACCGTATATTTTGTTGCGCTGGGTGGAGCTTTCTCATCATCAGCAGATACCATTAAGCCTGCTGTGTTTGCCATTATTGCCCTGCTAAGTGCAGAAGTTGTATGGCGCATTGTTTCATGGAAAAGGGTATTTTAATTACCACTTTTGCACTAAAAACAAGACAGTAAACCGCGCTCAATTTTACTATCCGCTGCCTTAATCGGGCTTGCATTTTTCGCTTGTAAGGTGTTATTATGCATTATATCTTAATTGGCATTGGGTTTGCCTTGTATTAATTACATTATAATAATATGCGAGCAATAAATAATAAGATAGTAGCCGTTGGATTAGTAATAAGCATTTTTGGCGCAGGTTGCAGTTCATTAACCAAAACTCAAAAAGGAGCAGCAATTGGTGCCGGCGCCGGTGGTACAATAGGGGCATTTATTGGCCATAGTGCTGGTAATACCGCATTAGGGGCTATAATTGGTGGTGCAGTTGGTGGTACGGCAGGAGCATTTATTGGCCATAAAATGGATAAACAGGCTGCCGAACTTAAACAAACTGTACCCGGTGCAACGGTAATACGCCAGGGCGAAGGCATTATTGTAAAGTTTGATTCGGGTATTTTATTTGACAGCGATAGGGCCGATTTAAAACCGGCTGCCCAATCTAACTTACATAATCTATCGGCATCACTGCAAAACAATCCGCAAACAAATATCACTATAATTGGCCATACAGATAACACCGGTACCGATGAGCATAACATGGATCTGTCTATTCGCAGAGCCGAAGCTGTGAGGTCATTTATTGTATCAAACCAAGTTGATGGCACGCGTTTAACTACGCAAGGCAAAGGTAAATCAGAGCCAATTGCAGATAATAGTACAATTGCGGGCCGCGCTCAAAATCGCCGTGTAGAAATAGCCATTGTTGCTAATGAACAGATGAAAAAGCAAGCCGTGCAAAGTAATTAAAATAATATCTAAATAGTTTTTTATGGGCCCTGGCTTTTATAGCCGGGGTTTGTTTTTTATAATGGTTAAAGCTAAATTTGTAGTATAATAAAAAGATTAGGAGCGCTTTTATTAACCATGCTGTACAGTATTCGGTTTTGCTCTTAATCTTCATTTTATATATTTACACCACCCTCTTATATATCCCATCCAAATTCCTGCCCAATTCCATATAATCCAAACCATAGCCCACCACAAATTCATTAGGTATCCGGAAGGCAACATGCTTCAGTTCTTTAATGCTGTATTCAATAGCATCAGGCTTTAGCAGCAAGGCGCATACGGTTATGGAGGCCGGTTTACGGTGGCTTAGTTTGGCAACTAAATAGTTTAGCGTGTTACCGGTGTCAACAATGTCTTCAACCAGTACTACATGGCGGTTAACAATATCAACCAGCAAATCAAAATCATCACGTATGCGGCGTGTTGTAGTTACGCCGCCGTGATAGGATGATAGCTTGGTAAAAGCCACCTCGCAGGGTATATTGATCTGCCTTACCAAATCGGCCATAAACATAAAGCAGCCGTTTAGCACACCAACAAATATGGGGGCCTTATCCGCATATTCCTCGTTTAGCTGCGCGGCAATTTCTTTTGTACGTGTTTGTATGGCCTCGCCCGAGATAAGCGGTTCAAATTCCAGGTCGGCAATCTTGATGTTCATGATACGGGAAGTTTGCGGTTATTTAATAAGTGTCCGTCCGGTTGGTTGCCGAACAGTTATGGACGGGCGGACGTTTCAATTATTAGTTTCTTCGCGCCTGTTATTTAACCATGCACCCACCCATATCCTTATATAGTAAAGTGTGAATATAATAAGCGTGGCCATTAATATCTTATCAAATACCGGGTCGTACGCCAGGTATTTATCAGGGAAAGCAAGTTTTAGAAACAACCTTGCACCAAACACAATCAGCAACACAATTGATGCTACCGGGTATTTTCCTATCCTCATTATTTAATTTTTTACTAATGTAATAAAAGTAATTATTTAAGCAATGTCATTGTAGCTTACACCGATAGTGAGCTGTGCTATAAATCCCTATCTTTGCCGCTCATGATGGATTATCAGCTCTACACCCTATCCAACGGCATCAGGATAATGTACAAATATGCGCCATCGGCAATAACGCATTGCTGCCTGTTGGTTAATGCAGGCTCGCGCGATGAGCAGCATAATAAAGAGGGACTGGCACATTTTATTGAACACCTGTTATTTAAAGAAACCGAACGCCGCAACACCAGCCAGATATTAAACCGCCTGGAACTGGTAGGTGCCGACCTGAACGCTTATACCACCAAAGAATATACCTGTATCCACGCATCGCTTTTAAACCCTTATTTAGAGCGCACCATTGATTTGTTTGAGGATATAGTGTTCCATTCTACCTTCCCCGAAGATGAGTTGGAAAAAGAACGTGGCGTAATACATGATGAGATAGCCTCCTACCTCGATCTGCCCGAAGAAGCTATACAGGATGATTTTGAGGAACTACTATTTAAAGATCACCCCATAGGGAAAAACGTATTAGGCACTACCGAGACGGTGGGTATATTAAGCAGGGACGATATGAAGCAATTCATAACTGCCAATTATAATACAGATGAAATTGTATTTGCTGTTTTTGGCGATTATAATTTTAAGAAGGTAATTAAACTGACTGATAAATACTTTGGCAACATCGCCCCAAACCATAGTAAAAAAATAAGGGTAACGCCCGTTCATAATGTAAGTAGTAAGCATATTGTCCACAAGCCTATATCGCAAACGCATTGCATTATTGGTAACCAGGCCTACGCTTCATCGCACGATAAAAAAACGGGGCTAATGCTATTAAATAACTTATTAGGCGGCATGGGCATGAGCAACCGCTTAAACCTGGAGATACGCGAAAAGCACGGCATTGCCTATACTATCGAATCTAACTATACCCCGCTAACCGATACCGGCATCTTTTCCATCTATTACGGTACGGATACAGAGAAGGCCGATAAAGCCAGCCGATTAGTGCATAAAGAATTAAAGAAACTACGTGAGCAAAGGCTGGGTACACTGCAACTGCATCAAACCAAACAAAAGTTTATAGGGCAGATAGCTTTGGCCGAGGAGAACCGCATGAGCCTGATTATATCTATGGCAAAAAGTTTGATCGACTTTAATTATGTGGATACGCTGCCGCAGATATTTGAAAAAATTAACAAAGTTACTGCCGATGAATTGTTAGCCATAAGCAACGAAATATTCGACGAAAGTAAAATGATAACCCTGCTATTTGAGCCTAAGTAATAAACCTGTATTTTTGTAAGCATGAAATTTCCAATAATAGCATATGGCGACCCGGTTCTGCGCAGAAAAGCACCCTCTATCGAGCCTGCCGAATATCCGCATATAAAACAACTGGCTGATGATATGTTCGAAACCATGTATGCTGCCCGTGGCGTTGGTTTGGCTGCCCCGCAGGTTGGCCTGTCTATGCGTTTGTTTGTAATTGATGCTTCTGTTTTTGATGATGAAGAACCGGCGCTAAAGAATTTTAAAAAGGTATTCATCAACGCCTGTGTTTTGGAAGAAACCGGAGAAGAATGGACGTTTAACGAGGGCTGCTTAAGTATACCTGATATAAGGGAAGATGTTTCGCGCAAGCCTGTAATAAAAATGTCTTACTACGATGAAGACTGGAAGCACCATGAAGAAACTTTTTCGGGTATGGCCGCACGCATTATCCAGCATGAGTATGACCATATAGAAGGTAAGCTATTTACTGATAAACTTAGCCCGCTACGCAGGCGCCTGTTAGAAAAAAAGCTGAACGATATCTCGAGAGGGATAGTAGATGTAGAATACAAGATGAAATTCCCTGCTGCTAAAAAAGGGCGATAATTATTTCGAGTTATCGCCGGCAGTAATCTCTCTTATCAAACTACCCCAGGCAAACGGATTCAACAACGGGTTAGTTATAGAGTGCGAATTTACAATGCTGTTATGCATATCTTCTACGCTAAAGCTCTCTGCCCCGCTGCGCGGTAAAGAGGCCTCAAGTGCATGAATAGATGCCGAGCTTAAATTTTTACGGGCAATCTCCAGGTCATCATCCGCAATTTTCATGGATAAGAAATCTTTCCTGAACTCATCTGTAGTGGCCCATGGAAATACCCGGAAAACCGGCAGATTAACTATCTGTGGTTTAAGCATTATCTCCATCACCAAGCTTTTATTAACCACATTAGCCGGAATAACCACCGTTACCGGTTTATAACCCACGCTGCTAAAGCGTATAGTATCCTGCTCATGTGCCACGAATGAGAAATAACCCTCGTAGTTAGCTATATAAACTTGTTTGTGTGTGGTAACATTGGTAACGTTTACATAGGGCACAATAGCCCGGGCGCTATCGGCATTATGGGTAACACCGGTAAACTGCACCAATGGCTTCTCGGCGGTTTGTGCGAATGTGTTTATGGTACAAAATAAAAGTAATATGCCAATCAGGTATTTCATTGTGCTGTTAAGCTTCTTCTCTATCTATAATTACTATCAACGGGTAAAAATAGTTTTTAGTTTTTAAACAACATAGTATTGCCTGTATGTCAATTATAATTTAACAATACTTAACATTGCTTAGCGCAAATTTTCTGGCAATACCGCGTTAGGGTCGTCAATATCTGTTAGGTTTACGGCCTCTATGCCGGTTATTTCGGGCACAGCTTTTTGTATGGCCTGTTCAATGCCCGCTTTAAGGGTCATGATGCTCATGGGGCATGAGCCGCACGAACCCAGTAACTTTATCCTCACTACATTTTCAGGAGTGATCTCCTCCACCGATACATTGCCCCCATCTGTTTCCAGATACGGCCTTATCGAATCCAACGCTGCTTCCACCCTTTCTAATAAACTCATTTTTACTAATTTATAAGTAAAGTTATTAATTATTTATAATATTCTTGCTCAATACCATCGCATTATTAATAGATACCTGCTGCGCCACCCGGTTTGCCATCTCGGTAAAGGCATTTACCATCAGCTCATTTTCTTCGGATATGATGATAGGCCTGCCCGCGTCGCCGCTATCGCTTATGCCTTTTATCAGGGGTATCTCGCCTAAAAACGGCACTTCCAGCTGCTCTGCCAGCTTTTTGCCCCCGCCTTGCCCAAAGATGTAATATTTATTATGCGGCAATTCCGCAGGGGTAAAGTAGGCCATGTTCTCTACAATACCCAGCAGCGGTACGTTTATCGACTCCATTAAAAACATACCGATACCTTTCTTAGCATCAGCCAACGCAACGGCCTGCGGAGTGGTAACTATAACCGCGCCCGTAACCGGGAACGATTGTGTAACGGTAATATGTATATCGCCGGTACCGGGTGGAAGGTCTACTACAAGGTAGTCCAGCTCGCCCCAGTCGGCATCATTGAATAGTTGTTTAACGGCGGTTGATACCATTGGTCCGCGCCATGGCACGGGTTGATTCGGGTCTGTAAAGAACCCTATAGATAGCAGCTTAATGCCGAACTTCTCTATCGGCTCAATACGGGTTTTACCATCTACCTGGCTGGCTTTGGGGCGTGCGCCCTCCAGGCCGAACATAATGGGGATACTCGGCCCGTAAATATCAGCATCAATCAGCCCTACTTTGGCGCCGCTTTTGGCCAGGCCCAGGGCCAGGTTAACCGCCACGGTGCTTTTACCAACCCCACCCTTGCCCGATGCTACGGCGATGATGTTCTTCACCCCCGGCACGCCGGTATTCTTCTGCGTGGTAACGCGCGAGGTCATGTGTACCGTAACCTCAATTTCTTTGCTGATGAAGTGGCCTATAGCATTGCGACAGGCATTCTCAATTAACGCCTTTAGGGGGCAGGCGGGCGTGGTCAAGATAACCGAAAAACTTAGCCGGTTACCGTCAATCACAATATCCTGTATCATGTTTAGGGTAACCAGGTCTTTTTTCAGGTCCGGTTCTTCCACATTGCTTAGCGCCTGCAGTACTTGTTCTTTAGTTATAGTCATGATAGCAAATAGCTAACAAAATTACAAAAACGGGCGGAAGTAGTGTCATGGTAATGCTTTTTTGAGTTTTGATTGGTGGGTGGTGAGTTTTGAGTTTTAGCGCAATCTGTAAAGTTGGCAAAGTGTAGGTGTATACGGTAGCGTATACACCCATATACACCGTATACACTGGCAAAATAGTGTCACCATTTAAGTGAGATGCTTTTTATAAGGGATTTATGATATGGGCGTTCCCCGATTAAAATCGGGGCCGCGCTATCCACTCATACGCCGCGAGGCCTTAGGCGCAGGGCCGGTATCCGTTTCTATCGCTAACGCGGCTTGTCTGAACCATGATTAAACGGATTAAATGATTATCGGATTAGTCGTTTTTGTTACACGCGAGAGTGAAACAAAATGTAACAAGTGAAACAAGATTTTGATTTAACAAATTGAAATACAATCATTTGCTAAAAAGTGATGTAACAAAATGTAACAACTTATTCGTCAGTATTTTTATGGGTGATTGTTAGTTAATTTGTTGGTAATCACATTATTGTGAAATGGGTGATTTTTAGGTGGTGAAACAAGATGAAACAGAATTGGTGACATCCAGATCGCTCATGCCACTCTCCATGCGTCATTGCGAGCGATAGCGTGGCAATCTCTACACGATAGGTGATGAACAATTAACCGGCTGGTTAGTGTATTCGATACTTTCAAACTCATGCCAGGTTGGGTCATAGTACGGATCAAAATGACTAAAAAACAAATCGGGTAGTTGCCATTCGTTGGCGTAAAACCATTCCCCGTAAATTAATTTTGATCGAATTAATTCCGCTAATTGTTCGAGGCTTTTGTTTTCTGGATTATCCAACACCACATAACCATATTTCTTATAATTGCCGCCATCGCGGTATAAATAAGAGAATTTAATATTTGCCATTCACTAAGATAGCTTAGTGGGTAATGCTTGTCAATCGGATATAAGTGAACTCAGGCTTTAAATCTTTCGTTATGAATTTTCAAAAACGAGATATCAGGAGAGAACTTTTGCGGTTCGATCAACAATTGACCATCATAAGCTAAAAAATTTTGTTGGATGCTTAATACATCTTTAGCTTTATAAAATCGAGAAGATATTTTGATTTTCAAATCTTCTGTAATGGTAATCAATCCGCAATCAAAAGCTTTATCGTGTAGAGTATTTAAGGCTAATCCATTTTTAGGATTTAGGCGATTACCCTCATCTTTGCTCCACGGTAATATGTGGCTGGCTACAATTAATTCGGGTACATCAATGCCGGTTATACAGCATTTGTTATTATAATTTGTTAATACAATTTTTCTAAATAACGATTGATTTACCCGCATCCTAACTAATCTTTCGCGCTCCTTGCCCTCTACATCTTTTAAATTATCTAAGTCGATATTGTTTAATTGCTCAATTGTGGTATGTTTCCTTTTCGCTAATAGCTTTTCTCCTTCAATAAACTCCTCATCCCAATTTTGCATAAATTCCTGCCAAACTTGTTTATCTAACTTGCTGGTATTCTCTAATCCTTTAACGCCTCGTTCTTGTAGTTTAGGATCAAAACTTGCAAAGTTTCCTAATTTTCGGGCTATTGCGCTTGGGCTTCTGTCAATCAGGATAGCGAGTTCAATTACATCTTTATTACGCGAATGCATTTGACCAAATGGGATTTTACAATATAAGTTTATGGCTAAAATTGACTCTTCTTTAGTCCATAAACTTTGGCCTTCTTTCATAATATGGTATTAGGTTTCTACCTCTAAAAATACATATTTACAATTGACATTTAAACATTCATTAATTTGCATCTGTGCGTTAGTATGATAAAAGGTGGCAATAATATCCGTTCTAGTTCCGCATATTGGGCAGGTTGTGGGTTGGTCTGTCATTAGATATAGCATGTAACTAAGCTATTTAATGATATTTGATTTAGCAATCGGCTATAAGTGAACTAAGAAGTTTGTGTATGATATGGAGATCGGAACCACCTATCCTCTCCACGCGTCATTGCGAGGAACGAAGCAATCTCTACGTAGGATATTAAAATGGATTTGATGTTGATGTAAGCAGCACACGTACACTTGCATTTGGATTAAAAATAAATTCAAAAGAACTTCGTGTTAGCTCAAATAGCAACATCATGTTATAAATTTCATAATCAGTTATTTCAATATCATAGTAGTTTCTTGGATGCGTTAATCGGTTTCTTGTGTTTTTAGCTGAAAATATTATTCCCTTTTCGCTTTTTTCGATAACAAATGGTGCATTACGCTCATTTAATATTTTATCCGCTAACTTAAACACCTTAAAAAAACCTTTATCAACGGGTGTAAAAACAGGGATGTTACTTTCACCTACTGAGATTTTTTCTTCATAAACAATTTCCCGTTCTTTTGGAGTTAACTTATATGTTGGTTGCTCAAGGCGGTATTTACGTTTGATTTCATATTTCAGGATTTGAATTACCCCTTCGACAAAACTAAATGTATTCCTAACGGCAACCCGCCTTAAAAATTGGGATTCTTGATCAGCCATTAATAACTCCATGGCTTTATTGTAATCTTTTATTAATTCATCTAATAAATCAAATGTTCTAAATAATCCCAAATGTGCTTTCGGTGCAGTTGCCATTGATACGAATTTATAGAAATATCCTGATATATAGATGGCTAAGTCCTATGCAGCGCAGGCCATAGCCGGGCATACTCGTGCCTGATGCATAATTGATTAGCTTACGTAGAGATTGCTTCGTTCCTCGCAATGACGCGATGAGGATTTAGTGGTAAAGTGTTATGCTACTACAATCCCGTCCGACCTTCAATCAAGCGTCGGTATCTCTGGTGGACGGACACCCTTCCTCCAACCTATCAAAACAAATCCCCCCTTTCATCCATTATCCATTTATGATAACAGTAATCGGAATATTTGCAGACCCAGCCCTTGCCGAGCAGGCCAGCGACTACCTATTAGCCAACGAGTTTGAAAGCGAAAACGTAGACATACACACCGCCGCCAACGGCGTAGCAGAAACGGACCGCGTAGGCAACTTCTTTGCTCATCTGTATGACGATGTGGACGAGGCCAGTCATTACGCCTCGCTGGGCCGCGATGGCACCATTGTTACTGTGCATGCCGCCTCTACCCGCGAAGCGCAGGAAGCCGTTGATGTATTTAATAATCATGGCGCAATTGAGGTTAATGCCGATGAGGGCCGCAGCTTAACGGTAAATCAGGTGGTGGAGCAGGGGGATCGTTTGAGGGGTTAGAGGGTAAAGATTGGTGATTAAAGATTGGGGCTTGGCGCAGTCCGTGACTGAGGGACTAACGGCATTCTTTAACACGATCATCCACCCGCTCAATCGCCGCGAGAAGGGCTGTTACTTTTGTCTTGATAGGAGATTATATACCTGTTAGACCATGAGGAAAATCAATAATAATTATTAACCCGCTCATTTCTTTGTCTATATTGTAAACCCAAACCAGTATAGCATGAGCCCAAACCCTAAAATTGTGATAGTAATTATTAGTACTATTATATTGGCTTTAACATTTCGACAAGATTTCATAAAGAATAAAAAAATAACCATTTATAAGGTGTTTCTTTTTACTTTATTTTTATTGATAGTTGGATATGGTATAGTGGATGTTATAAAAACGGTACACGACAGCAGTAAAGATAAGCAAGACATACTCGATGCTATAAACAAAAAACCTAAAGATAGCCATGATGAGTTTGGGCCTTTACAAGAAAAGCAAGCGGACATACAAAAAAGCTTAGATGACCTTAAAGGGAATTGGCTTCCTAAGCAGTCAACAACGCGTCCCTATGCTAAGCTTAGATTTGCTTTAACAGATACACCCAATCCAACCCTAATTAAAACCAATAATGCAGATTCTTTAGTAGAAAAATATAGGATTTCCAACTACGGAACTGGTGCAGCATATGATTTGGTGCTTTCTGCGTTTTGCGTTGGTATAGTCAATGGGGAAATAGTGCCACAACCAGAAGTAAAGGAGTTGAAGGCAAACAAAACGGTAGTTATTTATCCTAATAAGGGCGAAATGCTGCCGGGATTCGCTAATTTGAAAGTACCCAAAATAAAAGCCGATTCCTTGTTTTGGTGTTTTAAGTTAGATTTTAATGATAGCACTAAAAAAAGGAAATCTTTTGTTAAAATATTTAAGATTAATTTTAATACGTTAGAGTACATAGAAACAGATGAAATGTTATATAATAACATCGAAGCTTTTTTGCTTAAAAATAAGTACTGGAAACTGCCTTTGAAGCAATAGTATTGACTAACGTTAATTTGTGCTTTTAATATAGTCCTTTTAAACAATTATAAAAATTCTTTCACATCCATACCCAATACATCCGCTATACTCTTTAAGCTAAGTATATGGCAATTTCGCATACCACGCTCTAAGAATGATAAGTTAGACATATCAATCTTACTTAGCTTAGCCATTTGATCTATGGGTATTTTCTTTGCTTTGCGGGCAGTCCTTATTTTCTGCCCCATTTCTTTAAGGTATATTTCGTTCTCCATTATTTAGCTGTTAATCGTTTCCATTTTAAAGTACCCTCGCAATTAGCTAAAGCATCTGCAAATCTTTCATCTTGTAAAGCTTTACGGTGGTTGTAACGAAACGCACTTTCATCACAATAGCGTTGTAGGTGCTTTGGACTAACCGAATGATGTATACCATTGATTTGTTTCTTTAAGATGTTCCAAAAGCCCTCTATTGAGTTTGTGTGAACCTTAATATCTTCATAACGTACATATTCTTTCTCTCTGTGATTAACACGTTTGTGAGTGTAATCTAAATGAAGTTTATTATATGCGTTATGCTCGTCTGTTACCATAATGCTATCAACGGCAACAAACTCTTTTATGGTAGGGATAATGTTATCTGCATCGGTTTTGGCTATAACTCTTGCTTTTACATTTCCGCCTCTTTCAACCGCACCTAATACCATAGCTTTACCACCTGCACCACCTTTTACAGTACGTTTGCTTGCATGTTTGTTTGATTGAGAGCCACCAACGTAGGTTTCATCTATTTCGACAATGCCCTCTAATAATTCAGGAGAAGCAACTGTCAGCATTTCACGGATGCGGTGGTTTAAATGCCATGCTGTTTTTTGCGTAACGCCTAACCATGCGGCTAATTGTAAACTGCTTATTCCTTTACTATGAACAGCAAGTATATAAGTAGCTAAAAACCATTTTTGCAAAGGGATTTTTGTATTTTCATATATAGTACCAACTGTAACGCTGAATTTCTTACGACACTCTTTCTCTTTACATTTAAAAATACGGTTGTTAGTAGCAAACCTTTTGACATTGGTAGAGCCACAGCAAGGGCAAGCCGGAGTATTGCCCCAACGTTGCAATTCCAGTTCTTCACGGCACTTTTCTTCTGTATTGAAGTGTGCTTGAAAGTCGAATATGTTTTTAAATATTTTCATTGTCGTATCGTTTGCTTTATCAAAGATAATATAATTTTGTGTCAAACCAAAATTATATCAAATAAATTGATAATTTATTTTTTGATATCAACTTTTTACGTATCATTGCATATCGAAATATTGAATATATGAATGCAGCACAACAAGTAATAAGCAAATTCGGTGGACAGACAGAATTATCGCAGTTAATTGGAAAGGGACAGAGCACCATCGCTCATTGGGCTAAAACGGGCATTGTTCCTGCAAAATGGCGAACAATATTATTGCAATTAGCTTCAAGTAAAAATATAGAATTGATAGCCGCGGATTTTGAGCAGGAACTGATTGTTTTAACTGAAACATACGAAGAAAATCAACTACAAAAAGCAACTCATTGGGGTGAACTAATGCTTGGCGAGAATAGCATCCCATGTTATGTTTTGAACGATGGACAGCGTATTTTTAGCCTAAGTGGGGTGGTTTCAGCACTAACGGGGGGAGACGGCGGACAGTTAGCAAGTTATATAAATGTTCGTGCCATTAGAGGGTATTTACCCGAAGAATTGATACCCGCGGAAAATGGCTCAATCCCTGCATTAATAAACTTCGATACGCTTGGCCAAGGGGTTGGGAAAACCGCTATTGGTGTCCCCGTTGAAAAATTTATGGATATCTGCATAGCGTTTTCTACTGCACTACAGGATTCAACAGATGCATCTATCAAACTAACTGAACGACAAAAAGAAATTGCTATTAAGGCAAATTCATTCCTTAGGGCAACTGCTAAAGTTGGGATTATTGCATTAGTCGATGAGGCTACGGGCTATCAATACGATAGGCCGATGGATGCCCTTCAATTTAAACTTAAACTTTTTTTACAGGAAGAAATGAGGGTATGGGAAAAAACATTTCCCGACGAACTTTGGATACAATTTAGTAGACTGACTAACTGGAACGGCAGCATTCATAGTCGACCAAAATATTGGGGTAAACTTATTAACGAATTAGTATATGGTTATTTGGATAAGGACGTATACGGATGGTTAAAAACAAACGCACCTAAACCCGTTGGAAATTTAAGCTACCATAGATGGTTGACAGAACAATATGGTTTGAAAAAATTAATGGAACATATATGGCAACTTGTAGGTATGGCATCTGCTTGTGTAACGATGGAGCAACTTCGTAGAAAAATGGCTGAAAAATATGGAAAGGTTGGGGTTCAAATCACTTTATTTATAGACCCCTGAAAATAAAAAAGGGGCGTAGAGCCCCTTAAAGATCGTCGTGACGGACGCAAGATTGATAAGTGCAAATATATACACTCTTAACCTCGGTAAACAGCCATCCCATGAGTGGTCTCTCATTAGGCGTAAGTGTTTATCGGGGCTTTCTTGTATAACAAATGTACGAAAAAGTAGTAACTTTATAATATGAATACAATGAGATTTGAAAATCCGCCATTAAGTTTTAACCCGAAAGTTCTATTTATAGAACAGCAAGAAAACGGATGGCAATATAAAATATATGCTGATGGAACTGAAATAGGATTGCTACTGTATCGTAATGATTATGAAGCTATACCGAATGACAATATAGTTTTCACTGATGAGGACAAAGATTTTTTAATAAATGCTACGAGCATCAACTTTAAGAAAAACCCCAAAGAAGCATCTAATATATTTCACTCAATAATTAAAGCGAGTGTTAGTAAGGCGGCTACCGAAAAGAAAGAAAAGCCAAAACCAAAATCTAAAGATAAGCCGAACGATGGTGCTACGGTAGTAGGCGGTGGATAAGGTAACGAATTAATGACTCCCTCGTCAGCGTGTCCCCATATTCGGAACGTCCGAAACGCTTTGCCCTATGCAAAGATAGCATAACTTACTAATTACTTGTATATTGAGGGGCTAAACCAATAGCCTCTTTTATGGATATAACGGAAATTACACCGATACAACAAATTGACAAAGTCTTAGATTTTTTTAAGGGTGATAGGGGGCATGTTTCTTTCGATCACGTGATTACGAGGCTTGACATAGATGGGGTAACGTTTAATGGAGATATACTAAGGCGTATCATTGAAAAATTAATACGGGACAACTATGTTTATATAGCAGTACCGCAAGGGGCAAATTTTGAAAAATATGCAGTCACTTTTGAGGGGTATATATTTATAGGATATGAACGGCAACAAACACTTCAAAATGAAGAGGTCTTTAGAATTTCCCAAATGGAAATTGATGCAAAGAAGTATCGGGACAAATTGTTTTGGGCAACCTTGATCGCAGGTATTGCTGCCTTTCTTCTTTTGTTATGGCAGGTTTTTCTTTGGATAAATCCAACTTACTCAAGTTTCCCCTATACAATTTTTGGAATAGTGAGAAAATAACGGCCTTAATTCTACTCATGGTCTAACAGGTATATAGTCTCCTCTTGATACAAAAGTAACCAAAAAATCAAGTCAGGACGATCGCTGCCACTACACAGGCCAGACTCCCGGCCGCGCGCCCTGACAGGCCAACGCTTCTTTTTATTGTTTATTAAATTAATATGAAAAATGTAGGTCCTGTTGAACAAAGCGTCAGCAAATAAGCTTCGGGCGAAAGCAGGAAAAACTGGTGGCCAATGCGCATAGGGAGGGGCATAGCGTCTTTTTGCCCGGGGAATGGCTCATGCGCGACCTGGAGCAAAATTATGCAGCCCGAGGTTTTTCCTGATTTGCAGGGCAAAGGCCTTGTGCGGCAAAGAAGCCTCTTTGCTGACTTGATTTTTTGTTACTTTTTCATCAAGGAAAAAGTAATGGGCCTTAGCGGCCAAGAGCGTCACCGAGCGGCTAACCGCCATGCTTAGCAGTGAGCATTGATCACCCATTTACACATCCGTAAGAAACATTTTACCTATCCTAACGTTTGTAACCATACAATTTAGTTTAGTTTTGCTGTCGAAGCGGAAAGCTGAAAGACTAAAGCTGAAAGCGAATTGCGTGGTTATTAATTTTCCACAAGCTGAGTGAGCAGAAAGCCGAAGGACCGAAGCTTAAAGCTTATTGCGTGGGCCATTAGTATTATGGAGGCCTTATTTATCATTTATGAAAACGAATAACTTGTTAAGTCGCCTCAACCCTAAGTACGTACGCATTGCGGGTGTTGTTGTTGCTATATTGTTTGTTATGCTGCTTATTGGCGGGTACCTTATCTATACCAAACGCGAGGCTATTTTACAGAGCGAAATTGCCAAAGCCAAGGCTAAGGCCATGAGTCTTTACCATTTGGATTTGCAAATTGAGTCGGCACATTTTACGGGGATCACTACGGTTAGCTGCCAAAATATTACTATTGTGCCCCAGCAGCGCGACAGCCTGCTAAGCATTAAGCATTTTGAGGTGAGCATTAAAATATGGCCCCTTATTTTCGGCAACATCAAACTGGCCGATGTGGAGATGCAAAACGCACACCTGAACCTGACGGATATTAAAGGGGTTAAGAACTTCGATTTTTTATTTAAGAAGAAAAAAGATTCGACCGCCACACATACTAAAGTCGACCTGAGCGAGCTGAGCAACAACCTGATAAAAGAGGTACTATATAAGATACCCGATAATTTGGGGGTGGATAATTTCCTGGTGTCGTTTACCAATGATAGTACGCGGGTTAAGCTGCTTACTACCACCGCCAAGATTGATGATGGCGACCTTACGTCAACCATAAAAGTTAATGATACTGTGGCTACCTGGCATTTTGCCGGCACCATGCACCCCAGCGATAAGGAGATTGACGTTAAGCTTTATGCCGATAAAGGCAAGGTTGAAATTCCTTTTATTGAGCGGCACTTTAAGGCCCGTGTTAATTTTGATAACCTAACCATACGCCTCAACAACGTTAAACACAGCAATGGCGAAACGCAGATTGCTACCTATTGCAGCGCGCATAACCTGCTGGTGAATCAGCCGGGGTTGGCGGCTAATGATATTGTGGTTCAGGATGGATCGATAGAAGCCAATGTTTTTGTGGGTACCAATTATGTGTCGCTGGATAGCTCGTCGGTTATTCATTTAAAGAAGCTGAGCGCGCACCCGTTTATAAAATATACGCTTAGTCCGGTTAAAATTTATGAGTTGAAGCTAACCACCGGCTGGCAAAACGCACAGGATATTTTTGACTCGTTCCCTGTGGGGATGTTCGAGACCTTAGACGGTATACAAGTTGCCGGCAAGCTAAACTACGGCTTAAACTTTTACCTGGATATGAGCAAGCCGGATAGCCTGCAGTTTGATTCAAGGATGGATAAAGACGCGGCGTTCCGCATTATAAAATACGGTAAAACCGATCTGGGCAAGCTAAACAAACCGTTTGTTTATACCCCTTATGAAAATGATAAGCCCGTGAAACCGCATGCTATAGGGCCCGAAAACCCGGAGTATACGCCGCTGGAAGAGATGTCGCCCTACCTGCGCAACGCGGTTATGACTGCCGAGGACCCTACGTTTTACAAGAACCACGGGTTTGTAGAGAAGGCCATACGGCAATCTATCATCACCGATATTAAGGACCATAAATTTAAGCGGGGCGGTAGTACAATATCTATGCAACTGGTTAAAAATTCGTTTTTAACCAGGCAGAAAACGCTGGCGCGCAAAATTGAGGAGATACTGATAGTATGGATGCTTGAAAACAATAACATCATGACCAAGGACCGCATACTGGAAGTATACTTTAACATTATTGAATGGGGCCCTGGCGTTTATGGCATTAGCGAGGCGGCGCATTATTATTTTGGTAAGTCGCCAAGCGAGTTGACGTTGGGCGAGAGTATATTTTTAGCCAGCATTGTACCCCGGCCCAAAGCAGGTTTATATGCTTTCCTGCCGGATGGTAGCTTAAGGCCGGGACTGGAAAATTATTTTAATTCGCTGGGGCGGATGATGACGGGTAAGGGATTTACACAGGCAGACAGCAGTTCGTACGGTTTTTATACGGTACGCTTAAAAGAGAGTATGCGCAGAAATGTTGCTCCGGTTGATTCGGCAGCGGCCAATAAAATGCTGAATGCGCCCGTTGATGATGATCTTGGACTCCAATTGCCAATTATAGAGGAGCCACAACCGGTGAAGAAGCCTACATTCTTTCAAAGACTTTTTGGGAAGAAGGATACCCTGGCAAAAAAAACAGAGCAGCGTTTAAAGGATGAGGAGCAGCAAAGAATAAATGCTATTGATACCGCGGGCAAAACCAAAAAACAAATACGCCAGGAAAAACGGGAGATAAAAAAGCAGGAAAAAGAACGCAGGCAAGCATTAAAAGACCAGGGATTATTATAATTACTCCGGGATGACGTAATTAAATGTTGCAACATGTAATTTTGTTTCAAATTTTATTCGGAACAACATCATGTCACTTTTAAAACAACTTAACTGGCGCTATGCCACCAAAAAATTCGACAGCACTAAAAAACTAAGTGCCGAACAATTAGATACATTATTAGCTGCAGTAAGGCTTTCACCGTCATCAGCAGGATTGCAGCCGTATAAAATATTGGTTGTTACAGATCCGGAGATAAGGGCGCAATTACGTGAGGCCGCTCATGGCCAGCCGCAACTGACAGACGCATCGGCGGTAATTGTTTTCGCTGCCGAAACCAACCTGGATGAAGCTTATGTAGCTAACTATATAGACCGTATTGCTGCCACGCGAGGTATCGATCGTGCAAACCTTGAAGTTTTTGAGCAAAACATTAAAGGCAATATAGACCGTATGGCCGAGGACCAGAAAATTGTATGGAACCATAAGCAAAGCTACATCGCTTTAGGTGTTTTACTTAGCGCAGCTGCCGAATTAGGTATTGATGCCTGCCCTATGGAAGGTTTTGCCGCCGGCAAGTTTGACGAAATATTAGGTTTAAAAGAATTAGGATTAGCCTCTTCTGTAATAGCTCCTATTGGTTTTAGGGCCGATGATGATATTTTTAGCAATGCCATCAAAGTGCGCAGGCCTACAGAGGAATTGTTTATTCATATATAATATTAGATTTAGTTTTTGCGATGAGCGGTGCGGGTGAAAAGTCGCATCGCTTTTTTGTTGTGTAAAATTTTTTAACTTATTGTTAATATGGCACGGGCTTTGTAATATAACCAAGCAAAATATAACACCATGTCGAAGAAAATATTAATTGTGGATGATAATGAGCTTGTGGTGGAAATAATGACATACATATTGATGAATAAAGGATATGATGTTATTGCACTTTACAATGGCGATGAAATATTGGATCATATAAAAACCGACCATCCTGATCTGATCATATTAGATATGATGCTGCCCGGAGCGGACGGACGCGATATCTGTAAAGAGATAAAGCTGAATAAAGACACCAGCAACCTGCCCGTGATAATGTGTTCGGGCAATGAGGATATAAAATTATCAATGCATCAGCAAGGCGCGCCAAATGATGTGTTGCACAAACCCTTTGATGTTAATTCGCTGGTAAATATGGTTGAATATCAGTTAGTTGCTTAGGTTAGCTTACCTGTCATGCGGGTAATTACATCTTTGTAGCTGTCGCTGAAAGGTATTTCTACACCGGCAATTTTTATTCTTCCCTTGCGAATGGAGTGCACATGCTCCAGGTTAACAATGTATGATTTATGCACCCTGAAAAACTCATCAACCGGTAGCTGGCTTTCTAATGATTTAATGGTAACCCTGGATATGATAGCCTTTGGTACACTGGCCAGATAAATTTTTACATAATCTTTCAACCCTTCAATATAAGTTATATCATCGTGGTTTACTTTGATTAGGTTATAATCGGCATATAAAAAAATGTATTTCTTCCGCTTCGCGGGATCAGCTTCGGCAGCCCGTTTAGATTGTTCGAATATTGTTGTGGCTTTATTGCAAGCCTTTAAAAAACGTTCTAATGCTACCGGTTTAAGCAGATAGTCAACCACGTCCAGTTCAAAACCATCCAGTGCAAACTGGTCGTAAGCGGTAACAAAAATTATTAGTGGTTTTTGTGCCAGGCTCTTTACAAACTGCAAGCCATTTATGCCGGGCATTTGTATATCGCAAAAAATAAGATCCACCTGTTGCTCCTGCATAGCTTGCATAGCCTGAGTAGCCGACCGACAGCTGGCCACCAGGTTCAAGCTATCCACCATGCGGATATTATCCTCAAGCAACTCCAGTGCAAGCGGCTCATCGTCTATTATTATGCAGTTCATAATGTTGGTTAATGCAATAATACTAAGATATTATTATAAAACAGCAAGCAGGTTAACAGCATTTCGTCGCAACAATACAGGCTTTTGTCTCATAGTTGTTACAGTCTCCTAATTTCTTATTTTATTTGTGCTATGAAAAAACTGATCAATAATCGTTGGTTCCTGTTCTCCATGCCTTTTGTAATATGGTTCCTGGTATTAATCTTGCCATTTTTAGCAAGTACCGATAGTAATAATAATTTTTTGCCGGAAGGCGCTCACCGCCGGTGGGTGCTTAATATCATGACCTCTAATTTTTTATTGTTGTGTGTTTTTTACCTGCACACCTATTTAATATACCCGTTAATTAATAAAAAAGTAATTTGGTATGTGCTGGCGCTTGCTGCATTGCTTGGTTTATACTGGTTATGCTGGTATTTTTTGCGATCAGAGCCTCACAACGCGCGCTTTATTATGCTGCGCACACAAGGCGGCCCGCTCTCTCCGCATTTTCCAAAATCGCCCAACATCCGTGTGCGCCGTTTTGGGGGACCACCAGATTTCTTCCCGCTTTTATCGCCACTGGTTGCCATTTTATGCAGTGTATGTTACCGTGTGATATTAGATAACCGCAGGCGCCTGCAATTATTAAAAGAACAGGAAACCAGTCATTTAAAATCAGAATTAACCTTTTTGCGGTCGCAGATAAGCCCGCATTTTATGTTCAATATTCTGAATAACCTGGTAGCATTGGCCCGCAAAAAGTCTGATGACCTGGAACCGGCTATTGTAAACCTATCGCAACTAATGCGCTATATGCTGTATGAAAGTGATGATCACCGGGTGTTTCTAAGTAAAGAAATTGAATACCTGAGAAGCTATATAAACCTGCAAATGCTGCGATTTGGCAACAACATGAAGGTAAACATCGACGTAAAGGGCGATCCGGATCTGTATACCATAGAGCCAATGCTGTTGATCCCCTTTGTTGAAAACGCCTTTAAACACGGTACAGGCATGGTTGCCGACCCCGTTATCGCCATATCAATATCCATAGATGAAGAAACCCATTTAATGCGATTTATAGTAGTTAATGGGGTTAGTGCCCTGGATGTATCAAAAGACAACAGCTCGGGAATAGGTATAGCCAATGTAAAAAGAAGACTGGCTATTTTGCACCCGGATAAACATGAGCTGACCATACTGAATGAAAATCATTCATTTACGGTAGACCTTTCAATCTATCTCTCCAATTAATTACTAATTTTTTAGTTTACCATAAAGCCTTGTCGCTTCAATACGTAAAGTGGTCGCAACAATCAACTTAATGGTATACTTTATTTTCGGCATTAATAATCCGTTATTATAATTGTATGGTGTTAGCTTTTAGGCTGATGCTTCTTTTAAACCTAATCAATAAAAAAATGAAAAAGCTAATCTCTTTAACAAGTTTATTCCTGCTTTCTTGCTTAACTGTGTTTGCACAAGAAACTAAAAAGTTAAAAGAAGTGCAGGCTGCTAATCTATGGGCACCTTCGCCAATAAAAATTGATGGGGTGCTTAAAGAGTGGGGCGATTCTTTTCAGGCTTATAATAAAGCCACCAAGTTATATTATACCATATCAAATGATGATAAAAATATTTACCTGGCCATAAAATCAACCGATGCGGTTAACAATAACAAAGTTACAGCTGGTGGCATAACCCTTACTATAAACACCGACGGAAAGAAAAAAGAAAAAGATGCATTTAGCCTTACCTATCCGGTTATACAAAGGCCAACAAGAACCATGCGAGGCCCGGGTGTAGGCGGCCCCGGTGGTGGTGGTCGTTCGGTAGCTGTTACTGATGTAGTAGTTACCGGCGGTCCAGGTGGCCCGGGCGGGCAAACCGTGGATTCGGCAATGATAAAAGCGGCACATGAGCGTACTATTGCGGCCGCCAAAGAAATAAAAGTTGCCGGCTTTAAAGACATAACCGATTCGCTTGTTTCTATATATAACGAGTATGGTATTAAAGCCGCTATTGGTTATAACGCCATGGGGAATTTTACATATGAAATGGCCATACCCATTAAACTGCTTAACTTAAAATCTGACGGACAGGAATTGAACTATAACGTAAAAGTTAACGGCATTGTAATACCCGCTGCGATGATGCAGGCTATGTCCGAAGGTGGCAACGGCGGCGGCGGTGGCGATGGCCAACGCGTTGTAATGTTTGGCGGTCCGGGTGGTGGTGGTGGTGGCCCACGTGGCGGCGGTGCCAGCACTTTCCAGGAAATGACAAGCCCCAGCGATTTTTGGGGGAAATATACTTTAGCAAAAAAATAATACCCCCTCTCTCTATACGATTATAAACTTACAACATGAAAAGATTACTTACCGTAGCCGTTTTGATATTATTATCGGGCAGGCTTTTTGCCCAGATGCAAACGCGCGCGGCTTCACCGGCCGCGTTGCCCCCTCCGTTAACCTCACGCGAGGTAAGCGGTGTTGTTAAAGACGAAAGCGGGCAAACATTAATTGGTGCTTTAGTTACGCTTAAATCAAAACTGGATACCATAAGAACCTCAACTAATGATGATGGCATATTCATAATAAAAAATGTAAAACTGGCCACTTTTAATATTACCGTTGAAAGCATTGGCTCGGTTTCTTTTATTAAAAAATACTTAAACAGCGATATTACCAAAAGGATAGTCTTAGACCCTATTACGCTTAAAACCAAAAGCAATGAGCTTAATGAAGTAAAAATTAATGGTACCCCTAGTATAACTTATAAAGTAGACACGGTTGAATACCGTGCCAGTGATTATAAAGTGCGTGCTAATGCAACCTTAGATGAATTGCTGAAAAAAATGGAGGGCATGGAAGTTGGAACTGATGGAACATTAACCCATCAGGGCCAACAGGTAGTAAAAGCTAAGTTAAATGGTAAAGACTATGCAGGCGGGGACGTTGCCCAGGCCATTCAAAATTTACCTGCAGACATTGTTGAAAAAGTACAGGTTGTTGACGATTATGGCGACCAGGCCGCAAGGACCGGTGTTAAAGATGGCGACCCGCAAAAGATATTGAATATTACTACCCGTGCAGACAGGTCTGTAGGTACTACCGGACGTTTAATAGGGCAATATGGAAGCGCCGACAGGTATAACGCTCAGCTTTTTGTTCAACGCATAAACGCTAACCAGCAATTAGGTATAATTGGCAACTTACGCAACACCGTGCTTGGTGTTGCCTCTACCGGCCTGCAGGGCGGCGCAACCAATAGCGGTGGCGGCGGCACAGGTGTTGGTACAAATGCCACCGGTGGTGGTGGAGGTGGTGGCACTGGCGGCAGTGGTGGTACAACCCGTTCCGGATCGCCATCATTTAACTACCGCGACCAATGGAGCAAAAGTGTACAGGCGGTGGGCAGTTATACCTATATGTTTAATAATAATAACGCTTTAAGCGATAGTTACGGACAAAGATATACCAGCTTTGGCCCGAGCAATTTTGTTAACAAGAGTACAAGAGAAACAGACACAAAATCGCACAATGTTAGGTTTGAAATGGATATCAACCTGGATAGCGCCAATTACTTGCAAATAACACCAACTTTTAGCTATAGCAATTCGCCAACCTCAAGCAATACCTATAGTGATAATATCAATCATTATACTACAGGTTTTGAGCACGTAGTAAATAACGGTATTAACTCTACTTTAAACTCAAGCAGCAATTTTGGCCTTACCGCTTTTTACCTGCACGTATTTAAAAAACCGCGTAGAAACATTTCTTTACAGGTAGGCATTACCCACGCTAACGCCAAGGCCGATGGCGAACAAAATACCGCATACCACTATTATGCCGATACAACTCAAAACGTTTTAATAAGAGACTCATTGGTACATTTATTAACTCACAGAACCAATGCGACAACAACCTATACAGCTACATTGACCTATGTTGAACCACTGAGTGCCCACTCTCAATTAGAGTTTGCCGGAAATTTGAGTCAGAGAAATAACAATACGGTATCCCTGCAGGATACCGTATTGGCAAACGGACAAATAGTGCCCGTTTCAAAGTATAGCACTATATATAATTATGATATTACCGATACACGCGCAACTTTAGATTATCGTTACAATGGAGCCAAAGTTAACTTATCAATTGGAGCTGCCGCTGTACCGTTTCTGTTAAAGGGCACTAAGTTTGACAATACAGTGGGTGCAAATGCGTCTACATCACGTTATGATTTCAGGGTAATACCGGCTTTCCGTTTTGCCTATAGCTGGTCTCGTACAGAACGGTTTACCTTAAACTATACCGGGCGTAACCAGGAGCCTGATTTTACGCAAATACAACCATTTACAGACAGATCAAACCCTGATAATATTGTGGTTGGTAACCCTAACCTTAGTCCCTCATTTACCAACACACTTACCGCCCAATACAATAATTATTTGGCAAACTCTAAATTTAATGTTTCGTTAGGGGTAACGGCAAGCAGTATTGATAATTCAATAGTTCAAAATACGCTGCAAATACGGGTGCCGCTTACGGTAAATGCTTTGGATCCTACTAAAAACACATTTAAAAACATATCAGAAACACATTATCTTAATTTAGATGGCGCCCAAACACTGGTTGGCAGATACACCATTGCCAAACAACTGGACGACCGCAGGTATAACCTGTCGTTAAATGGAAATATAACTTATAATTACTCGCCGGCAATGAGTAATAATCAACTATACCATCAAACAACCTGGAGATTGGATGAGCGTTTTGGTCCGCGTATAAACCCAAGTGAAAGCTTCGAGATCAATCCATTCGTTGGATATGATATTTCAAGAACATTTACAACATTGTTTAATGCAAATTCAACGCAATTACAAACAACCTCGTTAGGCCTTACCAGCAAGATGTATTTCTTTAAAACCTGGCAGATCAACTATGATGCTACCAAGAAATATATAACCGGTATTAGCGGTGCCAATACTAATCCATTAATTTTAAATGCCGGTTTTGAAAAAGAATTTTTTGCCAGACGAAACCTGGTACTAACATTTAATGTTTATGATTTGCTGCACCAAAACAATTACATACAGCAAACAGTAACCTCTACCGGGGTAACCAATACCTTGTCTAATTCATTGAGCCGTTACTTTATGGTGGGCCTGCGCCTTAACCTGCAAAAATGGAGCGGTACACCAACACGTAATGGCCAGCAAATGATGCGCCGTGGCGATGGTAGCTTTATATATTAAAAGAGAATAGTTTAAGTTAGATTGGAAGGTGATGGATTCAAATCCATCGCCTTTTTTTGTTGCATTAGAACGCGCGCCGTTGACTCACCCCACGGCACTTCGTGCGCGACCCTCTCTTCGCCTTCGGCGGAAAGAGGGTTGTTTCTTTTAAGCCGGAATCCCGGCACCCTCTTTCCGCGCAGCGAAGAGGGTCGACAAGCGGAGCGATGTCGGGGTGAGTAATCGACATTAACTCAACTCCTTCATCAACTTATCAAAAGCCGCCTTCAGCTCTGCCAGCTCCAGCTCAACTTTTGAAAGGCGGGCCTCAATGCCACTACCAGGCCTGCCCGGTAATTCATCCATTTCGTCATCCTCGCTTATCTCTGGCACGCCGGCCAATAAATGAGCGTACCGTGCTTCTTTTTGACCGGGGTGTTTGGGCAACTGCATTAAATATGGCATATCGCCGCCGGCAAGCTTATCTAAAACCTCCTGCACTTCTTCTATCGATTCAAATTCGTACAACCTGCCCGAATTGGTATTTAATTCGCCGGGGGTTAATGGCCCCCGCAGCATCAGCAGGCATAGTATAGCCAGTTCTGACGGTACAAGCGGATATACAATGGCAAAGTTGTGCTTATATTTTACCGATCGGATAGAGCCGCCTGTGGCTGTTGATATTAATCCACGCTTTTTGAGCGTGCTCAATGCGTCCATTACAATAGCTTCTTCATACTGCACCACTGGTTTGCGCGATGTTTTTTGATTACACGCTGCGGTAAGGCCATTAAGCGTCATGGGGTAATAGTCGGGCGTGGTTTTGCATTTTTCCATTAATGAGCCCAAAACACGCAATTCGGCAGCATCAAGTATTGGTAAAGTTTGTGGAGTGTCCATTTTATAATGTACTAAGCTGATTTGAATATAGAATTGTATTTCCGCTATTTAGATAGATGCGATTTTAGCAATAAATATTTAATCTTTTAGCTTAAATATTTAATTAAAACCGGTTAATTTGTAGTAATGTCTTTATTTGTAGCCTCGTTAAATTCCGGAAGCAATGGTAATTGCTATTACGTTGGTAATGAGCATGAGGCGGTATTGATTGACGCGGGCATATCCTGCCGCGAAACCGAAACCCGCATGGCGCGCCTGGGCCTATCCATGCGCAAGGTAAAAGCCATTTTTGTATCGCATGAACATTCTGACCATATACGGGGCGTTACCGTACTCGCAAAAAAATATAAGCTGCCGGTTTATATAACCCCGCTTACTATGCACCATGGTGGTTTAAGATTAGATGACAACCTGGTAACAACGTTCTTTGCCGACCAGCCCATACACATAGGCGAACTATTGATCACCGCGTTTTCAAAGCTGCATGATGCCGCCCATCCGCATAGTTTCACTATTGCCTGCGGCGATGTGAAAGTTGGTGTTTTTACCGATCTGGGTGTTGTGTGCGAAAATCTGATCCTGCACTTTCAACAATGTCACGCCGCTTTTTTAGAAGCTAATTATGATGAGGGAATGTTAGAGAGCGGCAACTATCCATTTCATTTAAAACGGCGCATTCGCGGTGGCAATGGCCACTTATCCAACAGGCAGGCATTAACGCTGTTTATAGATTATAAGCCTGCGCATATGAGCCACCTGTTTTTATCGCATTTATCAAAAGATAATAATGACCCTATATTGGTTCATAATCTTTTTAATACCCACGCCCGGGGTGCAGAAATTGTTATCGCATCAAGATATGTTGAAACGCCTGTTTACCACATCAGCGGCACGGGCAACCCAGCAAACGCCGCTATAGCGAGCCTTCAGTTCAGCTTATTTTAATCATAGATGAGCAGGCACCTTGACATGGTGCCAAAGCTATTGAGCCGTATACATTTCACGATGTCCTTTTAATACCTGTAAATAAAACGGGCGCTTTTTAACAGATAGTTTACGTTTTTTAGGAGTGAGAAGCGTTAAAAAAGGAGAAGTTCGCTAAAACTTCTCCTCTAAAATTAACTGATCTCATTATTCTCATAAAGAACGAATTGGTTTAGTCCGATTGTAACAAGTGCACAAAGGTATAAATTCCTATGTACTAGGTAGAATAAATTTTAAATTTCTTTTTTAATCTTTTCCCAAAATCTTATTAGGCAAAAGCACCATCTTGCAGTTTATACGTCTGCAATAAAAATATTTCAAAAAACAGGGCCATAATTGCAAAAAGCATATATAAGCGGTTTTTTTCTATGTGCTTTTTACAAATAATGTATTTTAATGAAAATTATTTCATGCCATCATGAATAGCCTTAATGTTTGTTAAATGCCCTTTAATTGTGGGCAATGTTTTATCAACAAAAGCTTTCAGATCAGCATCTTTAAGCTTTTTAGAAGCATTTTCAAACATATCAACAGTAGCTTTATGGTCAGAAACCATTTTATCCACATAAGCCTTATCAAAATCAGCGCCTGACTTTTTAGAAAGATCAGTAATTGCCTTTTTCGAATCGGCGTTAACTGAATCAGGCAGGGTAATGTTTTTAGTTTTTGCAACCGCTTTTAATTCCTCACCCGCTTTTGAGTGATCCATAACCATCATAGCAGCAAAATCCTTTACTTTGGCATTGGTTGCTTTTTGTTCGGCAAGCTTACTCAGTTCTACCTCTGTCATCCCGCCATTAGCCGCATCAACAGCAAATTTTGCGTCATCCTTGTCAACGGCTATCCCCGTCATGCCCGAAGTTGTCGTGTCTTTTACCTTGTTTACACTATCCGCAGAAGCGGTACTGTCTTTTTTAGTGTTGTTGCAGGCCTGAAACATCAGCCCGGCCAATGCAATCATTACAATCAAATTTAGTTTTTTCATGGTTTATTTTTTTTCTTCTTATGATAAACCACTTGAAAAACAATATGTTTTGAAAAATATTTAATAGGTTTCTTTCATTTCGAACGATCGTTCAAAATGAAAGAAATTAATAAAATATAGTTATCTATTCACTACATTAACAGCTGCACCATCAATAAAAGCCTGCAAATTACTCACCACCGTATTCATCAATCGCGTACGCGCCTCTTTAGCTGCCCAGGCAATATGCGGGGTAATAATACAATTCTTCGCTTTAAAAAGCGGGTTGCCTGCAGAGGGCGGCTCTACAGATAGTACATCAATGCCCGCGCCGGCTATTACACCATTATTCAGCGCGTCGGCCAGGTCGGCATCAACTACAATAGGCCCTCTTGAAGTATTTATCAAAAATGCCGATGGCTTCATTTTTCTTAAATTTTCTGCGTTTATCAACCCCTGCGTTTCGGGCGTTAACGGGCAATGGATACTGATCATATCCGATCGTTGCAAAAGCTCATCCAGGGTTACCCATTTAAAATTCTCGCGGTGCGATTGGTCGGTATGTGTTCTGCCGGTGGCGATAATGTTCATATCAAACGCGGTGGCGATATCGGCAACTTTTTTGCCTATCGTTCCAAACCCAATTATGCCCAAAGTTTTACCGGCAAGCTCTATCAGTGGATAATCCCAAAAACAAAAATCGGCAGAACGGGCCCATCTGCCGTCCATAACCGCGTCACTGTGTTTTTGTACATGCAGGCAAAGCTCCAGCAAAAAAGCAAAAACCAGTTGCGCCACAGCAGGGGTGCTGTAGCCGGGCACATTGCTTACAATTACGCCGTTCTTTTTGCATACTTCGGTGTTAATAATATTGTAACCGGTAGCCAGTACGCCAATGTATTTCAAATCGGGCAGTTGGTTTAATGTGGCTTCGTCTAACGGGGTTTTATTGGTTAAAACAACCGTTGCCCCTGCACAGCGTTTGGTTATTTCTGCATAAGGGGTGCGGTCATATATGGTTATATCGCCTAATTTATTCAGCGCATCCCATGACAGGTCGCCGGGATTAAGTGTATATCCGTCAAGTACTACTATCTTCATATTATTTAAGCTGATCCTTTACGCCCGGTTAATTTAATTAATGCTACAAATATCGCAATAAGTAATGCCAATATAATTAACCAGGTATAGCCCGGCAACGCTGTATTTAAAGCTACCGTATTTACGGTAGCAACAGGCGTGCTTGCCGGTATTATCCATTTAAACCAATAGGCTTGCCCCATCACCAGCAAACACAAAAACAATAATATAAAAAAGCTATGCTTTAGCGTGAACCGAAATAGCGCCGACTCCTTCCCAATCAAATTACCGGCAGCTGCAGCTACAGCTATAGATTGTGGCGATATCATTTTACCAACCACACCACCCGAGCAATTGGCAGCAACGGTAACCACCGGGGCAACCCCAATTTTGGTGGCAGTTACATATTGTAATTTTGTAAATAACGCGGTTGATGCGGTGTCTGATCCGGTTATAAATACACCCAGCCAGCCTAATACCGGCGCAAAAAATGGAAACAGCGGACCGGTTGCGGCTAATAATAACGCTATGGTTGTGGTAATACCCGAATCATTTACTATGTAAGCAAAGCTTAAAACCGACATGATGGTTATTATTGGGAACATTAGTTGCTTTAAAGTAGCCGCAAAAACCACTGTGCCTTGTTTATAGGTTAGGCCAACAACAGGTACAGCTATCACGGCTGATAAGAAAACGGCTGTACCTGCTGCCGATAGGTAATTAAACTTAAACACATGCGGCAACAATGTGCCCTTTTGATCGGCTATACTATTATGCAGCCCGGGGAAATTGAATTGCAGTTGCCCTTGAGTATTCAGGAACTCTTTAACAGACGGTAATCCCCAGGTTAATATTACTATAGTTAATAACAAAAATGGCGACCAGGCGGTAATGATCTGGTTAACAGTATAAGTCTCTTTTATTGTGGTTAAAGGAGATTTTTCATTAGCGAACCGCCATACGGTTTTCGGTTTCCAAAATTTTAAGAAAACTATTAAGGCTATAATTGAACCAATGCCCGCAATAATATCGGGCAATGCCGGACCAATAAAATTAGAAGTAAAGAATTGCAGCAACCCAAATGAAAGGCCCGAAACTAATATGGCTGGTAACACTTCAATAGATCTTTTAAAGCCGGACATTAATACTACCAGGTAAAACGGTGTAAATACAGATAAAATAGGCAGCGTTCTGCCTACCATCTGTGATATTTCCATTTCATGAATACCTGATATTTGTGAAGCTACTGCTATGGGTATACCTACCGAGCCAAATGCTACGGGCACTGTATTGGCTATTAAGCATAAGCCGGTAGCATACATAGCATCAAACTCCAACCCCACTAACATGGCAGCAGTTATAGCTACCGGCGCGCCAAATCCTGCCGTGCCCTCTAAAAAGGCGCCGAAAGAAAAAGCGATGAGCATGGCCTGTAATCTTCTGTCGGGAGTAACAGCGGCCATAAAATGTTTAATGATCTCGAACTGGCCGCTTTTTATAGTTAAGTTAAATAAAAACACCGCGGCAATAACTATCCAGCAAATGGGGAAGAACCCATATAGCGCCCCGTTAGCTACTGATAAAAGCGCCAGCCTCACCGGCATCCCATAAATCAAAACAGCTATAAGTATGGCTACGGCACATGCCATTATACTGGCTTTATAGCCTTTTGTTTTTTTGATAACCAGCGCCCAAAAAATAACCAATATAGGTACCAATGCCACTAATGCAGAAAGCGTTAAGCTATTAAGCGGGTTAACGGGCTGTATCCAGGTCATGATAATTGGTTAGCTAAATTTAGTTGAATATTTTATAAAAGCAACTGCCCGCGTTTATCTTTTATAAAAACGGGTTTAGAATCATGGTAATTCGGAAAAACGGGGAGATTTATAAATCGCTTCATTAACCCCTCCCTACCCTCCCAGGGGAGGGAATCACACGACCCACAGCTTTTTTATCTTCTGAACACTCTTAATTAGATCTCTAAAACCTTACTTCATACTATCCTGTATCGCCTTAATATCGTCTGCCTGTTTTTTTAATATTGCCAGTGTTTTTACAGCAAAAGCGTTTAGTTCTTTATCCTTTACATCATCTGTCCCATCATCAAATAACTTAACCGCTTTTTCATTGCCTTCGGCTAACTTGGCAATAAATGCTTTGTCGAATTCGCTGCCGCTCTTTGAGTTTAGCTCGTCTTTTTCCTCCTGCCCGTCGCTGTTAAGTGGCAGATTTATTTTTTTAGCTGTGGCTATGTTCATTAATTCTTCGTTGGCTTTTGCATAGTCTTTTAAAATCTTAGCGGCCAACTCCTTTACTTTGCTGTTAACTAACTTGTCTTTTGCAAAAAAGCTTAACTCTACCTCGGTAGTGCCGCGGTCCGCGGCCGAAGCTGCAAAATTTGCATCGTCTTCGCTTACCAACGACCCTGTTTGATCAATGCCAATTATCGAGTTTTCTTTTTTGCTGTCTTTACATGCCTGAAACATTAAGGCAGACAACATGATCATAATAATTGAACTTGTTTTTCTCATCTTTCTTTATGTTTTATAATTGTGGCTACAAATTTATTTGTTTTACTTTTTTTTGCAAGAGCCGATATAAACTTAGTCGCTTTTACCGACATTTATACTTCCATCTCCTTTAAAAGCGCCTAAATTATAACCTATGAATAAATTAAGATTTTTAAGCCTGTTGTTAACGGGTATGCTATTCCTGCTTGTATTAAACACTAATGCAACCGGCAAACCTAAAGGCAAGATAGTAGTTTATCCGGCACCCGCGGGCGAAGTTTTAGACCAACGCTATAAAATATCGGTCGTAGGAAAGAACGTTGCGGTTTATACAGCTAAAATAGCTGCCAATGGTACGCCAGATCAGTTTAAAGGAATAGCCGATATAAAAAATTCTCATAAATATTTTGACACCGCTGCCTTTGCATATTTTGATATGCAGGGTTCGGCAACAGTAACCGTTACCGTTCCTGAAGAGGTTACTTCTGTTAAAGTACTACCCACATCTTTTGGAGTTAATGCTACTATACATGGGCGCTCCATCTCTTTCGTGGTTTCATCGCCCAAAAACCTTACTATCGAGATAAACGGCGAATGGGTAAAATCGCTGCACCTTTTTGTTAATCCGATTGAAGCCAATGTGCCCAAAGCCAATGACCGCAACGTAATATATTTTGGCCCGGGTATACATACTATAAGCCACCTGGAAATTGGCGATAATAAAACTATTTATGTTGCTGGCGGCGCAATAGTGCGGGCGGTGATAGATTCAAGCGAGAAATACCGTGTTAATAAAGGCGATGGCATGCGCAATTATTCGCCATCTATATCTTTACGCGGACGGAATATTACCATCCGCGGGCGTGGTATTATTGATGCCGGCGCGTGCCCTACTCATGCCCGTAACTTATTATTTATACGCGGGCAAAATATAAATGTAGAAGGTATTATCCTGCGGGATGCCAGTACTTGGAACGTTCCTATCCGTCAATCGGATAGTGTGACCGTTGATAATCTAAAGATATTTGGCTATCGTGCCAATACAGATGGTATTGACATTTGTAACAGCCGCTATGTAACTGTAAAAAACTGCTTCCTGCGTACCATGGATGACCTGATAGTGGTTAAGGCGGATAAGGGCCAGGGCGACGCTAAACACATACTGGCTACCAATTGCGTACTATGGAACCAGCTGGCCCACGCCCTTAGCATAGGCGCCGAGGTTAGTGATAATGTTGATGATGTGCTTTTTACCAACTGTGATGTAATACATGACAAGGGCCGCGAATGGTCTATGCGTATTTATCAATGCGATGGCGGCACGATAAGCAATGTGCATTTTGAAGATATCCGTATTGAAGAAGCGCATAAGTTTATTTCTGTATGGATAGGCCACGCTGTATGGACAAGGCCCGGCGACGGCTTTGGCAAAGTACAAGGCATTAGTTTTAAAAACATAACCGTGCTTGGCGCTCCGCTTACTGTCGACATGGTTGGTGCTGACGCCGATCATGCCATAAAGGATATAAGCTTTAAAAATGTAGTAATGAATGGGCAGGCCCTTACAGCCGCGCAGATTAAAGCCAATACGTTTGTGAGTGGGGTAGCGGTAGAGTAACTCTTCTATTGGGTTTTGTTTCACGCGAGGGTGAAACAAATGAAACAAGTGAAACAAGATTTTGGCTTAACCAATTGAAATACAATAACTTGCCTAAAAGTGGTGAAACAAAATGTAACAACTTATTCGTCAGTATTTTTATGGGTAACTATTGGTTAATTTGTTGGTAATCAAATTATTGCAAAACGGGTGATTTCTATGTGGTGAAACAAGATGAAACAACATCGCTGACGATATAGTGCATCACATTCCTCCTATGACGGGTTATATATAAAAAAGGCGGCCCGAAATTGAAATTCGTGGCCGCCTTTTTATGATTTATGCAGGTCGCTTACCTGGTCAATCCTTCCAAATACTTCAAACTAACCGGCATTTGCGCGTCAATAAATTCCGGCTTGCTTTCGTCTTCAATATAGTAGTATTTGATTTTGGTTTTTCGTGCCGCTTTTAATACAGCCTCCATATCTATCTGGCCTTCTCCTACTGCAACAAATGTTGCCGATCCGCCACGTTCTAACCCTTTTTTCACGTTTTTAACGTGCATCAATTTAAAACGATCAGGATATTTTTGCAACAAAGCAACCGGATCCTGGCCCGGCCAGTAAACCCACATTACATCCATTTCGAACGATACATATTTAGGGTCGGTGTTTTTTACCAGGTAATCAAAAAGCAACCCGTCGCCTAACTCTCCGGCCGGTTTAAACTCAGGACCGTGGTTATGGTAGCAAAAGGTCAAGCCGTTTTCGGCCAATGTTTTACCAAATTTATTAAAGTCTATCGCGGCTTGTTTAACTACATCAGCGTGCAGATCCTTAAAATCGCCGGGGTGAGGGATAGAGCCTATACGCACAAACTCGGCACCCAAAGCTTTAGCCTGGGCAATAACTTTATCCATATGCTTGTCCAGGTCGCCATAACCTACACCTATACTGGTACAACGCATTCCGCGTGCATCCAACAAGGCGCGCAACTCTTCGGGCGTTTTTTTAAAAAGGTTCGAAAATTCAATATTGGTAACTCCCAGCGATTTAATTTTATCTAAGGTGCCCGGTACATCTTTAGCAAAATCATCGCGGTAAGTATAAGATACTACTCCCGGTATATCTTTTAATAGCTTTTTTTGGCCGAATGCAATTGGCGCCAAAAAACTGCTTAGAACAAGGCAAAAAATAATTCTTTTCATAATTGGTTTATATTATAGTAGGTTAAATTTACAGATCAATTGGTTTTTAACGAGGGATCAAGCTCATCCATAGTGAATGATTTTTCCCTTTTACTATATTTATTACGGATGTTTGATACGTCGTCGACAATGATCCTGCTGCCATTGTTGTTCCACGCGTGACGAACGTAATTTAATATCTGCACAATATCATCGTTGCTAAAATCTTTGTTATCGGCAAAGCCCGGCATTTCGCCACCTATCTCGGGTGCTTTATATAAATGCCCTTTTACCATAACCGGGCCGGATAATCCTTTTAAAATTATGGATATCAATACCTCTTTACTCCCATTTATTATTTCCGATCCGTTAAGCGGCGGGGCAAGTGATGGTATACCATTGCCATCTTCGCCATGGCAGGTTTTACAAACCGTATTAAAAATAGCCGCACCTTTAGGGTATAACTTTGCCAGGATTTTAGGATCGCTATTGCGTTTGGCTTCGTTCATAGCGGTAATAACCCGTAATATGCGTTTGTTTACGGCCATACTGGTATCGGGCACTATGGCTTCAACCCGTTTCTGAAAGGCTTCTTCCCTGTTTTGCAGGTTGCTTACAATGGCATCGGCAACAAATAGATTTTTAGGGTATTTTTTGGCAAGGCTCAATAGGATATTATCAGCCGCTGCTTTGTCAAAAGGCTGTATGGCATTGGTTGCAAACGCTACATACGGCGCGGCAATGGTGTCATTTTTAGCTACATTTTGCTCAAACGCGCTGGCAAATTGTTTATAGTTGCTTTTATTGACAACCGATGGAGAGACCGTTATGGCCTGCATACGGATATTCCAGGTTGGCGATTGCAGCAAGGCCAAAACCTCGTCGGTTTTTATCTGGCCCATACCCTCTAATGTCCATAAGGCATGGGTAACTAAAAACACATTGGTCGATTTTATAGCCGCCTGCAAAGCCGGTATAGCTGCTGCTGGTTTACTGTCAACCAATATTTGTTGTGCCTGGTCGCGTACATAACCGTTAGGACTACCCAGCAAGGCTACAAGTTTTAAAGGGTCGTCCGGGAAAGTTACGCTAACCAGTTTTTTACCGGCCGGATAAACTTTATACAAGCGACCGCATGATAATGGCTTGGTCAGATCGCGTTTTTTTATCTCTTGTTTCAGGTAAGCGCTCAAATAGGTTCTGTGCTGAATAATACCACGGTACATATCTACAATATATAACGCGCCATCCGGACCATCATACAAACTTACCGGGCGGAAACGCTCATCAACACTGGCTAAAAACTCGCGGCCATGATATGCCTCACGGCCCTTTACCACATTGCCGTTCTCGGCCAGTATATCGCGCTTAATTAAGTTGGCCGATGGTTCGGCAACAAAAGCATTAAAATCGTAAGCCGGGCCAAATAGTCCGCCGCGATAGATCATCGGTCCGCAAGCGGCTGTAAAATTGGTTAGCCTTAAGCTATCATCTAATACCCCCTTCATATAACCGCGGTTAACACCCGTTGTCGGTCTTATCGGGAAAGTGCGGTTATCAGCAACGGTACGCTCGCTATAGCCCGCTACATTACGTTGGTTTTTATTATTCAACCCCAATCCCGGCGGGAAGTAATCGCCAACCAGGTTGGTTGAGTTATCGTTGGCATACATGCGGCCCACATTATCCTGGGTAATGCCCCATTGTCCCTTTTCGTGCGCTTTTTCTGTCAGCCATTTATCGCCCATTTTGCGATAGCGCTTTGGCGAGTTGGCATTGTATATCCAGTTGTCCAACCCGCGATATAATCCGTTTGATGAATGCTCTACGTTACCGCCATCGGTATATTTGCTGTCTATTAATGTCTTTTTAACCGGCTTGTCGTTTTCCAATTTATAGTACCATAGGTAGGGTGGCTCGGCTACTAATATGCCATCTTCAACCAAACAAAAAGCGCGAGGCATAACCAGCGAGTCTATAATTACCTTGCGGTCATCCATCACCCCATCACCGTTTTTGTCAGACAGCATAACCACTTTGGCGCTTGGCACATTTTCGCCATTACCTAAGGTGTCGGGCATATAATCTTCCATTTCTAACACCCATATCCGGCCTTTCTTATCAAACATCATAGCTACCGGCGAGCTTATTAGCGGCTCGGCCGCTATCATTTTTATAGCCATGCCCGGCTCTAATTTCATTTTACTGATAGATTGATCAGCCGGCACTACCGGCGACGAATTAGGATCCGCCGGCGGCGGATTATTCATCACAATAAGTTTGTGGGTTGTACACTGGTACAAAACCCCAGCGGCCAGTATTAATAAAACTATATAAATATACTTTTTCATGTGTATTGACTTAATGACTTTAATAATGGTTATAAGTTTAAAGGCTTCATGGTTGATGTAAGCCGGTGAATAATGAGCCATGAAATACTATATGCCAACGCGCACATAATAAATATAATGTTATAGCCGGCACCTATATTACCTAATGTTACATAATGATCTAATAATACGCCAACAAACAACTGAAACAGTGCCGATGCCAGTGAGCCGGTCATCCCACCCATACCCACTACTGAGCTTACTGCTTTTTTAGGAACAATGTCTGACACAACTGTAAATATATTAGAGCTCCATGCCTGGTGCGCGGCCATAACCAAGCCAATAACTGCAACCGCTATCCAAATATTAGTTGTATAGCGCACCAGTACAATTGGCAGCACTACAATAGCCGCTATTAATAACGTGGTTTTACGGGCCTTTAATACCAGCCATCCTCTTTTTATTAATGCCGATGATAAATAACCGCCGCCTATGCTGCCAATAGTAGTTGCCCCATAAATAGCAACCAGTTCCAAACTTGGCTTTTTAAGATCGAGGTGATACACTGATGCAAAATAAGACGGCAGCCAAAACAAAAAGAACCACCACACAGGGTCAGTAAGCGCTTTGGCTGATATAAACACCCAGCTTTGTTTTACACTTAACAGCTTGCTCCATTTTACAGGCTTTTCGTTTTCTCCGTCACCGGGTTCGTTATCGCTATGTATATAATCAAACTCTTCTTTACTTAATCTTCTTTGGCGTGATGGTATCTCATAAAATATCAGCCACAATACCAGCCATACAAAGCCTATAGCGCCGGTAATTAAGAAAGCAAGGCGCCAGCCATAAATGGCCAATATTAACGGAACTAAAATTGGAGCTATGACGGCACCAACACTTGTGCCCGAATTAAATATACCGGTAGCCAAAGCTCTTTCTTTTTTCGGGAACCATTCGGCAGTGGCTTTTACTGCCGCGGGGAAATTTCCGCCCTCGCCCAGTCCCAACAATGACCTTACCGCGCCAAACCCGAAAGTGGTATTAACAATAGCGTGTAGCATGGCGGCAATACTCCAAACAACAATGGAAATGGAATAGCCTATTTTTGACCCGATACGATCTATAAACCCTCCAAAAACTACATAGCCTAACGCATAACAAGTAGTAAAAGCAGCTACAATATAGCCATAGTCGGATTCTGTCCATTTAAAAGCAGCTTCCAGCGTTGGCTTAAGTAAGCCAATAATCTGCCTGTCAATATAATTAATAGTAGTAGCAAAGAAAAGAAGGGCACAAATAACCCAGCGGTAATTTGTAATTACGGGTTTACTCATTTATAGCTGTTTACTAAAATACAATTTAGGTTTGGGCAATATTGGTTTTAATCAGACAAATAAACCCGAATTTTTTAATAAAACCCTAAATATCCGCCATCAATCACTAAATATATTTACGCAATCGTTTTCATAACAATTCTTTTACTTAAAAAAGGCCATGAATAGGTTGTTAATTATAATTGATTTGTAGGCAGCCCCGGCGAAAAACATTCTTGTTCAATAATAGCTATCAATAGCGTTGGATTACGATCTAAACCATTTAAATTGGCCAAATAAATCTTGCATTGGATTATGCTGCATGAAAACGCCTCCACGGGCAATATTATAAGTTTAAAAGAATTATAAAAATATCGACCACCTATAATGAGAAAAGGCAGGGAGAAATATTACGAGAATATAACTAAATGAAACCATCAGAAACTATACTAAAACTATTAAATAACCGGGTAGTACGTTCTTACACCGGCGGTAAGCTTATTGAACAGTGGCAAGGCCTAAATAACCCTGCTGATAATGATAAACCTGAAGAGTGGCTGGCATCAGTAGTAGAAGCGCGCAATAAAAACTATATCCCTGGTGAGGGTTTAAGCACTGTATTAATGCCTGATGGCTCAACGGCAAAACTTATCGACCTGATAAAAGCCGACAGCGAAGGTTTTTTGGGTGAGGAACATGTGGCTAAATATGGCGTACATACTGCGGTGTTGACCAAGGTACTGGATGCCGCAGTTCGGTTATCTATCCAGGTGCATCCTACAAAAGCTTATGCCAGGGACTATTTTAAATCAGACTATGGCAAAACCGAGGCCTGGTATATTATGGGTGGCAGAGAGATAAATGGCGAGCCGCCTTATGTGCTGATTGGGTTTAAACCCGATGTAACCAAAGCGCAATGGAAAAAATATTTTGACGAGCAGGATATTGACGGCATGATAAACGCCCTGCATAAATTTTATGTACAGCCCGGCGATGTGTTTTTAATTGAAGGTGGCCTGCCCCACGCTATTGGCAGTGGCTGTTTTTTGATAGAGATACAGGAGCCTACCGATTATACCATGCGGGTAGAACGTAAAACATTTGATGGCAGCACATTGCCGGATATGCTATGCCACCAGGGCGTTGGTTTTGATGCCATGCTGGATTGTTTTACTTACGAGGGGCTATCTAAATATGACACATTAAGAAAATATGCCAAACACCCGGAGCCTGTTGTTTTAGAAGATGGCACTACGGTTATTAAATTAATAACCGATGCTGATACTGCTTGTTTTCAAATGGATAAGTTGATTATCCCCGACATTTATCAATTGGATGATGACTCATTTAAAACGCTTATTATTTTGGCTGGCGAGGGCTGGTTTGTGCACGGCGGCGAAACCATAGAGGTTAAACAAGGCGACACTTATTTTTTGCCTGCGGATGTGGGTGAGGTACATATTGAAAACAGTGGTGCTGATGATTTAGAAATTATTGCTTGTTATCCACCCCAATAAACCCGATATAATACGGTACCCTTGTTTATGAGACCAGAGCCAAATAAAAAGTGGGGATATAATAACAAAATAAAAAGTAACGCCCACCGGCGTGGGCGATGAGATACCATACGCAATATCTGGGCAGCAGGCGAACGGAAATAAATTAAAAACAATCACCTTTTATACTAAAAATCCGCCCCGAATTATCGGGGCGGATTTTTTAGTGAGCCTATATTACACCGGGTTAAGTACTTTTACCCTTAGGTTGCGCAATTTTATAAGGAGGCGAAATACCTCGCTATTCATAAGCTCCAATGGTGGTCGCTTGGTATACTTAAGCTCAACTGTGGTTATTACTTTACTTAGCTCATTAAGTATAGATGCCTCTAATGGCAAATTGTTATCTAATTGTTCAGCATCATTAACACCGGAAGTTTTACTCAAAAAGTAATTACTTTTATTTAGCCGTATACCATATATCAATTTATTATTAGGCTCTTTAGTAATATGATTAATAGTAAAAAAATAAGTCTGGCTGTTAATATTTGCCTGTATCATGCTGTTAGTTCTTAAGGTAAACTGGGGGAATTTCATATAATTCTTTTTTACGTTAAAAAGCAACAAGGTCTATTATATATAATCAGACAACTAGTATGCCAGTGTGGCACCTATAGGTTGTAAATCAAACAGGCAGTATAGAAAGTTTCTAATTTAGGACAGTTATTAGTTGCTTAAAGCCAATAGGTTACCTATTTCCATAGCGGTACGCACCAGATTTGTGTGCGTATTCTTTAATGCGGTAGCTAAATCTGTGGGTTCAATATTAATTGAGCGAAGCATGTCAAAGTGTTGATTTAATGCTTCACTATACACTATGGCCACTTTTCCGGCCAAACCAATTACCTTCAAACCCCGTCTCTTAGCCAAAGCAGCCACCACAGCAGGGGCCTTTCCTTGTAATGTTTGTTCGTCAATACTACCCTCGCCGGTAATTACAATGTCGGCATTTTGCAAAGAAGCTTCAAAACCGGTAAGTTCTAAAAAATGCGTCGCGCCACTTACCAGTTTGGCATTTAAAAAGGCATGCAACCCGGCTGCTGCTCCGCCGGCAGTACCGCCATATTGAATATGCGTTATATCTTTTCCGGTTTCCTGTAGTGCTATGGCTGCAAATTTTTTAAGCATGGCACCAAGCTTTACCACATCAGCAGCTGTTGCGCCTTTTTGCGGACCAAATACCGCGGCTGCCCCATCGGCACCTAATAGCATATTATCAACATCGCATAAAATAGTTATATCGCAAGCAAAAACACGTTTATCTAAAGGACCAATATCAACCATGGCCAGGTCAATGAGCTGAGCCGGAACAGGGGTCAGCTCCCGGCCATCTGTATCATAAAATAACATACCCAGCGCACTTAATATACCCGCACCCCCATCCACTGTTGCCGAGCCGCCCATGCCAATTATAATTTTATCTGCCCCTTTATCTAATGCCTGTTTAATAAGCTCCCCCGTTCCGGCGGTGTTGGCTAACATAGGGTTTAATTCGCCTGGCTTTAGCAAGCGCATGCCTGACGCATCGGCCATTTCTATTATTGCAGTGCGGCTATTGTCAACCCATCCAAATGTTGCTGTTATTTCGCGCCCCAATGCATCATGCGCCGGGACGGAAATTATTTGGCCATCCAGGTGTTTTATAATTAAACTACCCGTGCCATCGCCACCATCACCCACCGGAAAAAGCCGGCAGGTGCAATTAAGATCGCTTTGCTGCAGTCCTTGTGCTATGGCCTCTGCAACACCTTGCGCGTCAAGACTGTTTTTAAAAGCGTTTGGAGCGATCAATACATTCATACCAGCTAAATTAAGGCTAAAAGCCGGTACTAACTAATGCGTTAAGCGCACCAGCGAATTGCGAACAAGAATTATGGCTAAAGTGGCCGCTGTGACCGTCCTGCAATAATTTACCATTTAAACGGCAAGCCCCTTAATCATATTAAACATGCGCTTGATGCTTAATTTTAAATCGCTAAACACGTTAATTTTTGAGTTAGATTATTTAACATAGTTGATTTTCAGCCAATTACAATTTTTAGTGTACCAGGGTGTACCCAAGTGTATCAACGTGTACCTGGTACAGTTACAGTAATAACATTTAACGGGTATAGGTTTATTGCTGCATTTGCTTACCTCACGGGCGAACTAATTTTTTATATCGAATTTAATCACTAAACGCGTTTATTTTAATATCAAAACACAATACATATTTGGCACTTCGCGTCTTGAACCTACAACCCTGAATAATAATCATACCCGCGCTCTGCCCAGTAATCGGGCGGGCGGGTATTGCTAAAGGTTATGGTGCCTATGCGTTTAAGGTTTTTAATGCCGTATTTAACGGGGATAATAAGCCTTAGCGGGGCACCGTGCTCCAATGGTAATGGTTTGGCGTTAACCTCGTAAGCCATTATGGTTTGGGGGTGCATGGCGCTGGGCATGTCAATACCCACATAGTAACCCTTATCCGGCGTTTCCATGCCAATATATCCCAGTTTGGCCTGGTCGTCTAATTTATAGTGGGTTATAAAATCGCTGAATTTTACGCCACCCCAATACTGTATCTGGTCCCAGCCCTCCACGCATTTAAAATCAAAAACTATTTCTGTTTTAGGCAATGCCTTCAGGTCATCTAACGATACCTGCAGCATTTCGCTGTTCTGCTTTTTAACCTGCAGTTTCCAGGCTGTTATATCAAACTTCTTTTCGGCCTCAATACCAATATCACTATTAACCCGCACCTTTTTTGCAGCCATTGATTTTGGATAGGTTTTAACCAAATTGTTATTGCTGAAAACCTTGCGGAAAGCCAGCTCGGTTTTGTTAAGCGCGCGTCGCAGGGGCTTGCGCGCACCACCCGTAACGGTTATTGTTTCTATCGGCGAATTATATAACCATTTCCAGGCAAGGGCCCCGCCCAGGGCAGCTGCGCTAAAAACACCAAACGAAATAAAGTTTCGCCGGCTGATCTTTTGATCTATGGTTAGCGGTTTTTTAATCTTTTTCGTTTTCATCAGCAACTTTAATTTTTGGTTTAGGTTGGTCATCAACCACCTCGAACCCTGAAATAACAGAGCTAAAATTACGCCATCCTGCCAGGATAACCTGCACCACATGGATAACGAAAAACAACACATAACCAATAGTTAGCACAAAATGCAATATCCGCGCAAAATGATACCCACCGCATAGCCAGATTAAATAATAAAATTGCACCGGCTTATAAACAGCAAGCCCGGTAATTACCGAGCCAATACCCATAATGATAATGGCCGTATAAGCAATGCGCTGCGCGGCATTATATTTTTTTTGCGGGGGCGCCATTTTACGGATATGCAGGTCATGCAATAAAACCAGCCATGCTTCTTTAAACGAATGTTTATTGGGCACCAATTCACGCCACTCGCCCGAGATAAGAGTGTATAGTATATAAAATATCCCATTCAGGATAAAGAACCACATGAACAGGAAATGAAAGGCCATTCCTTCTGAGAGGCGGTGCACCAAATGAAATTTTTTATAGAACCAATCCGGAAAAAAATGAAAATAAGTGTGACCAAACAGGGTGATTTTATATTCGTCATTGGCCCAATAGATCAGCATTCCGCTCCATATCATAATGGTGAGTAGCGGGAAGTTAACCCAATGCGTCCATCGCATGGCTAAGGAATGTTTTTCTTTAATGGTTTTCATTTGATTAGTGAATTTAGCAATAAAATATAAAAGCTGATGCTCCTTCACCTTTTATATATGCAATTTGGTTAGCTTCCGATTTTAAATATACCAGCCATATTACTATTTTTAACACTAATTAATTAATCTGCATTTAATGATTATGAAAAACTTACTATTCCTGCTCGCCTTTTGTACCACTATTACTTTTGCACAAGAAACCGTAAAACAAACCAGCCAGTTCAGTATTAGCGGACAGGTTAAAAAGGCGTCGGTTATTACCATGGATTCGCTAAAGCAGTATTCCATACAAACCATTGGCGATATTAAGGTTACCGATCATACCGGTGCGTTTAAGCACGAGGATGACAAGCTAAAAGGTATCCTGGTAAAAGACATTTTAAGCCATACTGCTTTTGATGTAAGCAGCCCAAAGCTGTTAAGTACCGTTTACTTTCAATTTACAGGCGCTGATGGTTATAAGGTTGTTTACTCGTGGAACGAATTGTTTAATACCGAAGTGGGAAATCATGTATATATCATCATGGAAAAAAACGGCATAAAAGCTGCCGATATGAAAGAAAGCCTGCAAATGACCTCCATGATGGATTTTAAAACCGGCAGGCGGTATTTACATAACCTGGATAAAGTTATTGTATCAGCAGTAAAATAATTCTTTGCCACTTATTTCCTGCACGGGGCTCCCTGCATGAGCAAAAACTTTTTTATATAACAATTGTTCCACAGCATATTACTAAGAACCTCCGTTATGAAAAAGTTGATTTTTATCACCGTCCTGCTTTTAAGCAGCTTTAGCCCCAAATTTGCTGATGCGCAGATCAGTATCCGTGTCAATATCGGCAGCCAGCCGGATTGGGGACCTGTTGGTTATGATTATGCCGATTATTATTATATACCTGATATAGACACCTATTATTCCGTACCGGCACATCAATACATCTACTATCAAAATAATAGCTGGGTGCGGACCACTTATCTGCCGGCAAGATATCGGAATTACGACCTTTATCGCGGGTATAAGGTGGTGATCAATGACCGTGATCCATGGCTAAGAAATAACAGCTACCGAACCAGATACGCCAATTACCGGGGGCGTACCGGTCAGGTCATCATCAGGGACAGCAAGGATGAAAAATACAACAAGCACTGGAATAAACAGATGGAAAAAGATGATAAGAAACAGTACAAAGAACAAGAGAAAGAATTTAAGCATGCAGACAAGCAATGGAAAAAAGAGCATAAACACGATCGATAAGAAAATTGCAGACTGACAAAGACAATAAGGCCGGGTAAAACTTAATTACTGTCTTCTTCCAATTAATTAGCAATGTTATAATCACACGGCAGTTATCGCTTATTGCGGGCGTCTTAGCACTAACCATTTCTATAACCAACTTCGTAAATTTTCAGGATATGGATTTTTACCTGGCGGTGTCATTTCCGGCGGGTTATTAGTGATAGCTTTGTTTATTAACAAAATGCAGTGAGGGCTTATGGCTAAAACAATACCAAAATCTGATCTTTCTTTTAAACAACGGTTCGCGGCTTTAAAGAACCTGCCGGAACTATTCAGGCTCGTATGGCAAAGCAGCCCACGCAAAACAACGCTGAGTTTCCTGCTGCGTATCGCCCGCTCGGCGATGCCCGTAACTTTGCTGTATGTGGGCAAGCTCATCATCGACCAGGTGGTGCTCCTCAACCGGCACGGCGGAAGCCAGCACGAATTGTGGCAACTGGTGCTGATAGAGTTTGGGCTGGCAGTGCTGACCGATGGTCTGAACAGGATGATCAACCTGACGGACAGCCTGCTCGGCGACTTGTTTTCTAATTATACCTCCATGCGCATTATGCGCCATGCGGCCACGCTTGATCTGGACCAATTCGAGGATTCGGTTTTCTATGATAAACTGGAAAGGGCCCGGCAGCAAACCGTCGGCCGCAGCGTCTTGTTATCACAGGTGATGAGCCAGGTACAGGACCTGATCTCAATGGCTTTTCTCCTGACAGTGCTATTGGCTTTTAACCCCTGGCTGATCGTGTTATTGCTGATTGCTATTATTCCCTCGTTTTTAGGGGAATCTTATTTCAACAGTCGAAACTATGCGCTTACACGGAGCCAGACGCCAGAACGGCGGGAACTGGATTATGTGCGTTATTTGGGTGCCAGTGATGAGACAGCGAAAGAAATAAAAATATTTGGCCTGGCCGATTTTATCACCAGTCGTTTTAAGACCCTTTCCGATCAGTTTTATGCCGATAATAGCAAACTGGCGGTCAAGCGCTCGGGTTGGGGGTTGTTCTTTTCTGTGTTAGGTAGCATCGGCTACTATGCGGCTTACGGGTTTATTATTTACCAAACGGTAACCGGGAAAGCTACGGTAGGTACCTTAACCTTTTTGGCAGGGTCTTTCCGCCAGCTGAGCGCCCTGATGGAAAGTATGCTGAACCGCTTTACTACCGTGTCTCAGGGTGCCATTTATCTGAATGATTTTTTAGAGTTCTTCGAGATCAAACCAAAGATAAGCGTAGCTGCTAAACCCCTGCCATTTCCAAACCCGGTTAAACAGGGCTTTACTTTTGAGGATGTTGGCTTCAGGTATCACCATGCAGAGAATTGGGCCAACCGGCACTTGAACTTTACTTTGCATCCCGGCGAAAAATTAGCGTTGGTTGGTGAGAATGGCGCGGGCAAAACTACGTTGGTAAAGTTGCTGGCCCGGCTTTACGATCCGACTGAAGGACGTATATTATTGGATGGAGCAGACCTTAAGGAATACGCTATCGAAGATCTCCGTTTAAATTTAGGCATTATTTTCCAGGACTACATTCGTTATCAAATGACCTTTTCCCAAAATATTGCGGTGGGTAATATCGGCGAAGTAGACAATAAAGTTTTGATCCAAAAGGCGGCACGGGAAAGCCTGGCGGATGCGCTGGCTGAAAAACTACCTAACCGGTACGAGCAATGGCTGGGCAGGCGGTTTAACAATGGTGTGGAGCTATCGGGGGGCGAATGGCAAAAAGTAGCGCTGGCCCGGGCATATATGAAAGATGCGCAGGTGCTGATCCTGGATGAGCCTACAGCTGCATTGGATGCACGGGCAGAATATGAAGTGTTTCAGCGGTTCGCTGAGCTAACCAAAGGGAAATCGGCGGTGTTGATCTCGCACCGCTTCTCTACCGCCAGGCTGGCCGACCGGATCATCGTTTTAGATAAAGGCACCATACTGGAAGCAGGGACCCATCAGGAGCTGCTGGCTGAAAACGGCCGCTATGCTGAACTCTTTCATTTACAGGCAATGGGCTATAAATAATCGCCTTGTTTGTTTAATTAGTTCAAATTAATGGCATATAAATAACCATCAGCGCTACCAAAATATATGACATCATTACTTATCACGGGCGAAGACACTATCGGGCCGAGGGTATAAAGCTTATTCATCACTGTTACACTCGTAGCATACAAAGAGTTATTCATTCCCTTTGCAAGGAAATTAAAATCAATATCGCCCTTCGGGTTAAGCACATTAGCGGCATTTTTAGTCCGGCCAGCCGTAGAGAATTTACCGGCCAACCTGCCCGTCCGGAGATCAACCGCAAATAAACTACCCGAAAAATCTCCAAAGTAAGCCGTGTTTCCCGAAATGAAAGGTGATGAGTAAATATATCCGTTGGTCTTAAAACGTAATTTTTCCTTTCCGGTTTTAGCATCAAATGCCAGGAAAAGGAAGGTGTCTGAAGTTCCGATATAAACCGATCCATCCTTAATGGCCGCCGTTGTTAGCACCCAGGAGTTATCAGCACCATACTTCCAGACTTGTTTTCCATTATCTGCATTTAAAGCATAAAAGAAACCATCGCGCGAACCAAAATAAACCATGCCATAAGCACAGGTTGGAGACGACTGAATACCTTCCAATAGATGATAAACAGGTTGTTTACCGGTCGCGAATTTCCATTCCAACTTACCCGTGCGCGCATCCAGAGCATACAGAAAGGTATCCCAACTACCAATATAAACTTTGCCCTGGTATAATGCCGGGCTTGCGCGAATGATGCCGTTGGTTTTAAATGCCCACTTCTTTTTACCGGTATGAGCGTTTAAGGCATACAAGTTACCATCACTACTTCCAAAATAAACGGTAAGATCTTTATCATTCAAATCAAGCACGGGCGATGAAAGAAAAAAATCATACTGATCTTCCATATATTGATCCTTAGGGCTCATAGTCCATAAGCCCTTTGCTCCAACTTTTCGTTCCCCGGCTGTTTTAAATTTCCAAACTAATTTACCGGTAGCCGCATTCAATGAATAATAATAGCCATCATAACTGCCAAAGTATACTATATTTTTGTACACTGCCGGCGATGAATGCACTGCACCTCCCGTAGTAAATTTCCACAAAAGCTTACCGGTTTGTAAATTAATGGCATACAGGTTATGGTCTTCGCTGCCTATATAGGCTATATCTTTACAGATGGCCGGTGAAGAAAATACTTTCCCCCGGGTTTTAAACCTCCATTTGATATCTCCCAATCCGGTATGATTATTTAAAGAATAAGCGCCAATGCGTATTCCGGAGGTTTGGAATATACCATATGCAACATCAGAATGATTTTGAGCATTGGTAGCATTCATCCATAAAAATGCAATAGCAAAAAGATACTTAATCATAGTCTTGATGATTGGTTATGAATAAAGAGACACCGAATGTAATAATAATAGACATATGTATTAAAAATCATTAACGCCCGAAATGTGATTATCGCTAAACAAAACACTATTTTTAACGTATAATGCGAACACTTCGCAACTTTTGTTTACTTTATATAATAACAATACGCTCACATGTCAACCAAACTCGACCTTTACCAGAAAGTTATACCGCTTGCTCATTTGGGAGTATGGGAAAGGAACATAGAAAAAGACGAGGGTTACTGGAACTCTGTTGTGCGGGAAATTTTTGAAGTTGGTCCTGTTTATTATCTGGACCTGGAAAAGACCATCGGACTTTATTCAGATGCTGCAGCTATCAGAAAACTAATTGATAATGCTATAAAAACAGGCGAGCCGGAAACCGGCGACTTTCAAATAACTACCACCAGCGGCAATATTAAATGGGTAAAGGTATACATCAAGGCCGGTTTTGAGGATGGCAAATGCACGGTTATCTACGGAACCCTTGAAGATATAACCGCCCAGGTGACCCTGGTTAACAGCCTGGCCGAGCAGCAAGAACAGTTTCACCACGCGTTTGACTACGCGCCTATCGGCATGGCCCTGGTTTCTACCCGGGGCGACTGGATCAAGGTAAACAAAATGCTGTGCCAGATGCTGGGCCGGGAAGAACAACAATTGTTAAAAGCGACCTTTCAGGACATCACCCATCCGGATGACCTTGACACTGACCTGCAGCAGATGCACCAGCTACTGGACGGCCAGATCGCCAGTTACCAAATGGACAAGCGGTATTTCCATGAAAGTGGCAATATTATATGGGCGTCTTTACATGTCACTTTGGTTCGCAATCAACAGGGCCAGCCGTTGTATTTCGTTTCTCAGATCCAGGACATAACAGAAAGAAAAAAGCATTTGGATAGGCTGCAGGCGGATATAGAAGAACGCAAGCTACTGGAACGCGAGCGCACACAGGCGCTGGAGATCATTAACGCTCAAAACGAACGCTTGCTGAACTTTGCTCACATTGTTTCCCACAACCTGCGGTCGCATGCCGGCAATATCCAGATGCTGACAGATATGATCCTGAAGGAAGAGGATGTGGACGAAAAAAACGAGCTGATCAGTATGTTGGGAATAAATGCGGTCAACTTACAACAAACGCTGTTGCATTTAAACGAAGTGGTTGATGTGAACGCTACAGGAGCAGAAAGCCTCAAACGATTAAATCTGGTCAGAGAGATTCGTAAAATCGGGGCGGTATTGTCTGGATCATTGAAACAGGCGAGCGCTGAACTTTCCATTAAGGTAGCGCCAGCCATTGAGATCGAATACAACCCGGCATACCTTGAAAGCATTTTGCTCAACTTGCTGAGCAACGGCATCAAATACCGCAATCCCGAAAAAGCACTGAAAATCTGCATACAGGCTTATATGAACAATGGGCAGCTTATCCTTGAGATTGAGGATAATGGTTTAGGTATAAACCTTGACCTTCATGGCCAGAAAATTTTCGGTATGTATAAAACATTTCATGGCAATAAAGATGCCCACGGCATTGGACTATTTCTGGTCAAAAACCAGGTAGAGGCCATGGGAGGAAACATTACTGTGGAAAGCAATCAGGGAGAAGGGACCATTTTTAGAATTGAGTTTAAAAAAAATGTTGCCTAAAACTCACAGGCATTTCCCTCCTGAATTCAGCGGGCGAACACTCATATAGTATGTCCAGCTCAATTATGTTTGCTCCGGGCCCTTGATAGCATTACTATACTATATAGTATAGTAACTGTCCAATAAGCTTATTTATTTCTCATTGAATTTGCTAATCATCCAATCCCTTTCCATTGAGAATTTGCTGCATACATTTTTCAACCCTGGCCTCCCGGGTTTTGGATTGTTTGGGTGCAGAAAAATAAAAAATGTATGCCCTTTGCCGTCCCGGCGTTAATGCACTAAAGGCAGCTTTCAAGGCGGGGATTTTATCTAATTTATTTTTAAATTCTTCAGGAATGATGAATTCTGCAGTCTTTTTAAAATTCACTTTCAAACCAGCTTTTTCCACCTCGATGGCTTCATAAATATAGGCTTTCAAGATAGGTTCCATCTCAACTATTTGCCGAACATTGGTGAACCGGATCTGGCGCGCCGCCTGCACATTTTCCGTTTGTTGTGTCATAACACCATTGGCATCATTTAACAAGGCCCCTTTGAAAAACAAAAGCGCGCAGTATTCTTTAAACACATGTATTAAAACTATGTTACTTTTCTGAAACGTGTAACACGGAACGCCCCACTTCAATTCTTCGGCCAGCCCACAGTCAAGAACAATCATTCTCAATTGCTCCAGTTCTTCCTGCCACTTTTTGGCTTTACTAAAATAAAAATCAACCTTTGGATTCATACTATTCTTTGTCTTAATATTAGCTGTTTGTACAAATTCAGATTTTTAGCGAGCCGCGGAAACCCCTGGCGGCGTAATAAGATTCTGCTCCGTTGTGATAAACAAATACCGTATCGTAGCGCCGATCGCAAAAGATAGCCCCGCCAAGTTTTCTAATATCGGCAGGTGTTTTTACCCAACTCGATGTTTTCAAATCGAAGTTTCCAATTTTCTGCAACTCCCGATATTGTTCTACCATTAAAAGTTCAATTTCCATAGCCGCAGCCATATCAACTGCGCTATTTTCCGGTTTAAATTCTTTCCTTGCCTCCAGCGCTTCACGGTCATAACAAAGACTTCTACGGCCCTTAGGGCTTTCTGCCGAACAATCATAAAAAATGTATTCGCCCGTTTGTTTATCATAATCAACTACATCCGGTTCGCCGCCGGTTGTTTCCATTTCATTTAGCGACCATAGTTTTTCAGTATTAGCCCCTAACTTTGCTGCTACTTCGGCCCATTCAAGGCCTTTATGGCGGTTTATATTTTTCTCAAAACGAGCTTTTAATATGCCGAGTAGTTCTTCACCTTGTTGTGGCGACAATTCCTTTTTCATGCTATTCATTTATAATTAACGGAAATTATTTTTCTATTATCAGGCCTGAAATACCACGACAAAATAACAAAAACAGTTTGCATAAATGGCCCTATAATTCCTTTTAAGCTATCATCACCACTTGCCAAATGCGAAACAAGAGCCCCCGACATTGCAAAAAAGAAACCGGCATAAGCCCATTCTTTAACCAATTTAAATCGGGGAATTAAAATAGCTATTACTCCAAGTATTTTCCAGGCACCAATAATGTACAGGAAATATAATGGATAACCTAAAGGAACAACCAGGTCAACCATGCTTTTTGCATGAAATATTTGCTGCAAGCCGCTTATTGTCATGCCAAAAGCCAATAAAGCTGTGGCAACCCAATAGATAATTAATTTTCTCTTTTCCATAGTGTATTATTTTAATTTGCTTGCTACATCCTGCAAACGGTTATGTGCCATATTTATGCCTTGAGCAAAGGGTAACTGCAGCACCTGGTCTCTTTGTGCCGCCGATTCATATATTACATGCATATTGAGTTTGCTAATGTCGTCGGTAAGTTGTTCAAATTCTAAAAACTCAAGCTGAACGCCAAAAGGCATATTCTCCATTTCAAATGTCCGCGTGATCTTCCGGTTTGGGCTAAACTCATGGATTACCCCATTGAACCCGTATTTGTTTCCTTTAGCATCGGTTGTTTCAAATTGGTAACTGCCGTGCTTTTTATTTTCGAGTTTCAGCACTTTTGTTCCCATCCATTGTTCAACAATGCCGGGCTCTATATACGCTTTAAAAAGTAGTTCCAACGGCAAATCAAATTCCCTTGTAATCACTAATTCCTGTTTGCCGTCCTCGGCATTAATTTTTGTTTTTTGTACCACGTTATTTGCTTTTATATTTTTTCATAATGGTTTCTAATTTATTGAATCGGTCTTCCCACATTTGGCGGAATGGCTCAATGAAGTCGGCTACCTCTTTCATTTTTTTTGCATTAATATGATAGTGAATCTCTCTGCCGTTTTGCTCTTGTTTAAGCAATTCGCACTCGGTGAGTATTTGCAGGTGTTTTGAAACAGTGGGCCTGGCGGTGTCAAAGTTTGTAGCTATGGCTCCGGCAGTCATGGATTGTGAGGCTACCAATAGAAGTATGGCCCTTCTTGTCGGGTCTGCTATGGCTTGAAATACGTCTCGTCTTAAATTCATTATGTAGCTATTTGACTACAAATATACATGTAGTTATTTAACTACACAAATTCTTTTTCAATTGTGGCCCGGCCTTATGCCACGGCAACATCAGCCTTGTAAACAGTTGATTTTATCTGATGTGCAAAGGGTTGCGGCAAGCTAAACTGCCTGGACTATTGCAATAAAAGCTGCAAAGCTTGAGAAGAATGTACGACTAATGTAAATAAATAAGGAAGCCGCCTCAGTAAAGAGGCGGCTTTATAACTATATTAGAAAACAAAACGTATAATTTTATTATCTTCGAATTGTGAAACGCACCGCGCTTATATCATTAACAGTTATTTACCTGCTTTCGGCATTAGGTATCACTGTTAGTAGTTTTTATTGCTGCGGTAAACTGGAATCTACCAGTATTTCTTTTGACAGCGCTCAAAAATCGATTTGCAAAATGGCAACAGGCTTACCGGGTTGCTGTAAAACAAAAACGCAATTGTTAAAAGTAAAGGATCAGCATGTTGGTTCAGAGTCTTTCAGTTTGAATGCCAATTTGTTCAATGCCATTATCCCCACTTGTTTAATAGTAGATTTCAGCGTTTATAGCTTCAAACCTGAATATACCGCTTTTAACAGTCATGCACCGCCTGATCAGGCTAAAACACCTGTTTATATCCTTAACTGTAACTACAGAGTCTAATCTGTGCCTTTTCTTTATAGCCTTACGATCCGTAAACCGGCTATCCTTTGAATTAAAATCCATCATCTTAATTTATAATCAACGCATCAGGCATAATATGGCCTGATGCCATTTATTCATTTTTTAATTTTAACAACATGAAAAAAGCAATGCTGATGGCGGTAGCCATTCTGTTTTCCGCCGCTACCGTTTTCGCCACAAATGGCACAAACCCGGTATCCGACACCACCAAAACTAAAAAGGTTAAACCAGTAAAGGTTCAGTACACCTGTACCATGCACCCGGAAGTATTAAGTGACAAGCCCGGTAAATGTCCTAAATGCGGCATGGCCCTGGTGAAAAAGGAACCCGCAAAAAAGAAGGCTGAAACAATGAAAATGTAATTCATTTAAGCCCGTCTGTCGGCCAGCCGGCAGATGGGCTTATCAAACTTTTTAAGATGATCAATCAACTTATTTCCCTGTCTCTAAAAAACAGGTATATCGTATTACTGATTGCCATAGCCCTCTTTGCCTGGGGAGCTTATGCAGTACGTGAAAATCCCATTGATGCCATTCCGGATCTATCGGAAAACCAGGTGATCGTATTTACGGAATGGCAGGGCCGCAGCCCCCAGATCATGGAAGATCAGGTAACCTATCCGCTGGTGAGTAACCTGCAGGGCATCCCAAAAGTTAAAGCGATCCGGGCTACGTCCATGTTCGGAATGAGTTTTGTCTATGTTGTTTTCCAGGATAATACAGATGTTTATTGGGCACGCAGCCGTGTACTGGAAAGGCTCAGTTATGCCCAGCGCTTGCTGCCCGAAGGGATCACACCAAGTTTAGGACCCGATGGCACAGGTGTAGGCCATATCTTATGGTACACGCTGGATGCCAAAGGGATTAACCTGGGCGAGCAAAGGGCGTTACAGGACTGGTATATAAAATTTGGATTGCAAACCGTTCCGGGCGTAAGTGAGGTAGCTTCATTTGGCGGTTTTGAAAAGCAATACCAGATCAATATTGATCCGCATAAACTCAGCTATTATAATATTCCCCTATCGCGGGTGCTCAAAGCGGTTAAAAGTAATAATAATGATGTAGGCGGGCGCAAGTTTGAAATGAACGGTACCGGTTATATTGTACGCGGCCTGGGTTATATTAAAAGTTTACAAGATGTGGGAAACATATCCATCGGAACCATCAAAACCGTACCTGTCAGAGTAAAGGATATAGCAACCGTGCAAATGGGCGGCGACCTGCGCCTGGGCATATTTGATCAGAATGGAGAAGGGGAAGCGGTTGGCGGTATTGTGGTGATGCGTTACGGAGAAAATGCGGATAAGGTCATTCATGCGGTGAAGGATAAAATGGCCGATATCCAAAAAGGTTTACCGCCGGGTGTGAAATTTAAGATCGCTTATGACCGGAGTGAACTGATCGAAAGCGCTATCGGGTCGGTCAAACGTACGTTGATCGAGGAAATGATCACGGTGTCTATCATCGTTATCCTGTTTTTATTGAGTTTTAAAAGTGCGTTAAGTATCATTATTCAAATTCCCATTACCATCGCGGCCAGCTTTATCCTTTTGAATGCCTTTGGCATATCCTCCAATATCATGTCCTTAACAGGCATCGCCTTAGCTATTGGTGTGATCGTGGATAACGGGATCGTGATGGTCGAAAACTCGCATCGGAATTTATCCATTGCACAAGAAAAAGAAAAATCATGACCACTGCAGAACGAATTAAAATCATAGAAGCCTCCTGCAAACAGGTTGGCCGCGGCGTGTTCTTTTCCACGCTGATCATTGTAGCTTCCTTTCTCCCGGTATTTATGCTTCAAGGCCAGGAAGGTAAACTGTTCGGCCCTTTAGCATGGACAAAAACTTTCATTCTGGCTATTGATGCCATCCTTGCGGTTACGCTGGCTCCGGTGCTGATTTCCTTTTTTCTGAAAGGCAAGTTGAGCTCAGATGACCGTAACCCATTGAACCGTTTTTTAGAACGCGTTTACCGGCCCATTTTAAACTGGTGCACCACCTGGCGCAAAACCACTATAGGTATTAATATTATCGCGTTATTAATCAGCATCCCACTTTTGTTGAGTTTGGGTAGTGAATTTATGCCACCTTTGGACGAAGGAACCATCCTGTTTATGCCGGTTACCTTACCGGATGTATCCAACTCGGAAGCCAAGCAACTGTTGCAGGTACAGGACCGGATCATTAAAAGCGTGCCGGAAGTAAAGAACGTTTTGGGTAAGGCGGGCCGGGCGAATACGGCAACCGATAATTCTCCTATCAGCATGGTGGAAACTATCATCCTGTTAAAACCCACCAGTGAATGGCGCAAGGGTATTAAAAAGGAAGATATTATCAATGAACTCAATAGCAAACTACAAATACCGGGTGTGGTGAATGGCTGGACACAGCCCATCATTAACCGGATCAATATGCTGTCTACAGGTATCCGTACCGATGTAGGTTTGAAAGTTTATGGTCAGAATTTGGATACCATTTATGCCTTGTCTAATCAAATGAAGCAGGCTTTGCAGGGTGTCAACGGTGTTAAAGATCTTTATGTCGACCCGATCACCGGGGGTAAATATTTGGATATCCAAGTCAACAAGGATGCTATTGGTAGATATGGCTTAAGTGTAGATGACGTAAACGAAGTGGTGGAAAGCGCATTAGGTGGGATGAATATTACGCCTACTATTGAAGGGCGCAGGCGTTTTAGCGTGAACCTTCGTTTGGCGCAGGATTACCGGAGTAATCTGGATGAGATCAAGCGAACACTGGTACAAACCATGAATTACGGGCCCATTCCTTTATCATCCGTTGCGGATATTAAGATCAGCGATGGACCGGCGATGATCCAGTCTGAAAATGCCTTATTAAGAGGAACGGTATTATTTAACGTACGTGATCGCGACCTGGGCAGTACTGTAAAAGAAGCACAGGGCAGACTGAATACGATGGTCAAAAGTTTACCTAAAGGCTATTTTATCGAGTGGAGCGGACAGTATGAGAATTTGATCAGGGCAGAGCGTACCTTAAAGCTCATTCTTCCTATTGTATTGGTCATCATTTTTGGTTGCCTGTATTTTGCATTCCACTCTATCCGCGAAGCTTTTTTCAGTTTGATCAGTATTCCGTTTGCGCTGATCGGCGGGGCTTATATGGTGTATTTCTTTGGGGTGCATTTATCGGTTGCCGTAGCTGTCGGCTTTATCGCACTCTTTGGTATAGCCGTAGAAACGGGTATAGTCATGGTGATCTATCTCAATGATGCAATGCAGCAATTAGTGGCTTTAAAAGGCAATAGTAAAGAAACCATTACCCGTGAAGACCTGCGCACTTATGTGATGAACGGTGCAGTAAAACGCTTACGGCCAAAACTCATGACAGTTTGCGTGGCCCTGTTTGGTTTAGTGCCCGTACTGTGGGCTACCGGAACAGGAAGCGATGTGATGCTGCCCATCGTGCTGCCGATGATCGGCGGGGTATTAACTTCTTCCACCCATATTTTACTCGTTACCCCCTTGATCTTTTTAATGGTGAAGGAATACGAATTAAGAAAGCATGGCAAACTGGAAGTATTGGATGTAAAGGAATAAGATCATGAAAACAACATATCAAATTATATTTACAATGCTCATCAGTTTCGCGGGCGTCAGTACTGTGAAAGCACAGCGATTGTCTTTAGACAGTGTTTTGGCATGTATTACTGCTAACCCTGTGTTGCAGGCTTATGATGCCAAAATTAGTGCGCAGGATGTTTATGCTACAGGTGCTAAAAGCCTGGATGCGCCAAAGATCAGCGCTGGCCAGTACCAAACACCTTACCAGGTCAATCCCAACACGGGTTCCTTTATGATCCAGGCAGAGCAGATGTTCACCAACCCGGCAAAGCTGCGGGCGAAGGAAGATTATATGAAAGGGATGTCTAAAGTAACTGCCGAGGATAAGAACTATCTGAAAAACCAATTGATCGCCCAGGCTAAGCAATATTATTATGAACGTGTAGTGCTTGAGAAAAAGCTAACCTTATTAAAAAATACGCAAAGCCTGCTGGAGTATATGCTCAAGGATGCAAACATCCGGCTTACCTATGGCAAGGAAAAACTGCCCAATATTTACAAGGCCAAAGCAGATTTGTATCAGCTGGATAATACCCGAGAACAATTAAACAATGAGATCAGCCAAAAAAACATCATGCTCAATACGCTGATGAACCGGGATAAGCAAATGGCATTTGCCATAGATACCAGCTTTGTATTAAGGGATTATGAAACCGCTGTAACAGATACCAGCAGCCTTGCAAATGCCCGTAGTGATATTAAAGGGATCAGCCGGAATATTGATTTACAGCAATTGAATGCCAAAATGGAATACAGCAAGCGCAAGCCCGATTTTGGTCTCCAGGCGGGGCATATGTTCAGCTATGGGGGAATGGCTAACCAATATATTTTGATGGCTTCGGTGACTATACCCATCGTACCCTGGGCATCTGCAGCATATAAGGCTAACCTGAAAGGTATCCGGTATGAGGTAGCTGAACTACAGCAAAAGAAACTGGATATGCTGAACCAGGCCGAAGGTAAGCTGGCCGGTTTAAGAACTGATATGAGCAGCAAAAAAAGGCAGCTCAAAAATTATAACCAAAACATCATTCCTGCTTTGCAGAATACTTATAAAACATCCTTACTGGCTTATGAGCAGAATACCGGCGATCTGCCATCAGTATTGGACAGCATCAAAGGTTTGCAGTCGGCCAGGATGGATGCATTAGACCGTTTGCAGGAACTTTTATTAGTACAGGTAGCTTATGAAAAAGAAAATGAAACCCATTAGGATCATATTGGCCAGCTTCTTGTTAATCACGATGCTGATTAGTGCCTGCTCGGATAAAAAAGAGAAATCAGCTACATTTGTTACAGCACAGGTAAAAAGCGATATCAAATATACCTGCCCGATGCACCCGCAGATACTGGAAGATCATCCGGGTAATTGCCCGATCTGCGGTATGACCCTGGTTAAAAAATCAGGTCAGGCCAGTGAGCGGGCAGGCATCAGTCTGAATACGGTATTGCAGCCGGTTAATTCATCGGTGATAGCTGACATTGATGCAATCAGCCCTGAAGAAAAATCAGTATCAACTCAAATTGTGGCCCAGGGTTACCTGGATTTTGATACCCGGACATTTAATAACATTGCGGCCCGCTTTTCGGGGCGTATCGAAAAGCTGTACATCAAATACGCATTTCAGGAAATACATGTAGGCCAACGCATTTTTGATATATATAGCCCGGACATGGTTGCAGCGCAGCAAGACCTGATCTACTTGAGCAAAAATTCAGCCCAAGAAACGGAATTAATCAATGCGGCCAAACAAAAACTATTGTTATTGGGAATGACCATGCCACAAGTGGACCAGGTAGTCAAAAGCGGTAAACCATTTTATAGCCTGCCAGTGTACAGTCCCTATGAAGGACACGTTCATGATATGCCGCATAGTCAAATGGCTGGTGCTGCGAATACCGCAGCGCCATCGGATTTGGCTAACAATCTTCCGCTTTCCATCAAAGAGGGAATGTATGTAGAAAAAGGGCAGAATATTTTTAATGTGGTCAATCCACATAAATTATGGGCAGTGATCAAGATCGATCCATCGGCAGTTTCCGCTTTAAGAATAAACCAGCGGGTAATGATCACCTTACCGGATATGCCCGGCAAAACGATCAGCGGGAAAGTCAACTTTATTGAACCGACCTTACAGGACGGAGATAAAACTACCAGTATCCGGGTTTATATTGACAATATGGATCATGCCCTGAAAGTAAACAGCCTGGTCAGGGCTTTCATCCAAACCGGATCAGCAAAAGGCTTATGGATACCAAGATCGGCATTATTAGACTTAGGCCGTACAAAAGTAGTATGGCTTAAAAAAGGCAACTTGTATAAGGCACATGAAGTTAATACCGGGATTACTAACCGTATGGAGGTACAAATCACGAAAGGCTTATCCATTACCGATAGCCTGGCTTCAGATGCTCAATATTTAACAGACAGTGAAAGCTTTATTAAAACGTCAGGCAATGAATAATAAGATCAAACAATATATATGGCTAAAAGCATTTCGATTATTAGCCTTTTCCTTACTGATAGCTACGCTGTTCGCAGCGTGTAAGCAAAAACCACAGCAGGTGGCAAAAACGCAAAGTAAAACATATTATACCTGTTCCATGCACCCGCAAATCCATGAAGATCATCCGGGCAACTGCCCGATCTGCGGAATGAAACTAATCAAAGTCGAACTTGCAGGTGGGAGTAGCAGCACCGATATGAATAAGATCGATTTAACTGCTTCGCAGATCCAGTTAGCAGGTATACGGACGGATACAATTCGGGAAGAGAATGTTGGGATTGAAAAAACACTGACCGGAACGGTAACCGCTAATGAAAATACAGCAGCAGAATTAAGCGCCAGGATCGCAGGCCGGATACAACAATTATTCGTTAAAACTATCGGCGAAAAAATATCGGCGGGGCAGCCTGTGTATTCCATTTACAGTGAAGACCTGCTGGAAGCAGAAAAGGAGTACCTGCTGGCCAAACAGCAGCAAAAAGTGCTGCACAACCCGGATGTAGATTATCAGCAACTGACCAGTGCTGCCGAAAATAAATTACAATTATGGGGCTTATCTTCGGCACAGATCAGGAATTTAGCAGCATCAGGTAAAGTAGCTGCGACGACTGTGGTTTTAAGCAAAATTAGCGGAACGGTTAGCGATATAACCGTTCATGAGGGTGACTATGTGACCGAAGGTATGTCTATACTGAAAACGCAAGCCTTAAATAATTTATGGGTGGAGGCTCAATTGTATGCCAGCGAAACCGGGAATTATAAGGTAAGTGACCGGCTAATTGTTTCCTTTCCTGATTTGGGCGGACAGGTCATCGCCGGTAAGGTTGAATTTATTAATCCTGAATTATCGGATGCCTCCAAAGTAGATCTGATCAGGATCAGTATCCCTAACCCGCAGAACTTAATAAGACCAGGAATGCTGGCCTATATTTCTATTGCTAATGGCAAACAGCGTTCATTAGCCGTGCCTGCCTCTGCTATCTTAACAGATGGCCAGGGCAGTAAAGTATGGGTAAAAAATCCAAGCGGCGGCTTTTCACCCAGGATGATTAAGATAGGATCTGGAAATCCAAACTATGTGCCTGTCCTTTCGGGTTTAACTAATGGTGATATTGTCGTAACGAGTGGTGCCTATTTATTGAATAGCGAAGCAATATTTAAAAATGGGAATAATAACAGCATGAGCGGAATGAAAATGTAGCTAAAATACGCCGATTACTTATTTGTGTAATTTTACTTAACTACAATGATGGAAACCATCCATCATTTGTAATAAGATTAGGTTGAAAAATCCCAGCAGATTATGCCGCATTTCCTATCCCGGCAACAAAAATAATAATATATTCACTTTCCCGAATTGGTTCAATCTAATTTAAAATAAGGGTAAAATAAGGGTTGGCTATTAGTCAGCCCCCTCAGGGCATAGTAATCCATAGTTGGAAACTACGGATATCGGGCATTTTCCGGAATGACGATGTTGGCCAATATTCAATACCGAGCTAACAAACCCTGATCTTAGATTGATGAAAGAGGTGAGCGTGGACGCTCACAATGATTGGTCTGTTTTATACGCACGCGGTTTGGTTATTAACCAATAATTATTCATGCATTTTTATTATCAAAAGTAAAAAAGAAGGTTCTATTTTACATTGAATCAATTTGCTGACTCTTGTTTTTTTATTTTATCTAAGACATCCATAACGCCATCTACTACTCTTAGCACAAAAAATTGTTCGGCATCTTCAACATTAACAATCCATGCACTTTTTTCTCTAAAGTCTATTTTAAGAGTGGAGGTAATTGCAAAATCGAAATATTTACTTTTTACAATAGTTCTTATATCGGCAGGCATCTGCTTTTCGTTCCCAAAAGCCATATGATACACTAATTTGCCGTTCTTTGTAAACAACGCTTTGTTTACCTGGTTATTCAGAATAAAATCTACCAAATAATTTTTATCAGCCTGAAACCATATAGGTGCTTCAGCGCCTTTAAATAAACTGGCGAATGACTCTGAGACCTTTTTTGATACCTCAATTTTAGTTGCTCCACCCGAAATAGTAACCTCTTTTAGTTGGACCTGAGCAGATGCACTGTTGACCCCAATTGCTAATATTAATCCACTTAACAAAAAGGGAATAATTAATTTTTCCATGATGTCTTAATTTAAGTTTTTTAATAAACAGATTTAATATAAAGTGCAAAACTAAATCACTTTTGAGGGGTTAAATTATAGTATGCATATATACAGGCAATCTGGATTTATACGACAAGATTATGTGGATAGAATACCCTATTAATAGGTAAACGCCGTTTATCCGTCGAAATAAGTTGTTGGTTTTACTTTTTGGGTTGTTTATCTAAATTAATGGCAGTCTGTAACTACCAACCAGTTAATGCGTCATATTGATAATTGTGTCTTTATTTACTTCCTTGTCTGAATATGCAATACGGAAATAGGATAAACTTATTAAATATGCGGTGGAGATGCTTAATCATAGATGATGATCCAATTATTTTAAAGACAATTAAAAAGTGGTCCTCCATGGTGGAGCAGCTTGAAGTTGTGGCTGTATGCAACAGCGCTTTACAGTCAATGGAGATCATGAAAACAGAAAGGATAGATTTACTCTTTCTGGATATAGAGATGCCTGAATTATCAGGTATTAGTTTTCTAAGAACCTTACAAAATCCCCCCAAAGTAATTTTTATTACTGCTTATGCAGAATTTGCCGCCGAAGCTTTTGATTTAAATGCGGTGGATTTTTTACTAAAGCCAGTTAGTTTAGAGCGTTTTTTAAAAGCTGTTAATAAGGTGATTGGTACCGGCATTGCTCCTGTAGAAGGACTGAATATGCATGTGGAACGCGAATGGTTATATCTTAAAGCAAACAGAAAAACAGTTAAGATTTTTTTGGACGAAATTGTTTATGTAGAAAGTGCTAAAGATTACATTAAGATTTACACGCAGCTTGATACACCTTTAGTGGTTAAGTATTCTTTAACAGCATTTGCAGCAAAGTTACCGCATAAATTATTTGCTCGGGTCCATCGGTCTTTTATTGTCGCAATTAACAGAATTACTGCCTTTACCAATTACGATGTTGAACTTGGTAAAATCGAAATACCATTAGGAAGACACTATTTAGGGCAATGGAAAAGTTTGTCGAAGACAAATAAAGTTTTGGTGAAACACCCCATTTTGTTATAAAGCAGGGGAGTATCGAATATTTCTATCAACCTTTTGCAATGCAAGGGTGCCTAATTTCGAAAAAACCAATGGTACCCGAATTTGTACCCTATTAGGTTAATGAAAGTTGATTTTATTTGATTTGCTCTTTTTTTGAAAAACTGGTTAAAATGGGTTTAAACGCAAAAAAGCCTCACTTTTCAGTAAGGCTTTTTTGCTTCTTAGCGGAATGGACGGGACTCGAACCTAACCCTATATCATTCACTATTTCAATATTTTATAAGTTTGCAATAGTGGTTACTCTCGAATTTCCCACAAGTAATTTGCAACAGTTTAATTCCTAATGACTTACATAAAGATAAGTATTAATAGCGATTGATGCAATTATTTTTATCGAATGATTACTGTAATGTGGCTATAATTAGTTGATGCCAATAATAATTAGAAAATAAATAGACTTAATGAATTATTGTTCAAATTTATCAAAAATATTTTCCGTATGATATATCAAAGCTTCTTCCATCGGCGGATAGTACAAGGGCTTTGCTATTGATTTTTGATCAATAATTTTAAGTAAGCTTTGTAAAAATTCGCTGCATTCACTAACTCTTGAGCTTATCTGCACCTTCCAATCGAGATCTAAAGTAAAATAACCTTTATCAAATAATTTATCATAAAATATAGATAAACAAAGCCCATTCCCTGGATTTAAACGATGTTCTATTTGATGCGCCCAAGGGATTATATGGCTTGCAATCAAAAGCTCTCCTTCGGTTATTCCAGTCAGGCAGCATTCATAATTAAAATTTTCCATCACACGCTGCCTGAAAACAGACTGTTTTAATCTGATATTAACTTCGCGTTTAGCATTCTCAATGGCGTAATCGTTTACTTCCGCGGCAGGCAAGGCAAGTTTACCTGTAGTTAGAGACAATGGCAAACCGTAAAAATCCAAAATATTACGCTCTACCCGAGCATTGCGAATATGCAAATTATGAGTGCGGATATCACCAACCCATCTAGTGCGGTTTTCTGATTTTGAGAGATTCTCATCGATCAGCAAGTCCTCTATATAAACGTAAGGAATGCTATAGTAATCTACTAAATTAGTTTCACTACCAATCAATATGATATTAAAGTCACTACCAAATCTTGAGTAGTACTCGTTTATTTTCAGTTTGGAAAGCCCAAACCAATATTTTGAACCGACATCTGCCTTTAAGACATAATTTTTCAGTTCGAGCTTTTTTCGATTTTTATGCACCCAATTCATATTATTACAGTCAACCTATTTATTAGTTAAGGTAAGGTCAAATAAACGGTATTTTCAGATTAAGCCATACATAAATCTTATTGAATAACATGGTAAATCAAACTCTCATTGCCAAAGAATTAAATAATCGTTAAGTTTAAATATTATTATCACCGAAGCCTATACCGCTATACATAATGATCGATATTATAGAATTAAACGAACGAGTATTCCAATTCCTTTATGACAAGAACTTAACATATACTTATCGTAAGAGTAATTATGCCAGTCGTTTAGATCAAGGGTATTGGTTTTATGGAAATGAGGCCTATATGGCGATTTCATTTTGGTCTGGTATGGACTGGAAAAACCGCACACCAAACATCATATATGTTGTTACACAGAATGGAAATATCTATTTGGAGATTAGTGTCTCCGATTCAGATCGAAAGCGAGAATTTGTAACAAACTATCTTGCTGAACCCTTAGAACTCGGTACGGACAGTAGAAAATTTAGAAAATACTACGCAGATAATTGTGATATCCCAGACGCAATAGGCAATCTTGACAGGTTTTTAAATGGTGACAAACAAACCATTGATAATATTATAAGTGCAGAGTCGGTAAATTTCTTTCTTCCCAAAGAAGATTCGTTCAGTCCTTTAGATAAAAAAGATTTTAAACAAAGGCAACAGAATATTTTAAAATATAAGCAAACCTTTGAAGAGATACAAAGAATTGATGCCAAAGCACCATTTGAAAAACCTATCAAACTTCATTCTTTTAAAGTTTGGGACTCAGGTCCTATACCCTACGCGGAATTGGTAGATATACCACCAGACAATAAATGGATATTCATTACAGGAGAGAATGGATCAGGTAAAACGAGCTTTTTAAGATCGATCAGCACCGCTTTAGGTTACCGAACACTTGAAAAAAATGAACTCAGCAAAAACCCTAATTTTCGGTTCGAGGCGGAGTTGTTTTCCGAATATAACGACCATAGCCAAACCTTCGACAGGCAATTAAACGAAGGGACGAAAAACCGTCGCCCCAAAGTTGCTGGATTATGTATGTACGGCCCTTTCAGGTTATTGAACAGTAGAAAACTGTCTGAAGCAAAATTTAAATCCCTGTACACAAAAAACGGCTCATTCAGCTCGCTTTTTACCGACAATGCTCCATTGTTAGACATTGATAAACAATTAGATATTTGGAAAAAAGACCGTAAATCACTACCCCAATTAGAAAAAAGACAGTATCATATCAAAAATATCTTAACCTCGATAGTACCCAATTTATACAATGTAAATCTATATCTATCTGAAATCGGGAAACCCGTTGAATACCAAACGCGTAAGGATGATAACTCAAGCCAGCATACTACGCCATGGGAAAATTTATCCTCCGGCACAAGAAGTGTTTTTTCCCTAATTGTAGATATCTTGTTGAGGCTTTATGACCAGCAACCCAAAATTACAGACCCATCGGAATTGAAAGGTGTCGTTTTGATTGATGAGATAGATCTTCATTTACATCCTTTGGCACAAAAGGAACTGGTTGTAAATCTTTCCAATGTTTTCAGGGAAGTCCAATTTATAGTTACCACACACAGTCCTATTCCTTTATTAGGTGCACCACGTAACAGCATGATATATGTAATGCGCAATAATGATGGCGATGTATCCATAGAACGCATGGATGATAAAGTTATGTTCAGCAAAATACTTCCCAACGCTATTTTTACCTCTCCGATATTTGGCTTCCGAGACTTATTACCTAACTCGAAAGACAAAAATGAAATACCTTATTTGGACGATGACTTTGATCAAGTTAAGCGCCGGGAATACCTAAATAGGGATATTAGCCAGTATCTCACCAACGAAAAACAAAAAGAGTTATTGGCGCTATTTAACACCGGCAAAGAATGAGAAACGTAGTACGCAGTTATGTTATCACAAATGCACCGGCAATTTTGCAACTTGTCGGTACTATTACTGCATCAACAACCATTGCTAGGATGGGCAACGCAACCGGAATTAGCAGGGCAATATACAGTGACCCTTACTCGGCAGGCCCTGATGAGGGAAATCAATCACGTGTTATTGACAAACTAAACGATTGGTACTTTGGAAAATGCGCCTATTGCGAACGTTTTTATAAACTAGACGTTGAGCATTTTAGGCCTAAAGGAGAAATAAGAGATGAGGATAATGGTTTATTAAGGGCAGTCGGATACTATTGGTTGGGGTATGAATGGTCCAATTTATTGCCTTCATGCATCTCTTGTAACCGCGATGGAGGTAAAAATTCTAAATTCCCTTATGTTGCAGGAGGTAATTTAGTAACTGCGCCAGTTTTTGATGCTGTTGGCAACCTTGACCGAACCTTCTGCCTTGTTGAACATCATTTACTAGTGGGAGAATTGCCTGCATTACTTAATCCAGAAACCGATATTAATATCGTCAGCTACTTTGCTTTTGAAGTAGATAGTGATATGCAGGGAATAAAAATTAAAGGTATCGATGTGAATCGGCGTGGTGAAATTACAGCGAATGTTTGTAAATTAAACAGGCAAGAAATAAGGAGAGATCGTTTACAAGGTGTGGTTATGGATTTTGTGAATAGTGTCCATAATTCTGTTGCTATATTAAAGATAACTAACGATGATAATAGTTTTGCAGCACAATTAAACCTGCATATTAGAAAGGTATATAACGACTGCAATGAACCGAAGTTAAGCCATACCTTGCTTAGAAAGTATATTGTGAGCTCTTTGGAAAATTTCGAGGATATTGTTATTCCTTTTATCGTTCCGGAATTTCAACAAATATTACTTACCGCGTTTAAAAATTATACGGCTATTTAACAGCTTTGGCGTTGTGCTTGAGGCCTGAATAGCAAATATGATATTGCAAACATTCCTTACAAATCTCTTTTTTATCAACTTGGGTAAAGGATTGATTTCTAATAACGGCAGCAGCTCCTTTGATCTTTTCATTGGTTTCCTCCAGGTAATTTTGAGTGAGTGATTTCGGCGGTAATTGTGTATTATACTCTAAATCGTATATCTGAATATAGTCGGCTGTTTCTCCTGTCAATTCTTTATGTCCCAATGCATAAAGGTTTAACTGATCATAAGTTATCTTCTGATTTTGTACGTCCTGTTTAGATTTGAACTCAATGATCGTAGTTTCGTATTTATCTTCGTAAATTTTTTTTCTAATCAAATCGATCTTACCTGTTACTAAAATTCCTTCATCCAGGTTTAGTTGAATTTCCTGCTCAACATACTCGATATTTTTAAAGGAATCCTTGTTTTTGTTGTAGTATTCATCAACTCGTTTTTTCACCAAAACTTTCATTTCTTCAAGGATGGTGGACTTACCCAAATAAGGAAAATGCGATTGGTTTTCAGCTATCTTTTCTACCTCATCTTTGGATAATTCTTCGCCCAATTTACTTCGCTTATGTATTTCCATTAATGTGTTATGAAGAGATCTGCCAAACCCCATGCGTTGATCAAGCGGATAGGAGAAACCGTACATGGACACCAATTTGAACCGATACTGACACTCAAAGAAGTCCTTCAGTACGCTGAAATTTAAAGTAATCGAAACCGCATCTTCTTTTGGATTAGATTCAATCTTCACCATACTTTTAAAAGGCGGATGGTTTGTAACTATTGCGTCCGATTCGCCTAATTCCCCAACAAATATTGATGGCTTACGATAAAGTTGATTATTCTCATCCGGTGCTCTGGAAATAAATAAAAACTTTTGGGTCCGGGTAATGGCAACATAAAATAAGCGCCTTTCATCTTCTTCACTGCCGATATAACGCTGCTGGTTTTTTATAAGTGTTGGATCCAGGAAATGCCACTCTGTTAAACCGCCAATCTTTTTAGCGGGCATATAATTTTTGTTCAAGCCAGGTATAAACACTGCTGGAAATTCCAAACCTTTCGCTTGGTGAATGGTCATAATTTGAACAGCATTCGGTGTTTTGAAAGGGTTATTCAACCATCCTTCAGGGTAATGGTCCGAAGCACTATATTCAATAAACTTTAAAAAACTGTGGAGATGGAAAGAAGGTACTGACCCATTGAAATAAATTTCTTCAAAATCATTGATCACCTGACTAAATTTCCCCAGATTGTACATGATCACTTCAGCGTTCTCTTTGCTTAAAAAGGACTCTTCCGTTATTTCGGCCAGCTCCAAAAATTTCCAATATATTTTTTGCAAGCTATAAGCCCATATTGGTTTACCATTTTTGTCAATCTGTTTTTGAGGTAATTTGGCATCAAGATGAGTAATGGCTAACTGTAGTTTAGCCTTGTCGAAGGTATTGCTACGAATCTGCATCCATATATTGATGAGTTCGTTAGCATTTATATCCCCATGCAAATACTTAAAAATCCCTAACCCAGCTGTTACTTCGCTAACCGTGAATAACTGATTTACCCCGGCGGTTATATATGGTATCTCTAGTCTTTCTAATTCACGAACGATACCTGTCGTCTTGCTCCATGTACGCAGGAGTATCGCAAAATCAGAGTAGTCCAAACCGCGTTCAACCTCGTTTGCATTAGTGATATCTGATTTAAAAGGTAATCCTCTCAAGTCAGCAATCATTTGTGCAATTACCTCGTTTTCTTCTTTTGTAGTTATAAACTCGTTATATAACACATCATTATTCTTGCTGAAAAGTTGTTTTTCAGCAGAAATCATTGATTTAGCTATACGCTCATTACGTGAAATAACGGTTTCAGCTAAGGATGTTACCCCCTTTGAGCTTCTGAAATTTTGATCTAAAATAACTTCCTGGGCTGGCGCGTAATCAGTTAAAAAATTCTTTATGAAACTATTGTTACTTCCACGCCATTGATAAATGTTTTGATCGTCATCACCGACGACGGTTATTATGGGTTTTGCCACTTCATACAATTGTCTGATCAGCTCACCCTGTATTGGATTGATATCCTGATATTCATCTACGATCAGGTATTTGAGGTCTTTGTTTATTTTATTGAAAAGCTCTTTCTTTTCGTAAAGCTTATCAATTGCCTCGGTCATAATCATTGTAAAATCGAAGTAACAATTATCTTTTAACAAACCTTCATATTTCTCTTTTGCCATTTGGATATGAGCAGGTATCGGGCCGTTTAGTTCCGATTCTCTAATCACATTCATCAATTGAATAAACCTTTTGGTATCGATAAACATTTGCATTGTAACCTTATCGTTTCCGATCTTGGTTATATCTTTCATCCCTATTTTGTTGTAATTTTTATCTACAAAAAGTCGAAGCTTAATGTCGTCTAAAACACTAAATTTTTGATATTGATACTCATTTTCCTGTAGCGCCTTTAGACACCACCCATGAATAGTACCGATATACATATCGGCGACAGCCTGTATATTTTTTAGCCCCTCGTCCTCTTTGATCATTTTCAGAACCTTATTCCTGAGTTCAGCTGCCGCTTTTTCTGTATAAGTAAACGCAATTATATTCTGAGGGGTTACCTGCAAATTATTGTCAGGATTTAGTAAGTGTGCAATCTTGCCAGCAACTGTACTCGTCTTTCCTGACCCGGCGCAGGCAATAATCCTAAGATTCTTGTCGTTTTCCTGTATTGCCTGCTCCTGGTCTTTAGTAAAGTTTAACATAATTTATTTTGTTACGGCAATCGATTCGATATTCATCAGTGATCTCTTTTACCCTAAATAACACTTGTGTTATTTAGATGAGACATTCTATTGCAACTGTATTTTATGAAAGGTAATCCCGTTCCTCAATTAGAGGCACATAAAGTATTTAGCTTTTCCCATAGTCATTCAAAAGAGTTAAGTTATTAACGAGATTTTTTTAGTCGGGAAGGGCTGAAAGAAATGCGTATAATTCCCGCCGCGCGAGTTCGTAAAATCGAAATTCATTAAGTTTATGTTGCTAATAAGGTTGCTAATCGTATACTAAAATACATATTTAATTTAGGTAATGATTTAAAATCATTACAAGTATTTTTCTGATACTAAATACCATAGGATGAATGATGTGCCAATTTTTTCAACATCAATGCAAGTCTTATCAATATTTGATGCCACCAAGGTCGCTCCGGAGGAATTTGTCAGTATGTATTCTTATATTCCGACTATTAAGCCTACCGGACAATTTACAGCTTGGGATCAGGTCACGGCATTTCATTCCCGCCGTTCAGAAACTTGCTTGCGAAAAAGCCAGTCGAGAAAATGGATTGAGTCAAAAGAAGTTATTAAAACACCTGAGGTTTTAAAATGCGGTGAAGCGGCTGAGGGACGAAATTGCTGAAAATGCTGAGTTGTGAAAATGCGTGAGGGCGAGTTTGAATTAAATATCTAATTGGTGTCGGAGCCATAGATGGGTGCCCAATCTATTTGACACCAATGCTGATACAGTTTTTCATTATCTGGCTGTTTTCCATCATTTCTGGATTTAAGCGTAGTTGCGTTATAAATCCAATATGAGGTGCTGATTAATTCCGGTGAAAGATATATCATTAGCGTTTCAGGGTCTATTGCTATAAAATGGTCGTCATAAAGGATATGAATGTCTGATCGGAGTAATAAGGCATTGGTAGAGATATTTATACCGCCCAGGGCATGAGGCTCTATATGGGCCGCTATTAATACATTACTGACAGCCGTACCAGTTATACAACATTGCGCACCATAAACCTGTAGCAATTTCTTTTTAAGTTGGCGCTGCCTTTTCCGTAGACGGCGGAGTACATTAGCCTTATCTTCCTTGTGGTCATTGGCAGCTTCCCGTTCTACCCAAATAGCAGTCTCGTTGTCAATACCGCCAAATTGGGTATCATTAATGACAATAAATTCGCCATCGTCGCTATAAGTTAACAGAGGATACAGGAATACGATCGCAGCTTCTTTCGCAACAACACGGTTAAGTGAGCGCCTGGTCATCGTTCCGCCCGAGGCATTCATCATTGTCGCCGCACGTGTTAGGTCTTTTCTTTTTAGCCACACTTCTTCACCACCGGATAAGCGCTGTATATTGATCTTACTATTATCATAATGAAGCACTCGATATTCTTTCATTTCAACTGGTGAATACCAAATCTCACCGCTTAAAAAACAATTAGTTGCAGCGATCAGTGCATCTTTCCAGGCTTTTTCAACGTTGAGCTTTTCCTGCCCTTGTTCAACTGCTAAACGCCAATAACTCCTTGGTTGGTTCAACAGTACGCCTTTTTGCTTCAGGCTTTGCAATACATTCCTTACATTGCGGTGCCAAGCAGGTTCAGTACGTCTGCCTTGCACCAAAATCAATTCCTGGTCATCTGGCATTAAGCTAACCGTTTGCGCAACATGCGCATAGAGCTGGTGCACATCAAGTTGAATATCAGAAGTCAGATTTGCCAATATTGTGGCTTCCAGTATAGCACTAGACGTAGCCATAATTTAGGATATTATCACTTGCTATTGGCCTTGATGATTTCAGCCACCTTGTTTAAAACTTCAGCCACCTCATGGATGCGGCCCTGCTTATATTCATAGGAAGGATAGCCCTGATAATCCTCAAATTTTAATTTGGTATATTTAAGTGATTCCTTGACAAAGCTTAGGTCTTCCAGCGTTAGTAATTCTAAATTTTTCATAACTATCTTCAGGTTCAAATTTCTTCCGCAAAATCATGTTGCTCGGCAAAACGCGACAAGTGCAAATAGTAACGATCTAATAAATGCTTAGATTTAGGTAACCGCAAACGACCGGTACGTTCCACACCAAAGTCAAACTTTCGGTTTCCATAATTCATCAATACACCAGCGGGGTTGATAAAACTGAAAACTCGGTTGATCTTTGCTTTTAAAGACGTTCGACGTCCTTCATCGGCTACCACATCCAACGCGGCATAACTTGAGTCAAGCTCGTCAGCAATCTTCGTGTATTCTTGCTCAATAAGTTCATATCGGGATTGCCAGGCCGCATTATGATAACCAGCGCTATAATTGGGATTAGCAAGGTCTAACACCGAGTTTCCGGTCAAATCGAATACCGCGAGGTCTAATATATTCAGATCAACCATCAAAGTGTCTTTGAAATCAACTATTCCTACTTTATCGGTTCCCAATTCAAAATAATTTAACTGATAGCGGTCTGCGAAAAAATGGTTGCCGAATTTCTTTTTATCGATCTGTTTCTGATAGGTAGTGATCTGCTCGTTTAACACTTTATCTTTTGAAACAACAGTGATTTCAGCTAGCACCGCCATATTGGCCCCGCGCTTCCCGCGTTTATCCCCTTCGCTTCTAACCATGAGGTCACATTCTTGCGCGATCAAGATATAGCGTTTGTTTTTACCGGCACCCTCAGTGACCTTAAACATATCACCATTGTCTATAGGCCGCCGTAATGGATTCAATAATTCGGGAGATTCGTACAATTCCTGGTGACGGATCTTAAATTTTTCAGTATGATCCTCTTTGACATCCTGAAGGTTTACGGTAATGTTGGAGATTTTTCGTGCAGCCGCAATGATATCATTAGTCTTGGTCACATATGCTTGATCCAGCATGAGCCTGCGGACTTCATCTTTAAAGATTGTGTCCGTCATTCGCAACAGTGTTTCCGGCTCCCAAACACCCTCTGTAAAAGAGCTTTTAAATACTGCCTGGTCGAACTCATAAGTATCAAACGCCTTGATTCGGTCAACAGTGCGTTTCTGCGCTTCGAATACAATGGCTAAGGTGTTGTCCTTAATCTGCTCACAGTAAGTATTCAAGCAGGCTTTTTTCAAGCCGTCTGTAAACTCATCTTGTTTGTCCAGTCTTTTCTTCGTGAGTACGAAAAAATCCTGCTCACTCAATGCGCTGTACTCACGGCAGATGCGTTGGCGCTCCGGCAACTCAGCAGCATGATCTGGTACAGTATGCGTAAACAGCGTAAGTACCACCTGACCTGCACCCGCTTGTTGTTTGGTTTCCAGGATCAAATCCTCGCCACGGATATTATCGTCCGTAAAGCGTCCACCCGCCATTTTCAAGTCCTGATCAAAAAGTACCAGGATACGCTGTCCGGCCGCAATTCCAGCAATAATCCCATTGCGCTGTTCATCCCATTCATGAGGTGTCAGGCAATTTAAAACTCCTTCTTTGAAAAAATTCTTTAAACGATTAGAAACATTGATATCCTTTATGGCTTCCGGCTGACCGGCAATCGCATAGACCCGGGTAAAATAATTGATCTGTTTCTTCGGTGACACATTTTCCCATACCTGCTGAATGTGAGCGGAAAGCACTTGCTCATCCGTCTGGAAATCGATCGCCTTTTGAATAGGTATAGCGCGCAGTTCTTCGATTTTACCGCTGGCCAAAACACTCTGTACCAAGCCAACGAAAGTTGCCAAATCGGTCTGTTGGTTGACCGCATCATCCACAAAATATACCTGACCGATTTGTAGACTAGATAAAACAGCATGAATGCTTTCCAGCAAAACGGGATCAAATTCACTATCTTCCTGGCCGATAGCCGTTTCGACTGCTTTTGGAAGCGCTTTCAGAATGATTGTCGGCTCAGGCTGATGTTCAACTGTGACCGTCGCAATAGCTTGGTCTATAGCAACAGCGGCGCCTTTTTTAGGTTGTGGCTTTGTGATGGCTGATTTATTCGATTCGGATTTCTGTGAATTTTGTGACTTAGGTTTGGTCATTGGTTTACGTTATTAAGAGCGGTTCCAGGTCGATTTGAAATATATAACGCCTTTCATGTTCGTTTTTTTGATGCAGCAGGCTGATATGTGCGCCTACGGAATCCAGCAGTTGCTCGACAATATAGAGACCAAGTCCCCGGCCTACTCCCTTAGGTTTGGTAGTCACAAAAGGTTGGAATAATCCGCTTTCGACTACAGGGGATATACCGAAACCATTGTCATAAATTGATAAAAATGGATCATTCACTTCCAGGGTAATCTCCTGTCGGAAATCAGGTTCGCTAGTCGACCTTTCGTTTAGCCAGTACTCAGCGTTCAGCATCACATTATCCGTAATTTGCGTCAACTTGCCTTTGTTGACATTGATCGTAAAGTTATTGAGGATGACCGGTATAATTTTTAATTTGCCGCCGGAACGGGCTTCATAATATTCTTTCAGCTCCGTGGTAAATGCGGCTAAGCTAATTTCCTGTTTCGTCTCCCTGTTGAACCGTAGCGAAGGCGCCAAGTGGTTTAGCTGACGTCGGATTGCCTGGATAAAGCTTTTTACATGCTCGGCATAAACAAAGAAGGTAGGGTTTCCGCCGGACTCGTTTTTGATACGCTTGATCACCTGATCGGTCTGCACACCGATCCGGTCAATAATATTGTATAATTCGTGGGTGAACGCCTCTGCCGTTATGCCTAGGCCAGCCAATTCTGAAAATTGGACGATCTGGTTTTCCAATTCATTGATACGTGGTTCCAGATAATTGGCATCATGCTCGAGTTTTTTCGCATTATTCAAAATAGCGGTGATCTTTTCAAATATTTGGTTCGCATTTTTGAGCAAACCTTCCACTGTTTCCAGCACGTTCAGCGCTTTATTTTCATCTGCGGTAGCGAATAGCGGCTGGCTTTTAATCTGCTGCACCGCCTTGGTCACTTCCGTTGAAGCCGTTTGGATATCCCGAAATACTTTTTGCGTTTCCTGCTCTATGGCTTCAGATTGTTTAGCCGTTTCCACCAAACGCTTTTTGGTATCCGCGAATGACTTTATCTCTCCCTTGGTAGCGCCCTCTATACCTTTAAAATCGTCGTAACTGCGGCGCGTACGGCCTAATACACTGTTGATCTCGCCTACCGCGAGATCGATCAGTTTAAAAAAATTCCGGGAATAAGCGGTATCGATGAAACCTTCCCGATTGGTCATCTCGGTCAGGTTTTTATTTTCCTTTGCAGTGATCGAAACAAAACCGATCACGTTTTCCGGACGTAATAAGTAAAAAGAGCCGCCAGAGGTCTGGCTCTTCGAGAGCTTCAACCAATCATTATCTTCCATGCCATAAGGCTTGATGCCAAATCCGTCGCGGAAAATACGCACGCCGACCTGGTTTTTAACCAGTGCCTTATAGTCGGAAAGCTTATCAAAGGCTGAGCCTACCTCCTCGGTCCCGGTCAGGTTGAATTCATCTATTTCGCCCAGGAAAGTGCCTGGGTTTGCATCGACGGGGTGTTCGAGCAGCGGAGCGTTCAAATGTTCCAATGAAACATCTTTCGGGACGTCAAACGTACGCTCAAAGCGAAAAAACTCTCCTTGTTCTCCGATATATTGAAGGTTCGACACCGCGTGTTTTTTATTCGCTTTACCGTCGGTTAGGTAAGCAAAAAAATTCTTACCCCGGTCTTTCTGGATCAACTGATAATAAAGCTCCTTCTTATCCGGACTATTGCCTTGTAGTTTGGCTAATTTCATCATGCCGTTTAGGTGCAGCCGACTGCCGTCGAAATCGAATTGATAACGGCTGATAGCCAGCGTGCGCAGGTTCTCATTAATTTCATCGAGATCATTATCCTGGCCGTCGATATTAAGAAAAACATTAAATGGCCGATTTTCCTTGAAGGGAAAGATTAGCTTGGAGAGTTGACCGCGGAATTTGTTACCGTCTTCACCTGCCCATTTTTTGGCATCCCGCAGGTCCGTAATGATTAGTTTTGTACCTTTTTTGCTGGGTGCTTTTGTCAGCTCTTCATAATTGGTCTCCACTGTGTCCAAAGCGCTGGTCTCGGTGAAATTACGCCAATCAAAGGCCACATGGTGCTGCTGTGTGTCTCCACTGATACCTGTGAACATTTCCAGGATATTGCCTAAACGTTGGGCACTTAGTCTGCCCAGTCCTTTATCTCCCAGCGGGGTACGCTCCTTGGTAGTGGTTTCGCCTTTGAGCTTCATGTCCCTTTTATGGGAAACAGAAATAAACAGCCACTTATCAATAATGTCGTCGTCGTTCATACCAGTCCCGTTATCTTCTATAATGATATAGCCAGGCTGGCCTTTAAATCTTAAGTCTGGATCGTTTAGTGGAGTTTTCGTATTGATCGTGATCTTTATCCAGTCGGCGTCTGCATCGTAGGAATTTTTAACGAGCTCCATGATGGCCGTTAGTTCATCAGAGACCAACTCTTCGCCTAATTGTTTAACAACGGCTGCGCTAATACGGAAGACAGGAGAATGCTGTTTACCCAATTTTTCTAAATATTAAGATGTCTTCAAAGGTCATCAGGGCCGCTTGGCTATTTCGACGGGCCATACGGCGGTTCAGAATCTCCCGGTTGATCGTTTTGATAAGTATAGCACCCTGGCTGAGGATAAAATCAGTCATGATAACATTGTTCGGAATATTGACCCCGGCTACCGTACGATTACCTACCGTCCAGACCTGGTAGCCATTGACCTTCATCGCTCGGTGAATATTCTGGATCGTTTGGTAAATATCGTAAAAGAATGCAGCAACTTTTCGGGCCCGTTTTGGATCGATTGCGTGAATCCGGTGGTATATTACTTCTAGTCTGGGTGAGGCATCAAATAATACTTGCAATTCGTCTATTGTAAACTGCCTGATAATACCACCTAAACCAAAGCTATCTATTTGAGATGTAGTGGCTAAAAAAGTTTTATTGGCACGTTCATCAATATCTTGAAGATCAATCCATTGTAGTGGAAGATAAGAAAATTGGCCATAAGTTACAGTGGTTTTATTATCTCCGTAAGGAGGCGAAGTCACATGCAGATCAAAAAAGCCTTCTTGGTCATTTGTAGTCACTATTTGCTCTTTGCTGCTCAGTAGGTTTAAATTGATCTTTCCAATATACGCGCCTTTGAGTAGCCTGTCAGCATTTTGTAATTGCAACGCATGTTCGCGTAAGTCCTCTAAGCTATTGGCAAAATGTTTTTTGAAAACGTCTATAGGAGATACTATCCGTGTAGCAATCTCAGTTAGAGGCCGGGCATGTAATTTAAAAGTAGAGGTACGGTCATTCGATGTTAAACGGATTGTCTCTGCTAGAATCACCCAATAAAAACGGCGAATAGTCTGGTTACTTTCGGCTTTAATTGCGCGAACGATCTTGGATAGTTCAGCTACCACCGCTGGTGTAAACCATTTATAAAGGCCCTTGAAATTAGCTTCAATTGTCTCGTCATTATCCTGTTCTATATGAGAGAAAAGTGCATGCCGGCGTTCTTCAATGGCTCCAAAATAAAATGGCCCTGTTCGGGTTTTAGACACCAAAACAGCCAGTGGGTTAATGTCTTGGCCATAACAATTTAGTCCCATTTCCATCCCGGCAACCAATGACGTTCCCGAACCCATAAAGCTATCCAGCATATTAGTTACGTCACCTTTTGCATTGACAATGATCTCTATAATGCGTTTTTGCACGATAGGCACCATCATGGCTGGATATTGAAAAAAACTATGTACGTATTGGCTTCGGTCGTGATCTGGAGAGTTCCAAATCTGGTGATTCTCACGAGTTAAGAGATCTACCTCCCTGCAAATGATCGCATCCGCTTCTACAGGCGTGGGAACATGACCCGCCTCTGTTGTTGTACTGGCTGAAGCGGGATTAATGGTTCCAATGCTGTTCATGACGAGAGGTAAAGTTGGTCTTTCTACCAAAGATAGTTATAATTATGATTACTATAAAATATAGCATTTTCAGCTGACATTTTATTATATTGCCAGGAAACTTGAACTGTATAATTTCAGTAATTAAATGTATAGTTGCTTTTCAGAACAAGGCGAAACGCTTCTTCCTGATCAAATAGAATTGCAGGAAATTACCGGTGCTCAGCTAGAACCGAATATTTTTTTAGATAGCTGTGTTTGCCTGCATATAATTAAAGTCATTGATTATGGTAAAAAAGCAACAAACGTTGACCTAAATAGAATCATACAGTTAAAAGAATATTTGCATACCCATTCCATAAAAATCACGCCATTTTTTGGTTTGTTAGAACTCTGTATAAAAGATGGCCAAATTGACAAGGAGAAACTGGAAGATTTCAAGAACAGAATCGATTTTTTTGAACAAATGCCGCTAAAATATTTTAAGAATTTCGATTACAACTATCGAAAAAATTACGTGGTATTTAAAAGAATTGATAATCTCCCTAATATATACCCTGCAATAGAACCACAATTAAAAAACACTTATTGCGCATTGTTAAAAATAAGAAGCATAGCACTACGAAATATTACAAAATCGGCTGCTATATCAAATATTAATTCCTTTTTTGAATGGATGGTTAATGATTTGGACATCATAAGGGGGACCGAATACCAATTAGCTTTAAATATCTTTGGCGGCAATACTGAGTTTCGTAAAATGATTGGGTTGGACAGCCGGGGAGCTGACGCAAAGAAAAAGTTGAAGGGTAGCACCTGGGATATATTTCACGGAAAAAACGTTTCAAACAGTTTTCGACTATTTGATATGTTGGGCAGGAGTTTCAAACCCTATTTTTTGACGAGTGATGCCAACTTATTTAAGATTATCAGCCAAATAAGTCTAACATTAATAAAGGACGGCGGCGAAAATTTCATGTCATCTTTTATAGCAAACTCCAAATTGGCATTCCCTAACTATAATATGGATTTTGTAGAGCAGCAAAATGAGAAAATGATTAAGGTCTTCGTTGATCGACGCAATAAGGAATATGACTATGATCCGCAAAAAATTAATAGGCTTATTGAGGAACTTGAACTTGAAAATTATCTTCTTTGACGATAAAGTCCCTCGGCATAAGAATATGCTTTCATTATGCCTTTTTTCCAATCTCGGAAACGCTTATTTTTGAGTAAATCACCTACCTATGAGCGTCACCTACTTCAGACCCCGCGACCGCTTTGACTTTTCAAAGGATACTCTGGATATCGGCAATCCGGTGCAATGGGACAGGTCACAGTTTTTAAAGCATTTTTTCAAACGGGTGTTTGCAATACCTGGAGATCGTATTGAAGTATTTTACCAGCGTCATTTGGCTTACTATTTGGCAAATCATGCTGATGGTTCTGAGGAGATATTCTTTAAATATTTCTGGTCACTCATCGAAAGGCAGCTAAATGTGTTATTAAACAAGGATATCTATGATAAGAACCATTTACGCAACGAGCGTGAAATGGCACGACTGCAAAAATTTACAGAACTGCTAATCTCGTTTGACCGCTGGAATTTCCATAAATCAAATGACGCTGTGATTGCACAGCAGGATTCGGAAATATATGTACTTAAGCAAGAGATAATCCAGTTAAAAGCCGACCTCAAGAAAGCGACTGCGCTGGAAACCGAAGGTTATATCAATATTGCAGACGGTTACCGCAATACCGTTTTACACCTTTATTTGCAAATGCAGGAAATTAAGACGCCAGAAGGGAAAGAACTGATGTTTTCACAAACACAAAGTGTTTGGACGAAGATGATCTGTAAATATTTCCGCGAAGGAGATAGGGAGATCAACCACGAAACCATACGTCGTTATTTCCCCAGCGATAAGCGGGAACGGGGTGATAAACATGCCGATATTCCTGCAAAATCAAAGCTGTTTACGATCAATCCTGCAAAAAGGAGAAGCTGATTTCTTCTTTTGCCAGTCACGTAGCAGGTTGTTTTACCAGCATAGCATTAAACTGGTAATCAATATTTTATAAACGCTTTTAACTTTCCTTAAACCAATCCATTTTAACCACGCAGATTTGCGTGGTCAAGAAATCTACAGGGTATAGCACACATTTGTACCAAAACAAATGCTATGCAGATCATTAACCACGAAGTCCTCAGCCAATGCATCAGGGATGCAGTCAGGGCAGAACTACAGGAACACTTTAAAACAGGCGGCAGCCAACCGCCGGATTCGGAAAAACTTTTATCCAAGCAGGAGCTTGCCGCCGAACTCGGCGTGTCGCTGGTGACGCTTACCGACTGGATGAAAAAAGGCTTACCCTATTTGCGCCTGCATAAACGGGTGTATTTCAAAAAGAGTGAGGTACTCAATGCCATGCAACAAACTATCAAAGATTAAAAGGAGGATGACAGATGAATGTAGAACTAATCACCCGTGAGGATCTACGGGAATTTAAAAATGAATTGCTCAATGAGCTTAAACAGATCATGCAGCCGGGACAAGGGCAATCCAAGAAATGGTTGAAAAGCAGCGAGGTCAGGAAGATGCTGAATATATCACCCGGCACCCTACAGAACCTGCGTATCAACGGTACGCTTCGCTTTACCAGGATAGGCAGTATCATGTATTACAAGTTGGAAGACATTAACAAAGTTTTGGAGGGTAACGGAAGATGATTATCTCAAAAAAATTAGCAAGCTATAACGACCTGATCAAACGCATGGGAAGCGATAAACGGG
>NZ_JAQBOD010000061.1 GCF_028288205.1 Mucilaginibacter sp.
TATATCGTGTTTTAACAACTCGTCTAAAGTTGCCATAACTTTTGCAAATTCATCACGGCGGGTAATGGTAAAAAACCTGTTAGCATCTAAAGTATCCAAACTCAAATTAACCGACTTTATACCCAACGCTTTCATTTCAGCGACATGGGGGGCCGTTAATACCCCATTAGTGGTCATGCTAAGTTCTTTTAATCCATCAAGTTTTGATAAGCCGGATAGTAATTTCATAATATCCTTGCGTACAAAAGGCTCGCCGCCGGTAATACGTATCTTTTCAATACCCATCTTTACCAGCAAGGCACAGCTGCGTAGCATTTCCTCGTAGCTCATCAATTCGGCTCGTGATAGCCAGTTAAGACCATCTTCGGGCATACAATAAAAACAACGCAGATTACACCTGTCTGTTACAGCCAGGCGCAGGTAATTAACTCTTCTGCCGTGATTATCTGTTATCAATTTATCCTCCTATAAGATGATATTTATGTAAAAGTAAATATTACAATTTATTACAATGTTTTTTAATTGTCGTTTTATATCAAAATTGTGATTTACGTTTTACTACCGATACAATAACATTCAATTATATTTGTTGAAACATCGATGAAAGAACTACAGGACATTGTAAATGCTTTTGATAAGGCCAACACAGCGGGTAAGCAAACGGCTTTAGCTACCGTGGTGCATGTAGAAGGTTCATCATACCGCCACGCCGGAGCACGTATGCTGATAACCGAAGATGGACAACTTACCGGTGCCATAAGCGGCGGCTGTTTAGAGGGTGATGCACTAAGAAAGGCAAGACTGGTGATGGTAAAGAACAAACCCATGCTTGTTACTTATGACACTACCGACGATGACGATGCCAAGTTTGGTGTAGGCTTAGGCTGCAACGGAATTATCCATATATTGATAGAGCCTATATCTCCTGAAAAACAGGACAATCCAATTAACCTATTCAAATTATTTTTAAGTAAAAGGCGCCCGGTTATAATAGCTACCCTATTTTCTTTAAAAGATAAAAAAGCGGCACAGCCGGGGACTTGTTTATTACTAACCGAAAATGAATTTATTGAGGCCCCGTTTCCTAACGATATTATACGGCAAGCCATATTAACCGATGCTAAAGACGTTCTTATAAATGGCAACTCCATAACCAAAACATATTTATATAACGACGAGTTTACCTGCTTTATTGAGCTATTACAGCCTGCGGTATCGCTGGTGATATTTGGCGCCGGTAATGATGCAATTCCGTTAATAAATTTATCTGCTAATTTGGGCTGGCATGTTACATTGATAGACGGCAGGGCAAATTATGCTGTACCCGAACGTTTTCCGCTCGCAAAAAAAGTCATAACGGCAAAACCGGAACAGGCACTTGTTCATTTAACAATTGATGAACGCACCGTAGTAATGCTAATGACCCATAATTACAACTATGACCTTGCCATATTGCGTCAGTTACTTCCGCTTCGCCTTACCTATGTTGGGGCATTGGGTCCTAAAAAGCGCCTGCATAGAATGCTTGACGATTTGAAAGAAGACGGCATAGAAGTTATCCTATCTCAATTAGAAAGTGTATATGGCCCTGCCGGATTAGATATAGGTTCTGAAAACGCAGATGAAATAGCATTATCTATTTTGGCAGAAATACAGGCGGTATTGAAAAAAAGCTCGGGAGTTTCCTTACGGGATAAAGATTTTATTCATGACCGTAAATCCGATCAAATAATTCAACAAGCCTTATGACGGGTATCATTATACTTGCCGCCGGCTCATCGAGCAGGTTAGGTACGGCTAAACAAGCCTTACAGTACCAGGGGCAAACCCTGATGCAACGGGCAATACAATCTGCGCTGGCTGCTGATTGCGATACAGTTGCTATTGTATTGGGTGCAAATGCAGAGGCGCTGCAATTAACTATAACAGACCTGCCTGTTCATGTTTTCTTTAATGATGCCTGGGAAGAAGGTATGGCTTCATCAATATGTTGCGGAATAAGCGAGCTGCAAAAAACTGCGCCACAATTAACATCCATAGTTTTAATGCTTTGCGATCAACCTTATGTTGATGCATCCATTATTAATCAGCTGATACAAAAAGCATTGCCAAATAAAATAATTGCAAGCGCTTATAATAACACGATCGGCCCGCCGGCATTGTTTGACCGTTTATTTTTCCAGGATCTGCTTTCACTTTCAGGGCATGAAGGCGCTAAAAAAATAATGCTTGGCCACCCCAATGCTGTTATTGAAATTCCCTTTCCTCTGGGCGCTATTGATATTGATACTATTGCCGATTACGATCAACTAAGTAACTAAACAGAAAACTTATAAGTAGTTTGAGTTTTATAAATCTCTCCCGGTTTTAAAACTGTTGAGGGAAAATGAGGCTGATTAGGTGAATCCGGGAAATGTTGTGTTTCCATAGCAAAAGCAGTGCACATCTTGTCTTTTACACCCCCTCTTAAAATGTTGGTACCCGGCATAAAATTTCCGGTATAAAACTGCATGCCCGGTTGGTCTGTATATACTTCCAGTTTAATGCCGCTTTTATCGCCCGTTACCGTTGCAGCAGGCGAATGTGCCCCGCGTTTGTTTAATACAAAATTATGATCATAACCATTACCAAATTTTAGCTGCTCGTTATCTGCCTTAATCCTCTTCCCTATCCTTTCCGGGTTTGTAAAATCAAACGGCGTGCCTTTAACGGGTTCTATTTTTCCTGTTGGGATCATTGTATTATTAACAGGCGTATAATTATCGGCAGCTATTTGCATTACATGGTTTAATATATCTTCATTACCCTCGCCGTTTAAGTTAAAATAAGCATGATTAGTTAAATTAACTATTGTGGTTTTATCTGTAGTAGCTTCGTAAGTTATTGTTATCGCGTTATCATCAGTAAGCTGATAGGTTATTTTTACTTTTAAATTACCCGGGTACCCCTCTTCCATATCTTCCGATAAATATTCTAATGTTACAGTTTTTGCATCAATTTGATTTGCTTCCCAAACCCTGTAACTGAAGTTATATTTACCACCATGTAAACTATTAGGGCCATTGTTTACAAACAAACGATATTCTTTTCCCTCTAAAGTAAACTTACCGTCTGCTATCCTGTTTCCATACCTGCCTATAGTAGCGCCATAATAGCTTTCTTGTTTAAGCAACCCTTCTATATTATCAAACCCTATTATCACACTGGTTAGTTTTCCCTTTTTATCAGGAACCAACGCACCTACTAAATAACCACCAAAGTTTGTAATAGCTACCTGCATACCTGCATTATTCTGAAGCACGTATAAATTGGTTTGCCTGCCGGTTATTTTTCTTTCAAATGCTGATGCATCAGGTAATTTTATAGCAGTTGGATTATATGCCATGACAATTAAATTAAAACATATCCTTCTCTACAACTGCCGATTCGCAGATATAGGTAGGCACTATGCCGGTTGCAGTGATCCGTGTATCAACATCCTGTGCTAAGGTATTGCCAGACAATACCAGTACGGTATCCAGGCCAAACTTATTACCACCTATAATATCTGTATGTAAGGTATCACCTACCATCACTATTTCTTTTTTGCTGATAGGCCGGTAATCACGTATCAGGTCATAAGCAAACATGAACATCTGCGAATCAGGTTTCCCAAAACGGATAAACTTCTTACCAACAATATTCTCTATCAATGATGCAAGCCCGCCAATGGCAATGGCTACATCATTTAGCGTAACAGGATAAGCAAGATCTGTATTAGCTACAATAACCGGAATAGTGCGCTTACGCAATAAATTAACAGCAATATTTAAATCACTGCGCCAGTCAAAACCCTCATCATCTAAAAATATCAGGGCGTTTACCCTATCAATATTACTGCTGCTTATTTGATTTACCGGTATAGTATGCAAGCCTGAACTTTCAATATAATGTGCGGAATCTTCTGTACCTAAATAAGCTACAATTCCATCCTCAACTTTAAGATCAAGATACTCTTTGGTTAACATACCCGATGATATAATACGACCGGGTGTTATAGCATGCAGACCCATTTTATGGTAAGATGCTGCCAATTGGGCCGGGCTGCGTGAGGCATCATTGGTAACTATATAATATTCCTTTTGCTGTTCTTTAAGATATTCAAAAGTTTTTTCAATACCGGGCACTAATCCCTGGTGATTTTTTATCACCCCATAAGCATCAAAAAAGATAACATTATACTTATCAATTATAGTTTTAAAATTATCAATGCGTTGCATGTGAGCGGTGAGTGGTGAATAGTGAGTGGTGAATGGTTACTATTAATACTTTATAAATTAACATGATGAACAGCTATTCAAATATAGAATTTCTTATCAAACCACTCATCATTTACTACTCACAGCTTCCTATTCTAAATTCAATGCTTTAATAATTTTCTCTGCATCAAAGTCCCTGTCGACAGATGGAAGATAAATATCAAAAGCTTCTCCCTGTAATTTTTTTGCATACTGTTCGCTAAAAAAGTACTTACCATCTTTGATGACATAATTTAAAATAAAAAAACGATAAGCTTCTTTTAAAAATCTAATTTCATTAGCAGTTAAAGGATTTATTTGGTGATATTCTTCCAAAAATGTTATAAAGCGATCTTCAGTTAGTGTTTTAATACCATAACTAAACACAGTACGGTCGCCCACATCAGATACTACCCTGCTTAAAAAATAAAAATCAAGTATCCGGTAACTCATCCGGAACCAATCATAATCCCATCTCGAATAAAGATTTAAATTAGCATCTACAGAAAAATTACCTATGTTCCAATCAATAAAAACCGGGATGATCTCGAACGAGCTCATGTTATATTTAGAGCGGTTACGCAGGAATGTTTCGCAATGGTATTTCAAAAAATCAACCTGCATGGCTGTACCAAATTGCTTTTCGTTCACCTCTAACTGGTGCATCAGCGAGTAAATATCAGTACGTAGCGTTTTGGATGATTTTGGCAATACATTCTTTATGCGGGCACAAGCTTTATGAAACTTACCCACTTGCTGGCCCAACTTACGGATATGATACTCATCCAACCTTTTAGGCATACGGTCAAATATGCGGGTGGGGTTATAAAAAACTACCCAGGCATCTGTTTTTCTGTATTTATAATGATATATGTATACCCGGTTGTTTTTTAATAATGATTTTGCCAGGAAATTTTCAAAAGGATAAAGCAGGTTATTTGATAAACTATGTATTATGCGGTGATCTTCTTTAAAATATTCGTACTTGCCAAAATAGGATAGCTTGGCAATAATTATATCGTCGTCATCAAAAGTTATCCTGAATACCCGGTTTGTAGAAACCATCGCACTGATATCTTCAATGTTTTTAATACTTTTTGAAGCATCATATCCTTCCCACGCTTTTTTTATAATTATAGAATAGTCCATTCGGGTTATATATTATTCAAAGGACCGCAAAGATATAACACAGTCTCAACTATGCTATTAATATGATCTAAATTATCTCAAAATATCTTTTCAGCTCCCAATCTGTTACACTTTTAGCAAATTGCTTGCATTCCCATAAACGGGTTTGTGTAAAGTGCTCAACAAAATCATTTCCTAATATTTCTTTAGCAATGGCCGAGTTCTTCATGTCCATAGTAGCATCATAAAGATTTGACGCAATTTTACCGTTGGCCGCATTTTGATAACCATTGCCAATAGTTTGTGGTATATCTAAACTCAGTTTATTTTTAATACCATATAAACCAGATGCCAGCGCGGCAGCCATAGCCAGGTATGGGTTGGTATCGGCGCCCGGTATGCGAGTTTCTAACCGTGTATAAGCTTCTGATGAATTTAATACACGGAAAGCCGTAGTCCTGTTTTCAACGGCCCAGGTAATGGTTGTTGGCGCCCATGCGCCCTCTATTAAACGTTTATAGCTATTTATAGTTGGCGCATACATTGGCAATATATGCGGCAGGCAATATAATTGCCCTGCTAAATATTGCTTATGCAGATCGCTCATTTTATTGGTATCGCTGCCATTATAGAACAAATTTTCAGATTGATCCTTGTTCCATAAACTTTGATGGATATGGCCGCCGCATCCCGGTAAGTTCTCATTCCATTTAGCCATAAAGGTGGCTATGATGCCATGTTTATAAGCAATTTCCTTTACAGCGGTTTTTAAAAGCACTGCCCTGTCTGCAGCTTCTAAAACATGCGTATGCAGTATTGCCGCTTCATAAACACCCGGACCGGTTTCGGTATGCAAACCCTCTAACGGGATATTGAATTGCGCTAATAGATTAAACAGATCATTAAAAAATTCATTATTTTCAGATGTACGCAGTATAGAATAGCCAAACATGCCCGGAGTTAGCGATTGTAACTTAGTGAAATTTTTATCCTGCAAGCTTTGAGGTGTTTCTTTGAAATTGAACCATTCAAACTCCTGCGCGAATTCCGGATGAAAACCCATTTCCTCGCATTGTTTGGTAATACGCTTTAACAAACTGCGTGGACAGGCAGCCAACCCATTACCATCAGGATCACTAAAATCACCTAAAAAAAACGGAATATTTTCCTGCCACGGCACCGTACGAAAGGTGGACAGATCAATATGGCAAGGCTTATCCGGATAACCGGTATGCCAGCCGGTTAGCTGTACATTATCATAACAAACATCACTGCTATCCCAGCCAAATACTACATCACAAAAACCATAACCACTTTGCAAACCGTCTATGAATTTTTTGGGATGAATTAGCTTTCCACGCAAAACGCCATCAATATCTGCAAACGCGAATTTTATTTTTTGACTATTGTTTTCTTGTAAATATGCTGTAATTTGATGTTCGTTCATGATATAGGTAAAAAATCATTCAATATTAAGCAAGATAGTTATACTAGCTTAAAATTTTATATTTAAAGATGATAAATGAATTATTGTTTGTTTATGGTTCATTATTAAATGCCGGCAATGAATTTGCTGTATACTTAAGCTGCAATGCCCATTTGCATAGTACGGGTAAATTTAAAGGAAAGTTGTATGATATTGGAGAATACCCCGGGGCGATTATCGATACCAATGGTACGCATGATGTAACCGGTAGTATTTACCAATTAAACTATCCTGAAGAAGCATTAAAAATATTGGATGATTACGAAGGATTTGGCACCGATCAGCACCAGCCTAATTTATTTATCCGTGAGTTGTTACAAGTTGAAAGTACAAATGGCGCTATAGATTGCTGGGTATATTTATACAATCTGCCTGTTGATGGATTGAAGCAGATCAAATCAGGAGATTACCTGGAGTATCTAAACAAAAAAAGCGATGAGTAAACCCATCGCTTTTAAGTATAGTTAATAGTTAAATATTAAACTTTAGCTGTTTTTACAGTTTTAATAATAACTGCAGCTACTTTATATGGATCTGCAGCCGAATTAGGGCGACGATCTTCTAAGTAACCACTCCAGTCATGATCAACAGTATAAAGCGGGATACGGATAGAAGCACCACGATCTGACACACCATAGCTAAAATCAGTTATAGATGCAGTTTCGTGTTTACCGGTTAAACGTAACTCGTTATGCGCACCATATACGGCAACACACTCAGCAACCGCAGGACGGAAAGCTTCGCAGATAGCTTCAAACTTAGCTTTGCTGTTTGCAGTACGTAAAGTAGTGTTCGAGAAGTTGGCGTGCATGCCAGAACCATTCCAATCTAAAGTACCTAATGGTTTGCAATGCCAGTTAATGGCAACGCCATAGCTTTCGCCAATTCTTTCCAGTAAATAACGTGCAACCCAAATTTGGTCGCCAGCATCTTTAGCACCTTTAGAGAATATTTGGAATTCCCATTGTCCGGCAGCAACTTCGGCGTTGATACCTTCAACGTTCAAACCAGCTTCTAAACATACGTCTAAGTGTTCTTCAACAATTTCGCGACCATAAGCATTGTTAGCACCTACTGAACAATAGTAAGGGCCTTGCGGACCCGGATAACCACCAGCCGGGAAACCAAGAGGTTTATCTGTTTTTGGATCCCACAGGAAATATTCCTGCTCAAAACCAAACCAGAAATCATTATCATCATCCTGGATAAGCGCACGGCCGTTAGACTCATGTGCTACACCTTTTGAATCAAGAACTTCGCACATTACTAAGTAAGCATCTTTTCTTTGCGGGTCCTTACAAATAAATACCGGTTTCAAAACGCAATCAGATGAACCACCTGGTGCCTGCTCGGTTGATGAACCATCAAAGCTCCAAAGCGGGCAATCTTCTAATTTACCGCTGAAATCTTTTTCAATTTTTGTTTTGCTACGAAGGCTTTGTGTTGGTTTGTATCCATCAAGCCAAATGTACTCGAGTTTTGTTGCCATGTTTAATTATATTTTGTAAAGTTTGATTCAGATAATACGTTTCACTACAATGCTTAGGTATATGCAAGCAAATTTATATTAAAAATTCTATTTTTTGCAAATTTTATCAAAAAAATAGAAAAAAAATTAAAAATGTTTAAAAAAAGCACTTTAATGACAATAAAAACAGCAAAATAAAGCCGTAAAAAATGCAAATAGTATGTTTTTGCTAATTTCATTAAAAATTTAACTGTTAAACAATAACATTATCTGCTGATATCAGCTAAAGAAAAAGCTGATATATTTATAGCTGAATGAGTATTAATTGAGATTTAATGCTATTTTAACAATGTGAAGACAGTATTTTATAATTTTTTCTTAAAATTGCAAGCAATTTAATTCCTTCTTATAAAATATAAAATATTATGAAAATAACAGTTGTTGGTGCCGGAGCTGTTGGCGCTACATGTGCGGATAACATCGCAAGAAAAGAATTAGCAGAAGAACTTATTTTATTAGACATACGCGAAGGTTTTGCCGAAGGTAAGGCTATCGATATGATGCAAACCTCTGCCCTATTAGAGTTTGATACCAAAATAAAAGGTGTTACTAATGATTATGCTGCAACTGCCGATTCGGAAGTTGTTATTATAACCTCGGGACTGCCACGTAAACCGGGCATGACCCGCGAGGAGCTGATTGGCACCAATGCTAACATTGTAAAAAGTGTTACCGAAAACATTTTAAAACATTCGCCAAATACCATCATCATTGTGGTTTCAAACCCGATGGATACCATGAATTACCTAACGCTGAAAACATCAGGCTTACCTAAGAACCGTATTATAGGTATGGGTGGCGCTTTAGATTCTGCAAGGTTTAAATATTACCTGAGCCAGGAACTGGGTTGCTCTCCTGCTGATCTTAACGCGGTTGTTATTGGCGGTCATGGGGATACCACTATGATCCCGTTGATTAATCATGCAACCTGGAACAGCATACCTGTTACTCAGTTTTTAAGCAAAGAGCAACAGGATAAGGTTGTTGCTGACACCATGGTTGGCGGTGCTACTTTAACTAAGTTAATTGGTACATCTGCCTGGTATGCACCGGGTGCCGGTACCGCGTTTATGGTTGAAGCAATTGTACGCGACCAGAAAAAACTATTATCATGCGGTGTAGCTTTAGATGGTGAGTATGGCCAAAAAGATATCTCGTTAGTTGTTCCTGTAATTTTAGGAAAAGGCGGATGGGAAAAGATCGTCGACTTTAAATTAACTACCGATGAGCAGGCTTCTTTTAACAAAAGTGCCGATGCTGTACGTGCTATGAACCAGGTATTGGCCGATAGCAACCTGATATAATATTAACCCTGTTAAATATTAACGGCTTCCATCTTCGGTGGGGGCCTTTTTTGTTATGGTTTCTTTAATCTTCTTTGCCTGCGTACCTCGTCGGGATCAGTTTTGTAAGGCATGATAGCTATCTGACTAATATAATGCGCAGGAAGATCTGCATTTTTTGCCAGTTTCAATATTTTATTATGATACCAGTCATAAGGCAAAAGGTGCGTAGTAATAGCATGTGGTTGCGTTACAAATACTTCGGCATGGTAAATATTACTATCCATATCAAAGCATAGTACCGGCTCCAGCTTTAGTGTTGTACTCCAGGTTGGGTCATAAAAATCAGATCGCTCATCGTCGTTGTATTTTATTAAAACACCCCATACTATGGCATCCGGATCAGAAGACTTTACCACATTTGCTTTAGCCGATTCATCATCGCCGGTACTGTTAAAAGCAAAGTTATATCCCAGCAGTTTAGCAACACCAAGTTTCTTTGCAGAGGGAACAGTTTTAGCAAACTTCTCTACATTCATATTGCCGGCATATGCAAATAGTATCATAGCTTTTGGTAGGTAGACAATAATTTGAACGTTTTGTTAGATGGAATAGTATTTACAAAATGTGGTTCAGCCCAAAGTGCAAAATCCAGACTCAAATAAGTAATGCAGTGTTTCACAAATAAATGAAACACATGAAACACTCTTTTAGGTTAACCCATTGATTTATAGAAATTTGACAAAATGTGTGAAACACTTTGAAACAGTACAAAAGCTTTAGATCAAACGATATAAATATCTAACAATTAGCGCTTTATGCTATTTTATGGATTTTTGCAAAAACAGGGTGAAACACCTGATGTGAAACACTTTTTTTTACCTGAAACAGTGACTCAAACCCTCTGCGGGCGACCCTGGCGGGCATATAATTAATGTAAATTATATCTTGTCTTTTCATGGGGCTACGCCGTTTATACGGCGGCTTTATTAATTAACGCGGTACATCTTACCCGGTAAGCTCCGTATAAAACCCTGCATTTCCATATTTAACAGGTTCATGGCCAGCTGGCTCATGGGCATATTGATTTTTATGGTGAGGTCATCAATTGCCAATGGTGCTTTATGCTGTTGGATAATATCAAATATGGTACGTTCCTCGGCCGATAGATCTAAAGGCAGCATAAATTGTTCAACCGGTTTAGTGTTATCAGGCTTTTCCCATCCAAGGCTGTACGCAAGGTCGGCAACGCAGGTAAGCAGCGCGGCTTTGTTGTTTCTGATTAAAAAGTTACACCCCTCAGAATATACATCATCCATCCTACCCGGAAAAGCGAATACATCCCTGTTATATGAATTGGCAATTTCGGCAGTTATTAACGCGCCGCCTTTTATGCTGGCTTCAATAACAATAGTAGCATCGGCAATGCCGGCCACAATACGGTTACGCTGCGGAAAGTTCTCCCTGCCGGGGATAGTATTTGAAGGATACTCTGTTAATAACCCGCCATGCTCCAGCATCTTATCAGCGGTTCCTTTATTTTGCGATGGATATATCCTGTCTAAACCATGGCCCAATACCCCTACTGTGGTTACATTATTTTTCAGGCATTCTCTATGAGCCGTTACATCAATCCCCAGGGCCAGGCCGCTTACTACTAAAACATCATATTGCTGCAGCTCTTCAATTAATTGCGCGCAAAGGTACCTGCCATAATCGGTAGCATTGCGGGTGCCTACTATGCTGATAATGCGGCGTGCGTTCAAATCGGCATTACCTTTACTATATAATAGTATAGGCGAATCAAAGCAGTTTTTCAATCGTTTGGGATAGCGTTTATCGGTGTAAAAAATCACTTCTATCCCATTCTTCTCTACAAACTTTATTTCATCGGCTGCCTTTTGCAGGGCATCATCAAAATTAAGTTCTCTTATGGTTTTATCTCCAATACCGGGCACATCAAGCAGTTTATGCTTTGGTGCATTAAATACGGCTTCGGCACTGCCTAAATGGCTAACTAATAATTTGCCTATGGCCGGACCAATGTTTTTTAAAAAAGTTAAAGCTATTTGATGGAGTACAGACATATATTTTATAAGCATCTAAAATAGAAAAAACTTGCTATAATTTTTAGCAAAGTTATTTTTTTATTGGGATGACGGTGATTACTCACCCCGCGGCACTTCGTGCGCGACTCTCTCTTCCGCAAGCGGGAAAGAGGGTTGCTTATTAAAAATAGATTTGTCAACTTTTTAAAAGTTGACAAATCTTTAGCCCACCGAGTACAAAACCCTCTTTACGGCTTGCCGAAGACAGGGTGATCGAGCGTAGCGATGATCGGGTGAGTAGACGGCGCGCTATGCAATTATTTTATTTTTTCAAAAACTAAAAAAATAATATTCATAAACTAAAAAAATAGTTTTATATTTAGATAATCAATTTCCTAACCAACCTTTGTGATGAGAAATATAATTTTAACCTCTGCTAAACTGGTGTTGCCTGTGTTGGCTCTTTTTATTATTTCAATTACTGCCAACGCCCAAAAATTACCAACCGTGCAAAAGGTTAGCCTACGGGCACCAGCCAACATTAAAATTGATGGCCAGGCAATAGAATGGAATTATAAACTCCAGGCCTATAACAATGCTACGGATATCGCTTACACACTTTCTAATGACGACAAATGGCTGTATTTAACAGTGCAATCTAAATATCATGACGTGGTCGATAAAATTTTAAGAGGGGGCATTACCTTAACCATAAATCATTCCTTAAAGAAAATGGACGAAAAACATGTATCCATTACTTACCCGGTATTACGCGATGCAGATATGGCCGGCGTAACAAATTTACTTGCCCATAAGGGTATTGAAAAGCGCGAAGCCGGTACAGCCCCAATAAAGGTTAACGACCTGAACGATCTGCTCGAAGCGAAAGATAAAATGATCAATATATCAGGGGTAGAATCAATTCCTGATCCTTCTATTTCTATTTATAACAACGAGGGTATAAAAGCAGCATCGCGGTTTGACAGCGACCTGGTTTATACCTGCGAACTGGCAATACCTCTGAAATTTTTATCTCTGCCAAATGATGGTGCTGATGCTTTTAGTTATCAAATTAAAGTAAATGAGCCTGCTCAAACTGTGCGTAGCGGAGATGCTCCCCCCCCACCGCCAATGATGACCACCTCATTTTCACCTACCTATTTTTGGGGCGAATACACTTTGGCCAAGAAATAGAAATTACCCCTTCACATATATCACCTGCTTAGTTTCAAAAAACTCTTCGGCGAAATAATCTTTAAGGTAATATTGCTGCACTTTTAAGCCAGATTCTTTGATCTCTTCGGCAAGGTCGCCGCCTTTTAAGTATAGAATGCCGTTAGGCAATTTATTTTTTGATGTTTTATTGAACTTGCCTTTTATCCATGGATAAAACTCGCCTAATCGGGTTACGGCGCGGGATACTATAAAGTCGAATTTCTCGTCAACCTGTTCGGCGCGAAGGTGTGATGCACGTACATTTTTAAGTCCGAGCGCGCTTGCAACTTCCTGCACTACTTTTATTTTTTTACCGATAGAATCAACCAGATAAAACTGTGTATCCGGGAACAATATAGCCAGCGGTATCCCCGGAAAGCCCCCACCGGTACCCACATCAAGCACGCTTTCGCCGGGTAAAAAAGGTATTATTTTGGCAATACCCAATGAGTGCAATACATGCCGCTCAAAAAGCTGGTCAATATCCTTGCGTGATATTACATTGATCTGGTTGTTCCAGAACTCATATAAGGCGGGCAGTTGTTCAAATTGTTGCTGCTGGATGGGTGTTAATCCGGGAAAATAGGTAAAGAGCTGCTTAGATGTCATCCCGGTTAAAGCGGTTAATAATATTGCCAAGCAAGTACCTCGCCCTAAATAATTGCGCCTTAACCGTACCTAAGGGCAAATCAAGCTGCTGTGCAATTTCTTCGTATGATAGTTCATCAAAATAACGCAGGGTAATTAAATTACGATAACGTGCCGGTAAGCTTTGTATTAACAATTTCAACTCTTCGGTTTGTTGTTTTTTGATAGAAGTTTCTTCTGGGTTTAAAACATCAGCCTTTATTTGCAACTGTTTTTCGTCGCCGTCATCATCTGTCATACCATGAATAGAGGTGGTATTAAGCTTTTTTTTCCGGATAAAATCAATACAATTATTAGTAGCCACCCTAAATAGCCAGGTACTAAAGGCATAATCCGGCTGATACTTATCCAGTTTCTCAAATGCTTTGGCAAAGGTTTCTACAGTAAGGTCCATAGCATCTTCCTTATTGTTTACCATTTTAAGCACCATAAAATAGATGGAATCTTTATAGCGTTGCATTAGGTCGGCATACGCCTTTTGGCTCCCTTCCCTTGCTTTGACTACCAAGTGGAAGTCATTCTTCGCATTTTCAGTAAAATTCGAATTTATTTCCATTGAGTAGTTTTTACAAAGGTGCCTATAAAGCCAAACACATTAATATAAATGTAGTAAACAAAATCAAAAAATGGCAAACACCACAATTGTGATGCCGAATTTAATTTTTTAAATGTTTTACGATAGATTATTATTTGGATTATCCATCTAAAAAAGAACAATCCTAAAGCAAATAAAGGTTCAAAATAATAGGCCAGGCTCCAAATAAGCAATCCGTAAAATACAAAGCCGCTCAAAGCATCAAAGCTTAGCATGTAGCGATGTGTATTCTTATACAATTTACCAACCCCCATATGTCGCTTTTTTTGACGATACAGGGCTCCCAAAGTAGTTTTGGCTGATGTAAACACAAAGGCGTCCTGGTGTATCTCAATATCGGTATTGGTAGCGGTTGCATTTTGATTTACAAAAAGATCATCATCACCAGATATTACATGCATATGTGCCGCGAAACCTTTGTTGGCAAAAAACAGTGTTTTGGTATATCCTAAATTACGGCCTATACCCATGTAAGCGCCACCATTTAACGCTGCCGACAGGTAATTTATAGCCGTTTTTAAAGTCTCAAAACGAATAATCGAATTTAAAAAATTACCGGTTTTATAATAAGGCGAGTAGCCTAATACAATATGTACCTCATTGTTAAAGTGAGCGGCCATACGGGTTATCCAGTTTGACGAAGCTGGCCGGCAATCGGCATCTGTAAATATCAAATGTTCGCTCTTTGCTGCCTTGATACCTAAAGTAAGCGCGAATTTTTTTCCCGTTTTAAAGCGCTCATGCTCTGTAATGGTTACTATTTTAAGGTGAGGATAAGTTTCTTTTAATACTTCCAAAACAATATCTGAGGAATCGTACGAGCAATCATTTATTACCACCACTTCAAAATCAGGATAATTTTGCTGTAATATAAAGGGAAGGTTTTCGTTTAAGTTCTTTGCTTCGTTACGGGCACTTATTATTATAGATATGGGTATTTTAACGTCCGGCAATTCATCCGGCACTATGTATGACGACAGCGATTTATGGCTACTGATAAGATAGTATAACTGGACAATAAAAGCCAGTAAAAAAACAACAAATAATGTGACTCGTATATAAGTTTCCAACACGTAGTAAATATGCAGCAAATTTGGAAAAAATATTGGAGATTAAAGATTGAAGATTAGAGATTAGTTAAGAAAATTAGAGCTTAGTTAATTATAGGGCAGGGATCAGGCATTCGCAGGTGAAAATTCAAGTATTTTTAGTAAAACGATAGGATATTAATTGCCAATTAACTAATCTCTGATCTTTAATACCTAATCTTTAATCTCTACCTTTGCTCCGCAAAAATGAAATTTAATTTAACAGCACAAGATCCGCTTTCTAAAGCCCGTGCGGGCGAGATTACTACCGATCACGGGACCATACAAACCCCTATTTTTATGCCTGTTGGTACAGCAGGTACCGTTAAGGCTGTTCATCAGCATGAGCTTAAAAATGATATTGAGGCACAAATAATATTAGGCAACACCTATCATTTATATTTACGGCCCGGTTTAGATGTGTTGGAAGGCGCAGGCGGCTTGCATAAATTTAATGGCTGGGACGGCCCTATTTTAACAGATAGCGGCGGCTACCAGGTATATTCTTTAAGTGAAGTACGCAAGATAAAAGAAGAAGGCGTAACGTTCCGCTCACATATCGACGGTTCAAAACACTTGTTTACACCAGAGAATGTAATGGATATTCAGCGCGTTATTGGTGCCGATATTATTATGGCCTTTGATGAGTGCACACCCTACCCCTGCGATTATACCTACGCCAAAAAATCAATAGAAATGACGCATCGCTGGTTGAAGCGTTGCTGTGAGCGTTTTGATACTACAGAACCTAAATATGGTTATAGTCAAACCCTTTTTCCGATAGTGCAGGGATCTGTTTATAAAGATCTGCGGGTACGGTCGGCAGAGGTTATTGCTTCTTTCGAGCGGGAGGGCAATGCCATAGGCGGCCTGTCTGTAGGTGAGCCTGCCGAAGAAATGTACGCTATGACAGAATTGGTGTGCAATATATTACCTGAGCAAAAACCACGTTATTTAATGGGTGTTGGTACACCTATAAATTTACTGGAAAATATTGCTTTAGGTATTGATATGTTTGATTGTGTAATGCCAACCCGCAATGCGCGTAATGGCATGCTTTTTACAAAAAATGGCGTTATTAATATTAAGAACGAAAAGTGGAAGAACGATTTTTCGCCAATTGAAGATGATAGCGAATTGTTTGCCGATAAAAATTACACAAAAGCCTATTTAAGGCATTTGATACACTCGGGCGAAATGCTGGGTGCACAGATAGCTACTTTGCATAACCTGCACTTTTACTTATGGCTGGTTAAAGAAGCACGTAAAAAAATAATTACAGGCGAGTTTTATAGCTGGAAAAATACAATGGTTAGCCGTTTGGGCCAAAGATTATAAATGAAACAATTATTAGATAAGTACTTAAAAATAATTGACTGGTATATCATAAAGAAATACCTGGGCACCTTTATTTTTACTTTATTTATAGTTATAGGTATATCAGTAGTTTTTGATATATCAGAACACCTGGATAACTTTTTATCCCACCATGCTACCGTTTATGATATAGCGTTTAAATATTACGCCGGCTTTATTCCGTTTTTCATGAACCTGCTATCGCCGTTGATTACTTTTTTGGCGGTGATATATTTTACCGCAAAAATGGCAAATCAAACAGAGATTGTGCCCATACTAAGCGGTAAAGCAAGTTTCAATCGTTTTTTAAGACCGTACTTTGTATCGGCTACTTTAATTTTTATCGTTTCGCTTTTTGCTAATGTTTACCTTATCCCATATACCAATGAGCTAAAGGTAAAGTTTGAAAATACGCATGGTTTTAATGGCGATCCTACAAAAAATGAGGTACACCTGCAATTAGATACACGTACTTATGTTTACGTACAGTCTTATGATAATGCCTCTAAAACCGCTTACCAGTTTGTTTTGGAGAAGTTTGACGGCGATAAACTACGCGAAAAAATTGTTGCAAACACCGCTACTTTTGATTCTCTGAAAAGAAAATGGAGCCTTAAAAACTATTCTATACGCTATGTAAACGGCTTACGGGAAAAGCTGAATATGAACCTGCCGCAAAAAGATACTACCCTTGAGCTCAGCCCATCTGATTTTGAGATGCATGATAATGTGTATTCGGCTATGTCTACGTCTGTTTTAAATAAGAACATTGATAAAGAGAAGATAAGGGGAGCCGGTAACCTAAAGGATATGCAGTACGAAAAATACAAGCGCTTCATATATCCGTTAGCATCATACGTACTTACCATGATAGGCGTTTCTATATCCTCGCGCAGGGTGCGCGGCGGTATCGGCTTACCTTTGGGTATAGGCCTGTTTCTTTGTTTTGCCTATATAGTGGTTGATAAGTTTGCACTGGTATTTGCCATAAAAAGTGGTCTTCCGTCTTTAATTGCGGCGGCTTTGCCTAACTTTTTGTTTGGTGTATTGGGTTGTTATTTACTTTATAAAGCACCTAAATAAATGGCACAAAGGAGCGCCAACACTTCTGAGCTTAATAAAAACCTGCTTATACTCCATTTCACGGTATTTATTTGGGGATTTACCAGCATTTTAGGCGCTTTAATATCCATATCTGCAGTACAATTGGTTTGGTATCGCGTATTAATAGCCATGGTTTCGCTGTTTTTTTACTTTAAATTTAATAAAACAGCCTTTAAAGTTAGCCGCAATACCTTCTTAAAATTGTTCTTTACGGGTGCTTTAGTAGGCGGGCATTGGATATTATTCTTCGCCTCTATCAAGCTTTCTACCGTTCCGGTTACGTTGGTATGCCTTTCTTCCATGACCTTATTTACGGCTGTATTAGAGCCCTTATTCAATAAAAAGCGAATTTCAAAACTGGAGATAATAGCGGGTCTTTTAATTATTACAGGTATAGTTTTAATATTTAAATTTGAAACCCGATACACTAAGGGCATTATAGCCGGCCTGTTAAGCGCCCTGTTTGCAAGTATATTTTCTATCATTAACTCCAAACAGGTCCAAAAGTTAGAGCCTGCTATTATCTCATTTTATGAGCTTACCGGCGCCTTTTTCTGGGCCACTGTATACCTGCTTTTCACTAACGGATTTAACCATGCCATGCTGTTAAAGAACTCTGATATTGGTTATCTCCTACTGCTTGGCACTATCTGCACATCGCTTGCATATGTTGCCGGCGTATCAGTAATGCGCGAGCTTTCGGCCTTCCGGGTGGCGCTCATTACCAACCTTGAGCCGGTATATGGCATACTAATGTCTTTCCTTTTTTTTGGCGATATGAATAAAATGACCACCGGATTTTGGGTAGGTGCATTAATAATTTTATCTACCATCTTCCTGTTCCCGGTAGCCCAAAAGCAAATTCACAAGCGTACTAATCGTTAATATTCACCTGATATACTTCCTGAAATCCGTGCTATAATTTAAAACTCACAGGGTAGGGGATGATATTCACATTGCTACTACATCCATTTTAAGCCTCTCTAAGCTATCTTGAATTTCACACGCACTTGCATACATTTTACAAATTTGAATTGATTTTACGCGAAATTTCAATAATAAATTTGTGTATTGAAATCTACTATTTTCATTCTACTATAAATAGTCAATTCATACCTTATTTTAGCACAATTTTTTGAAATAAAAAATTAAAAGATAATTTTAATTTAATAAATAATATACTGTTAATCAAATAATTATACTTTTTAACTAAAGTCATTATTTAACTATTTATAAATTTTAATTTTTATAATTACTAAAATAGTTAGTATTTCTGATTTATTACAATTAAATAAACACATAAATACCTGTTAATCAAATATATAATATATGTTATCTAAACAATAAAATCAGTAAAGCTATTTTCATCAAAAACACGAGCTGTTAGTGTACTGAAAGCGCTATATTTAAATTATGCCAAAAAATACGGCATTGTGCCAGGCAGGCAGAATTTTGGAAAACCGAGTTAAAGACACAACTTTTTAACAGTGCATTTTAACAATGCATAAATAGGCGGTAATTTTATGATAATGCAAAAAAATCTCAAAAATAAAAACTACCGGTTTTGACTTTTTAAAAATCCACAACCCTCCATGTTTTTCAAATTAACATTACGCTGATCAATTTTGCTGCCCACCCTATTTTTTGAAATGATTTTAATAACACATTTAAAAAGCGGATATTGGCTAAAACTGTTAAACGCCAAAAACTATGCGCATAAAAACAATGGTCATTATTTTTATTACTGTATTGCTTACAGTAGTATTAATGCAAAACACAGAACAAGTAAAATTTAATTTTTTGTTTAGCACCTTTTATATGCCCAAGCTGGTAATGCTAACGGCCGTATCTGTAATCGCATTTATTTTAGGTGTGTTGGTAGGAAGACCCAAAAAAGTTAGAAGCATTAGCGGAGATTACCACGGCGATGACGACGACAACAACAAACCCGACACACTAAGTGATGAAGACCGCGATTACATCAGTCATCCTTAAAGAAGATTTTTTTTAGATATTGTAGAACACCTGGTTGTCTTGCTCCAGCTCGCCAAGATCGGGGGTTTTGTTAAAGATACCGAATACGGATGCCCCGCTCCCGCTCATGCTGGCATAGACAGCGCCTGCTTGGTACAGTGCGGCCTTCACCCCTCTTATCTCCACATGGTTTTTGAAGATGTTATTTTCAAAATCATTTTTGATGTGATTTTTCCATTCTGTAATTGGCGTGTAAATCAACTCTAACAATGATTGCTTCACCATGGCCGGTTTTACGCCACTGTAGGCCTCGGCAGTTGATATGTGGATGTCTGGCATCACTAAAACTATTTCATAGCCTGAGAGGTCTAATTTTATCGATTCAAACTCATTACCCTTGTCAAAAGCAAACACCGGTTTATTTTCAATAAAGAAAGCGCAATCGGCGCCTAATTGGCGGGCGTAGTTTAATTGCTGGTCGATTGATAAATTTAAATCAAACTTCTCATTCATCAGCCTGATAAAAAAAGCGGCATCGGCAGATCCGCCGCCCAGGCCCGCGCCAATCGGAATATTTTTATGCAGATGAATTTTTACCGGCGGCAGGTCATGATCTTTTTTTAACAGGTGATAGCCTTTCACGCAAAGATTATCTTCCATCCTGCCGGGAATATACAGGCCGGATGATTCAAAGCTCAATGTATCGGCTTCAATAATCTCCAGCGCATCATTTATTTTTACCGGGTAAAAAATGGTTTCCAGGTTATGGTAGCCATCAGGGCGGCGTTCGGTTATATTAAGGCCAATATTTATCTTGGCATTTGGAAATATGATCATAGAATGATTAACACAATGCTTATTTTTACACATCCGTTAGGATACCAAAAATAGATTATTTTTATTTGCGTCAGGAATTAAACATTCACTCAATTCCATCATTCACTCAATCACTCATTAAAAATGAAGCAGTATCTCGACCTAATGCGCCATGTAATGGAAACCGGCACTCAAAAGCACGACCGTACCGGCACCGGCACCATTAGTGTATTTGGCTACCAGATGCGTTTTAACCTGCAGGAGGGCTTCCCGTTGGTTACAACAAAGAAGCTGCATTTAAAATCCATTATACATGAGCTGATATGGTTCTTACAGGGCGATACCAACATTAGTTACCTGAAAGAAAATGGCGTACGTATATGGGATGAATGGGCAGACGAGAATGGAAATTTAGGGCCGGTATATGGTTACCAATGGCGCTCATGGCCCACACCTGATGGCGGGCATATTGACCAGATAAGCCAGGTCATCAACCAAATAAAAACTAACCCCGATTCGCGCCGCATCATTGTATCGGCATGGAACGTTGCCGACGTAAACCAAATGGCGTTGCCGCCCTGCCATATGCTGTTCCAGTTTTACGTGGCGCCCCCTAATCCCCTGAAGGGGGAACTAAAAGGCAAACTATCTTGTCAGCTATATCAACGCAGTGCCGATATATTTTTGGGCGTGCCGTTTAATATAGCGTCATACGCGTTGTTAACTATGATGGTGGCTCAGGCATGCGATTTGGAGCCGGGCGATTTTGTACACACTTTTGGCGATGCACACCTTTACAATAATCACCTGGAACAAACCAAGCTGCAGCTAAGCCGCGAGCCGCGCCAGCTGCCAACCATGAAAATCAATCCTAACGTAAAAGATATTTTCGATTTTAAGTTTGAGGATTTTGAATTAGAGAATTATGATCCCTGGCCGCATATTAAGGGGGCAGTTGCGGTATAGTTTGTAAAAAATGAAAGAAGAAACAGAAAATCAGAATTCTGACAAAAAACAGGTCGAAAATAATAAAGAAAAGAAAAACTGGAAGAATTCATTGAGAAAGTTTTCAAGAAGATGATGTATCTCTTAAAAGATTAGCTGATAGTTGATAATTAATTCCGCGCGTCATTGCGAGGAACGAAGCAATCTCTACAACAGACAGTCAACAAGGTAGCTCTCATTTGGCGTTAGCCAGCACGATCAATTAGCACATTGATTAGCAAGGGCAGAGATTGCTTCGTTCCTCGCAATGACGTTTCTATAAAAAATACAAATGAAATGATCGTATCCATCGTAGTAGCCATATCAGAAAACCACGCCATCGGCAAGGACAATAAATTACTTTGGCATTTACCAAAGGACCTGAAACACTTTAAAGAGATCACTACCGGCGGAACCGTAATTATGGGGCGTAAAACTTATGATTCTGTCGGCAGGCCACTGCCTAATCGCCGAAACATCGTTATAACACGCCAGCCGATAACAATTGAGGGCTGCGAAGTGGTCAATTCTATCGACGCTGCATTAGCTTTATGCGCTGATGAGGCCGAAGTTTTTATTGTTGGCGGTGCCGAAATTTATAAACAGGCCATGCACTTAACCGATAAGATCTATCTTACGATTGTTCATGCCGATTTTGAGGCAGATACTTACTTCCCTGAAATAAAAGCAGACATATGGAAAGAAACCGAACGGCAGGACCATGAACCCGACGAAAAAAACACGCTTCCATACTCATTTGTAACGCTTGAACGCGCTTAGCCAATGGACAGTTGGCAGCAGGCAGTTGGCAGTGTTTTAAAATGGCGCTCAATAAAATAGAGAGTAATTATCTTATCTATCTGTCAATCAGCCATCTTTTACCTTTTGCCTTTTACCTCTTACCTCCCTTTAAAATTGTTTCAATTTTAAATTTCATGCTTGCAAAATTTTGTTAGATTTGCCGTCTTGTTTAAAATGCTTATAAACTAATTAATTACATATTATAATTTACGATGCAAGGTAAAGGGGTTATTAAATTTTTCGCCATAGTGCTAACGATTGTTTGTATATATCAACTTTCGTTTACATGGGTGGCCCACAAAGTTGAAAAGGATGCAGCAACGTACGCCAAAGGTGATACCGCTAAAGTAAAAGCATATCTTGATTCTGTTTCATCATTACCGGCTTATCCTGTTTTGGGCCACACCTATCAATACTGCTTAGAAAGGGAGCTTGCTCTTGGCCTTGACCTTAAAGGCGGCATGAACGTTACCATGCAGATATCATTAGCCGAGTTGGTAAAAGCGTTATCAAACAATAATCCGGATGTGGTTTTTAACCAGGCGCTGGTAAATGCTACTGCTGATACAAAAACCAGCCAGAGTGATTACATTACGTTATTTGTTAATGAATACGAAAAACTAAATCCAAACGGAAAGTTAGCCTCTATTTTTTCGACTAAGGATAACCAGGCGCATCTAAAATACAACGCTTCTAACAGCGAAGTTGAAAAATATTTAAAGGATGAAGCTGATATTGCTGTAAAACAATCATACACTGTTTTAAACACACGTATTGACCAATTTGGTGTTACGCAACCAAACATTAGCTTAGAGCCAAACACTAACCGTATATTGATCGAACTGCCGGGTGTTAAAGATCCTGAGCGTGTTCGTAAACTTTTATCAGGATCGGCCAAATTAGAGTTTTTTGAAACTTTTGAGAACAAAGACCTTTATCAAACCCTTGTTGGTATAGATAATTTATTAGCTGCAAAAACTAAAGCGGTTGCTAAAGACTCGGCAAAAACTACTGTTACTGCCACTGCTAAGAAAGATACAACAGCCGCAAAAGGTGGTTTAGCTTTATTAAACAAAGTAGAAAAGAATGCCGCTAAGGATACTTCATTAGGCGGTAAGAATAAATTGATTGCTGCACATCCGTTGTTAAGCATATTATCTACCCCTTCTTATCAGGATGCGCAAGGCCAGCAGCAACTGCGCCCGGGCCCTGCAGTTGGCTGGGCTTTACAAAAAGACACTGCTAAAGTAAATACTTATTTACATAGCCCTGATGTTAAGGCTTCATTGCCGCGTAACCTAAAATTTGCGTGGGGTGTTAAACCGCTTGACAAAACTAAAATATTTGAATTATATGCCCTTAAATTATCAGGCGCCGAAAACGGTCCGGTATTACAAGGTGATGTAATTACTGATGCACAAAATGATGTTGACCAAAAAGGCAGCCCCGAAGTGAGAATGATCATGAACTCGCAGGGAGCCGAAAAATGGCGCGCCGTTACCGCACAGGCAGCACAAACAAAACAAGCTATCGCAATTGTGTTAGATGATAATGTTTACTCTGCCCCTGCTGTACAGAACGAAATTTCTGGTGGTGTATCTTCTATTTCAGGAAGTTTCACTATTGAAGATACCAAGGATTTGGCCAATGTATTAAAAGCCGGTCGTTTGCCTGCTCCTGCCCGTATAGTTGGCGAGGATGTGGTTGGCCCGTCTTTAGGTCAGGAATCTATTAACGCCGGTTTGCTTTCATGTTTAGTGGGCCTATTGGTAGTGTTAGTATTCATGGTTGCTTATTATAACCGTGCAGGTACGGTAGCGGTTGTTGCCGTTATTATCAACGTATTCTTCCTGATGGGGGTATTAACCAGCTTACGTGCTGTGTTAACCTTGCCGGGTGTCGCGGGTATCGTGTTATTGTTCGGTATGTCGGTTGATGCCAACGTACTGATCTATGAGCGTGTGCGTGAAGAATTAGCTTTAGGCAAATCAATACGCCTGGCTATAAGCGATGGTTTTAAACACGCTTTATCGTCTATATTAGACTCTAACATCAGTACCTTCTTAACGGGTTTAATACTATTCATTTTTGGTAGTGGCCCAATACAAGGCTTTGCAACTACGTTGATGATAGGTATTATTACCTCATTATTCTGTTCGTTATTAATTTCAAGATTAATATTTGAGTGGATGCTTGAAAAAGGCTGGGATATTAAATTCTCAAACCCATGGAGCTCACATACCTTTAAAAACGCGAACTTCGCGTTTGTTAAAAAACGTTTCAGGTTTTATATTTTCTCAGGAACATTTATTGTTGCGGGTATAATATCCATGTTTGTACAGGGCTTTAACTATGGTGTTGATTTCCAGGGTGGCCGTAGCTATACCATGCGCTTCCAAAATAAAAATGCAACTGATAATGATGTACGTGGCGCTGTTGAAGGTGTTTTAGGCAGTGGTACACAAGTTAAAACTTTAGGTGTCGATAAAATAAGTGTTACTACCAACTACATGATAGAAGATACGTCAACTACGGCTGACGCAAAAGTAGTAGAAACGTTATTAACTGCATTAAATAAAAAAGCGGTAACACAGGCAACCCAAAAAGACATATTAAGTTCACAAAAAGTACAGGCAACCATTGCCGACGGACTTAGAAAATCGGCTATATGGACCGTTTTGTTTGCCATATTAGTTCTCTCTGCTTATATATTGTTCCGTTTCCGCAAATGGCAATTTAGCTTAGCGGCGATGGTTGCAACGGCGCATGATGCTTTAATGGTATTGTCGTTCTACTCAATTTTCAGACATGTATTACCATTTCTGGATATTGACCAGTCATTTGTGGCAGCGATATTAACGGTAATAGGTTACTCTATTAATGATACCGTGGTTGTATTTGACCGTATCCGCGAGTTCTTAAGTTTACATCATGCAAAAACTGATGAGCCTAAAGAAGTTATTAATAACGCTATCAACAACACATTAAGCCGTACTATAATTACTGCTTTAACCGTATTGTTTGTGTTGGTAGTACTATTTATATTCGGTGGCGACGTTTTACGTGGCTTCTCATTCTCATTATTAATTGGTGTATGTTTTGGTACATATTCGTCAATTTGTATCGCGACACCGGTAATTATAGACTTTGGAAAAAAAGATCTGAGATAAAAGTTGAATTAAGTTCAATTTATTGCCAATCGACAATAAAAAAAGCCGCCTTCTAATTGCTTAGAAGGCGGCTTTTTATTTGCATAAATTATTTCTAACTTTCCAATATTACTTTTAAGGCTTTCTCTTTCGCGGCATTTCCAAAAGTATCATATGCCTCAATTATTTGATCCAGCTTAAAATGATGGGTGATCAATTTATTCGGCTCTATTTTTTTTGATTGAACGGTTTTTAGCAGCAAAGGTGTAGTAACCGTATCAACAAGCCGGGTAGTGATGGTTATATTTTTTGACCAGAGCGTTTCCAGGTGAAGTGTAACACTTTTTCCGTGAACACCAATATTAGCGATATGGCCACCTGCGGTAATAATATCGCCGCATAACTCGAAAGTAGCAGGTATCCCCACCGCTTCAATGGCTACATCAACTCCCTTTTTATTAGTAAGGCTCATTATCTTTTCAATGGCATTTTCATTTGCATTATTAATGGTGTGCGTTGCCCCAAACTTTTTGGCCACACTAAGACGATTATCATCCTGATCTATCATAATAATTTCTGCAGGCGTATAAAACTGAGCCGTTAATAAAGCAGCAATACCTATTGGCCCCGAGCCAACAATTGCCACAACATCACCGGGTTTAACTTGCCCGTTTAACACACCGCATTCAAAACCAGTTGGCAAAATATCACTTAACATAACCAGCGCTTCTTCGTCTGCCCCTGCAGGTATATGATAAAGGCTGTTGTCGGCATGAGGTATTCTAACAAATTCTGTCTGAGTACCGTCAATTGTATTACCTAATATCCATCCACCGTCATCGCAATGCGAATACATCCCTTTTTTGCAATACTCGCATTTCCCGCATGACGTGATACATGATATAATAACATGATCGCCTATTTTGAAATTACTTACAGCGCTTCCAATCTCTTCTATTACACCAACACCTTCATGGCCAATTATTCTTCCGTCAGTAACCGTAGGAACATCTCCTTTCATAATATGCAGGTCCGTTCCGCATATCGTGGTTTTCAAGATTTTTACAATCGCGTCCGTTGGTTTTGTTATTGTTGGTTTTGGTTTGTCTTCCCATGATTTTTTTCCGGGACCATGGTAAACCAGGGCTTTCATGGTTGCATTATTAATTGAATTAATACCGGATGGTGCATCGGTTTGCAACGCTGCCTTGTCTGAAACTAAATTTTCCATATCATATTCTTTTAAATAGTAAATAGATTGTTAATTCGTGACTACAAAGCTATTGCTATTAAAGCCTGATATAAATGATACAGGTCACTTATTAAAAATGATACAGATCACTTATTAAAATTTATGCCTTATTGTCATTTGCCTTTTGAGGAATGATTTTTGTATTTCTGCCAGCTGATGATAAAATAGCCCTCAATTAATTAAACGGCTTAATGATTCAACATATTATATTTGTTTATAAAAACGCTGGTTATGAATTCAACTGAAAAATCAAAGTTCCCCCAGGTAGTAATTATAGGCGGCGGTTTTGGCGGCCTTGAGGTTGCCAATCAGCTGACAGATAAACCTGTTGATGTTTTAATGCTTGATAAGCATAACTACCACACTTTTCAGCCACTGCTGTACCAGGTTGCCACCGGGAGTTTGGAATCAGAATCCATAGCTTTCTCTTTGAGAAAAAATTTTAGCGGGCAAAAAAACTTCCGGTTTCGTATAGCCGAAGTATCAGGCGTTGATCTTGAAAAAAACACAATCGCCACCGACCTGGGCGAAATAACTTACGACTATTTGGTAATAGCAACCGGATCGACCACCAACTTTTTTGGCAACAAAGAGATAGAGCATTATGCAATGCCCATGAAATCAATACCCGAGGCGTTGAACTTACGGTACCTTATCCTGCAAAACCTTGAAGAGGCCTCATTAAAGGCAACTAAAGAAGAAAAAGAACCGTTGCTAACCTTTGTACTGGTTGGTGCCGGCCCCACCGGTGTTGAGCTTGCAGGCGCATTGGCCGAATTGCGCAATCATATACTAACCCGCGATTATCCTGATCTGAAAAAAGAGGATATGAAGGTTTACCTGGTAGATTTTTTACCAAAGGTGCTCGGCCCATTTTCTGACCAGGGATCGGCAGCGGCTAAGACCTTTTTAACCGATATGGGCGTAGAGGTTTTATTAAATGTAAAGGTTGAAAGTTATAATGGCGAGGAAATAAAATTTGAAGGCGGAAAAAGCATTAAAACTAAAAATGTGATATGGAGCGCCGGGGTTATGGGTGTTGTGCCATCAGGTATTAATAAAGACATAATAGAGCGCGGCAATCGCATAAAGGTTGATAGCATAAGCCGTATAATAGGATCGTCAAACGTATTTGCTATTGGTGATGTGGCCGCTATGATAACTGATGATAACCCTAAAGGGCATCCCGGGGTAGCACAGGTAGCTATACAGCAAGGACAATTGGCCGGTAAAAATATAATACACTTAATTAAAGGCGAACCTACTGTACCATTTAAGTACAATGATAAAGGATCATTAGCCACCATAGGCCGTAACAAAGCCATTGCCGATCTGGGTAAGATAAAGTTCCAGGGATTTTTTGCATGGCTGATATGGATGTTTGTGCATTTGATATCGCTATTAGGTTTCAGGAATAAAGTAATTGTATTTATTAACTGGTTAGGAAGCTATCTTACTTATAACGGAGGAAGTAGACTAATCATCCGCAGGTTTAACCGCGAAGAGTTACCAAAAAAACACAAACAGGAAGCCAAAGCCGATTAAATAATAACTGTATAGATTGTGTATGTTTGAAACAAGCAACTTTGGTTGTAACATTAACCAATAACAAACATCCAATCTTTATATGAAACTACTTATACCTATTTGCTTCATTGGCGTTTTACTGCTAAGCGCTTGCGATAATAACGAGGATCAGGCAAAAACAGTTGATAAAAACGGCAGCGTTGAGATAGCTTTAAGCACCCGTCATCTCGATTCATTAAAAGATGAATTAACTACACATTATACGGTTTGGCGCAAAGGTGCTATTGTGCGCGAATTTAATAAACATGATACTGTACCCGGATTAGAAACCTTTAAAACTGAAGGAGAAAACGACAACGGCGACACCCAGAACGTTAAGGTTAAAAAGGACTATGAGTTTTTTGTAACTGTTAAATAACGGCACCATGAAAAAATCAAAAGCTATAACCTTAGTTTTGGTAACCGCCTTGTTGGGTTGCAAAGAAAAACGGGACGATAACAGCTGGGGTAATAACCGGCTGTACATGCGTACCGACTCTACAGGCACTTATACCCATGCGCGAAATGGTTTTATTGGCTATTATATCTTCAGGCCGTATGGTATGTTTTATGGTGGTAGGTATATGCGCCAGGGCTACTCAAATGCCGGCGTCCATATGTCAGAAGCCAGCATAACGCGGGGTGGTTTTGGCAGATCTGGCGGTTTCCATGTTTCTTCATAATTATGCAACGAATAAAAATTGAACCACGCAATAACTGGCAGCAAACGGTAGAAGGTTTGGGCTTTGGTTTCCATACCGCTGATGTTCCGTATTGGGATGAATCTGCCTATTATACCTTTACCATGCCCGAAATTTTAAAGCTGGAAGCAGTAACTGCCGAGCTTTGGGATATGTGCATACAGGCGGTACAACATGTTATAGATAATAATCTGTTCCATCAATTTATGATACCACAATATATTATTCCGCATATTATAGACTCATGGAACAATGACGCGCCTGCAATTTATGGCCGGTTTGATCTGCAGTATGATGGTAAGAACGAACCTAAACTATTAGAGTTTAATGCTGATACGCCTACCTCCATATTTGAAGCATCAATAGTGCAATGGTTTTGGTTAAAGGATTTTGATGAGCCTAAGGACCAGTTTAATTCCATGCATGAAAAACTGATAGATTACTGGAAATATTTGAAAGCCTACCTATACGAGGATAAACTATACTTTACCTGCGTTAAGGATGTTTTAGAAGATTTTACCACAACCGCCTACCTGCAGGATTGTGCCATGCAGGGCGGGTTAGAAACCCAATTTATATATATTGAAGATATTGGATGGGATAATAACAACGGTTATTTTGTTGACCTGGATAACCAACCTATACGCAATATATTCAAGCTCTATCCGTACGAATGGATGATTGATGAAGAGTTTGGGCAAAACCTGGTTAACGATCAGCTAAAAGCTATCTGGATAGAACCATCATGGAAAATGATATTGAGCAATAAGGCGATATTGCCTGTTCTTTGGCAACTCTTCCCATATCATAAAAACCTATTGCCTGCTTATTTTACAAGGAGCAATTTAAAAGATTATGTAAAGAAACCTTTGTTATCCCGCGAAGGCGCTAACATCACTATAGTAGAAAATGAGAAACTGATTGCCGAGTCGGAAGGTGATTATGGTGCCGAAGGTTATATTTTCCAGGAGCTATGCAAACTACCCGATTTTGACGGCAATTTCCCGGTTATAGGCAGTTGGATAATTGGGCAGCAGCCGGCTGGCATGGGTATAAGAGAATCGAGTACACTTATAACAGATAATGTGAGTAGATTTGTACCGCATTTGATCTTATAATTGATGTCATCAGCAATAAAACTCACCGAATGTCCGCGCGACGCGATGCAGGGTTTATCAAACTTTGTACCCACTGTTATTAAAGCTGATTATATCAACCTGTTATTGCAGGTTGGCTTTGATACCATTGATTTTGGCAGTTTTGTATCGCCAAAGGCCATACCCCAAATGCGGGATACGGCCGAAGTATTGGCACAGCTTGATCTGGGTAATACCAATTCAAAACTATTAGCCATCATCGCCAATTACCGTGGCGCCGAAGAAGCTGCCATGCATAATGAAATAACCTATCTGGGCTATCCTTTTTCCATATCCGAAACATTCCAGCTGCGTAATGCAAACTCAACCATAAATGACGCCTTTGATACGGTGAAAAAGATTAAGGGCCTATGCGTTGACAAAAATAAAGAGCTATTGGTTTACCTGTCTATGGGTTTTGGTAACCCTTACGGGGATGAATGGAACACGGAGATCATACATCAATGGACAGAGAGATTAGTAAATGAAGGCATCAACATCATTGCCCTTTCTGATACAATAGGCGTTGCTACTGCTGACCAAATAAAAAGCATATACCCGCAGCTATGTGCCGAATTCGCGAAAACAGAATTTGGTGTACACCTGCACAGCACGCCCGATACCTGGTATGAAAAGGTGGAAGCTGCTTACCAAAGCGGCTGCAAACGTTTTGACAGTGCACTAAAAGGCTACGGCGGCTGCCCAATGGCTAAAGATGACCTTACAGGCAATATCGCTACCGAGAACCTAATAAGTTATCTACGATCACAAAATGTGCTGCAAGAGCTTAATTATGATAAATTACAGGATGCGCTGGATTATTCGGTAAGAGTATTTGGGTAATGCTTAGTTTGTCATCTAACGATAGTGAGAGATCTTAAACAAGATACATTTACTAAGCGCTTGTATAAGATTTCTCCTCGTACCTCGTCGAAATGACAATTATTTAACCTATCGTTGCACCATTTTAAAATGCTGTATCCCCGCCTCTTCAAACTGCGGGCCTTCTTTCACAAATCCAAATTTTTCATAAAGACCTATTGCCAATATCTGGGCATTCAGGTATATATATGTTGCATCAGCAGGCAGATCATCCAGGACAGTTCTTACTAATTTTTGAGCAACGCCTAATCCCCTAAATTGCTTTAATACAGCAAAGCGTTCTAATTTATAGCCATTATCTGTTTTGCGCCAGCGCGATGCACCTGCAGGTATACCATCAACCGTTGCTAAAAAATGGGTAGATTCATCCTCATGCTCCCACTCCAACTCGGGCGGGCAATTTTGTTCGCCAACAAAAACTTCACGTCTTATGGCAAATACTTTTTCAAGGCTTGCCTGGTCACAGACTTTGCCTACTTGAATCTTTCTTTTTTCGGGCATCGATATAATGCTTTTTGGTTTTTAAGTTAGAAAGTTTAAATTTATGATTTTCTGTTGCAGCATCAATAGAATGGGTACAAGTTAAATCATCCTCCTGTTCGGCCAGGTCTGATAACTGCACATAAAACTTATGCAATTGGTCAAGCTCATCTTCGGTAATATCTTCAATATCAACCATCCGGTTACTTGCACCCTGGTGTGAGGCTAATAATTCGTTCAGCTTTAAATGAATGGCTTTCGAGTCTTTATTTTGTGATTTTTGAATCAGGAAAACCATCAAAAAAGTAACTATAGTTGTACCTGTATTGATAATTAACTGCCAGGTATCAGAATACTTAAATATCGGCCCGGTAACACCCCATACTATAATAATACTTATTGCTGTAAAAAAAGCTGCAGAACTGCCCGTAGCCGCTGTTGCCCAGTTAGCAAATCTTTCGAAAAAGTTTTTATTTTTAGCCATAATACTTATTTATTATGCCTTTATAACTAAAAAAAAGCGCCAATGTTTTGCATTGGCGCTCTTAATACTATCAGGTATATCTTATAATTTGTCAGTTGCGTTGATGCAATTCAAATCTTCAAAAGCGGTGGTTAAACGCTTAACAAAGTTCTCCTCGCCTTTGCGTAACCATACGCGCGGGTCATAATATTTTTTGTTTGGAGAGTCTGCACCTTCCGGGTTGCCTATTTGATCTTGCAGGTAAGCTTCTTTTGATTGGTAGTAATCCTTTATACCTTCCCAGTATGCCCATTGCATATCGGTATCAATATTCATTTTAATGGCACCATAACCAATCGCCTCACGAATCTCTTCCTGGCTCGAACCGGAACCACCATGGAACACAAAATTGATTGGCTTTTCGTCGGTTAAATCAAATTTCTTCTTCACATATTCTTGTGAGTTATGCAGTATAACCGGCTGTAGCTTTACGTTACCCGGTTTGTAAACACCATGCACATTACCAAAAGCTGCAGCCACGGTAAAGCGCGGACTTACTTTTAATAAATTCTCATAAGAATAAGCCACATCTTCCGGCTGAGTATATAAACGTGAGCTGTCTACATCAGAATTGTCAACGCCATCTTCTTCGCCGCCAGTAACACCTAATTCTATCTCAAGTGTCATACCCATTTTGGCCATACGTGCCAGGTATTTGGCAGATATTTCAATATTTTCTTCAATTGATTCTTCAGACAAGTCCAACATGTGCGATGAGAACAGCGGTTTGCCTGTTTCAGCAAAAAACTTTTCGCCATAATCTAATAAACCATCTATCCATGGTAATAACTTTTTAGCAGCATGGTCTGTATGTAAAATTACAGCAACGCCATAATGCTCTGCCAATAAATGCACATGCCGTGCAGCAGATACACCACCCAAAATACAGGCCTGTAACTTAGAGTTATCTAATGATTTGCCTGCGTAAAACTGCGCGCCGCCATGCGACAGCTGTATAATTACCGGCGAGTTTACTGCCTTTGCGGTTTCCATTACAGCGTTAATTGTATTGGTACCTATTACATTTACCGCAGGTAAAGCAAACTGGTGCTTTTTAGCTGCCTCAAATAGTTCTTGCACCTGATCGCCGTGCAAAACACCTTTATAATTTTTTAAATCCATTACCATTATTTTGTGCGCCGAAGTTAAAAAAAATCCTTGTTCTTATGAGATAAAAGTCTATAAAAATGATAGGATATTGTAAAAATTACACCATGAGCAATTTACCACACTCTATCCGGGTTTTTATATGTAAAACGAGGATAGTCGACACACTTTTTTAAAATCATTACAAACTTTTTTCGTTTCTTTGCATTAATTGAAAGAGCTAGACATAGATATGGCATGGTTTAAACGAGAGTTAAAAGGGATAATTACGACTACTGAGGAGAAGAAAGAAACCCCTGACGGGATCTGGAACAAATGCCCTCAATGTAAGAAACCCCTTCACTATTCTGAGCAGGTTGAAAATCAATACGTTTGTCATTATTGCGGTTTCCATTTACGCATCGGATCAAAAGAATACTTTTCTGTTCTGTTTGATAATAATGAGTTTACTGAATTGTTTCCTGACCTTGTATCAGGCGATCCACTGAATTTTACAGACACTAAAAAATATACCGAAAGGTTGATTGAAACCCAGTTTAAAACCGGCCTTAAAGATGCTATACGTGCCGGGGCAGGAAAAATTAACGGGCAGGACATAGTTATTGCCTGCATGGATTTTAACTTCATCGGCGGATCAATGGGGTCGGTAGTAGGCGAAAAAATAGCCCGTTCTATTGATTATTGTATTGAGCATAAAGTTCCTTTCCTTATGATATCCAAATCAGGCGGCGCGCGGATGATGGAAGCAGCATTCTCTTTAATGCAAATGGCTAAAACATCAGCTAAACTGGCTTTATTATCACAGGCCAAAGTGCCTTATATATCGTTGTTAACCGACCCTACAACAGGCGGTGTAACTGCATCATATGCTATGCTGGGTGATATTAATATTGCCGAGCCGGGTGCCTTAATTGGATTTGCGGGACCAAGGGTAATTAAAGAGACCATTAAAAAAGATTTACCAAAGGGATTCCAAACAGCAGAGTTTGTGCAGGAACATGGTTTCCTTGATTTTATTGTTGATCGCCGCGAAATGAAAGAAGAACTGACCGCATTTTTAAAAATGTTAAAAAATTAATATATTTCCTGTAGGAATACTCTATACTCCAAAACAAACGGGGTTATACATTTTGTATAACCCCGTTTGTTTTAAGTAAATATTTTAAGGAAATTATATTACTCCCGGCCTCGCGCCGTCAATTGGAGGCATATCTTTTATATAAACAGTTTTTTTATTTGAAGCATTTTTATCCTTTTCAGGTTGATTTACCTGTGATTGCTTCCTGTTTTCCTTTTGTCGATTACCGCTTCCGGAATTTTGATTATTCGTTTTCATAGCTTTGTTTTTTAAGTAAAAAAGGCTATTGGGGATAGCCTTTTTTGAATTTAAATTAACTATTTTAAGTCTTACAAGCTTTCAGTACCCGGCTCATGCCCTACCATGCGGCCGGTTCTTCGTCCTTGCGGACGGCTCTCAAAATCAGCTTTTCCAGGTCCTTCAACCGGGAATTCTTTTTGATTTGGCGGGGTAACATCATTTTGTTCGCTGTACGAAGTATCATTACCCTTATTATGTTGTTGTTGCTCTCTTTGTGGAGCGTATCCTGAACCTTCCTGTTCTGACTGGTGCCTTTCAGGAGTTTCGTCTGGTCTATTACCCTTTTGGGGGTTTTGTTTATTCGGTTCCATAGTTTTATTATTAATTGTTAATTAATTAACCGCCATAAACGTGCCAATTTTTTCCGTGTGAGAAATTAAATTAATAATAAAAATATGCTTGTCGAGCGATGGTGCGCAATCGCAAATAAGCTAAGCACTTATGCAAATTCGTGGTTACTTTGTCCCGCGCGATGAATTATAAGGGTTGTATTTTACGCGTTTACCGCAAACAGCTCGCGTACTTTATTTACTACAAAATCTATCTCTTTTTTAGTATTATACTTAGAAAAAGAAAATCTTACCGACGGCCTTATGCTGCTGGCTCCAATACCCGTAAGTACATGCGAGCCTATATCTGTACCCGAGCTGCAAGCGCTGCCGCCTGATGCGGATATACCGGCTATATCCAGGTTAAACAATAACATATCGGCCAGTTCTGTTTCGGGGAAGGAAACATTTAATATAGTGTATAAGCTTTTATCTTCGCCTGTCTCGCCATTAAATTGAACACCCGGTATGGTTTCTTTCAATTGGTTTGCCATATAGGTTTTTAAACCTTGTATATATTGGCAGTGTTGTTCCATATCAGCATAAGCAAGTTCCAAAGCTTTGGCCAAACCTGCAATACCATACACGTTTTCGGTACCACCCCGCATATTACGCTCTTGCGATCCGCCGTATATCAATGGTTTAATTTTTATTTTATGGTTGATATACAAAAAACCAACACCTTTAGGTCCGTGAAATTTATGAGCGGCGCAAACTAAAAAGTGAACCTTAAGCTTACCCAGGTCATGCCGAAAATGCCCCATGGTTTGTACCGTATCGCAATGAAAAATAGCGTTGTATTGCTCGCACAGGTTCCCTACTCTTTCAATATCAGTAAGCGTGCCTATTTCGTTATTGGCATGCATTAATGATACAAAGCTGCGCTCGTTATCTTGCAATAGTTTTTCAAGTTGGGCATAATCTATATTGCCTTTACTGTCAACATCAATAAAGCTCAACTTAATAGTGCCGGCCTTTTCCATAGCCTCAAGCGTATGAACAACCGCGTGATGCTCTATACGGGTAGTTATAGCATGAGTAATATTATTATCTATAATACCGCAACGTATGGCGGTATTATCGGCTTCGGTACCGCTGCTGGTGAAGAATATTTCGGCAGGCGAGGTATGTAGTAAATTAGCAACAGTTTTACGCGACTTTTCAACCAATGCCCGCGCCTCTCTCCCATGCGAATGTATTGATGATGGATTACCATAATTGTTTTCCATCACATCACACATAACTTTCATTACTTCCGCATCAAGCGGCGTTGTAGCAGCATTATCAAGGTATACCCTCATCAGTTAACTTTATTTATTACTGAGTGAATTAGCGAATGAGTGATTGAGTGAATGTTTTTTACTGAATGATTGAGTGAATTAGCGAATGATGAATGTTAATAAAACAGCATCATATTGCACTCTATCAATCCATTTACTCATCCCATCATACACTTTTCAATCATTATTTTATTTTTATTTGTTATGGTTTTCCTGGCAGACGATGTAACTTTTAGTATTTCGTTGCACTCTGTCATTAAACCGCTTATTTCACTTTTTGTTATAATATCCGCCAATCATAATCTCCATCCAAAATGCACTTTCATCCGCTTCCTCAACTACTAAATTCACTCAATTACTCATTAACTGAGTTGTAATATTTCCTTTATATCCGCAATGATCTTGTTAGCTAAATTATTAGCTACCGTTTCTGAATTACCCTCAGAATAAATACGAATTATCGGCTCCGTATTAGACCGGCGCAAATGTACCCATTGTTTATCAAACTCTATTTTAAGCCCATCAATTGTTGAATGTGGCTGGTCTTTATATTTATCTTCTACCTTTAACAATAACGCGTCAATATCCATTTCAGGTGTAAGCGTTATCTTATTTTTCGAGATAAAATAATTAGGGTATGAACTGCGCAGCGTTGATATAGACTTGCCATATTTAGCCAAATGCGTTAAAAACAAAGCTATACCCACCAAAGCATCGCGGCCGTAATGCAATTCCGGATAAATCACCCCACCATTACCTTCGCCACCTATAACTGCGTTAACTTCCTTCATTTTATTAACCACGTTAACCTCGCCTACGGCGGCAGCATGATATTCGCCACTTGCCTGCTCTGTAACATCGCGCAAAGCACGGGTTGATGATAAGTTAGAAACCGTATTGCCTTTTTTATTTTTTAAGATATAATCGGCAACGGCAACCAAAGTATACTCTTCACCAAACATATTACCATCCTCGCAAACAAAACAAAGACGGTCAACATCCGGGTCTACGGCTATGCCTAAGCTGGCATTTTGGCTTAATACTTCTTTTGATAATGCTACCAAATTCTCAGGCAAAGGCTCCGGATTATGCGGAAACTCGCCATCAGGCTCGCAAAATAATTTATATACCGTTTTTACACCCAATGCCTCCAGCAATGCCGGTACAAATATGCCGCCTGTAGAGTTAACACAATCAATTACTACTTTAAAATTGGCTTTTGCTATAGCGCCCACATCAACCAATGGCAGGGCCAGTATCTGGTTAATATGTTTTTGCAGGTAGCTGTCGTCAAATTTAACCTTGCCTAAAGCATTAACTTCGGCGTAGTTAAAATCACTGCTTTCGGCAATTGCTAACACCTCTTCACCATCTGCACCACTAATAAATTCACCATCAGCATTTAATAGCTTCAAGGCGTTCCATTGTTTGGGATTATGGCTGGCGGTAAGTATAATACCTCCGGCAGCTTTCTCTAATGGTACAGCAATTTCAACCGTTGGGGTTGTAGACAAGCCAATATCAACTACATCAATACCTAAGCCCTGCAATGTACCGGTAACCAGATTATTCACCATGCTGCCCGAAATACGCGCGTCGCGGCCCAATACTATCTTGTTTATACCGGTTTTTTTAACAGCCCAGGCGCCATATGCCGAAGTGAATTTTACGATATCCACCGGCGTTAAACCCTCGCCGGCTGCACCGCCAATAGTGCCGCGTATACCCGAAATTGATTTTATTAAAGTCAAAATATCATCGAATTATTAACGGGGCAAAAGTAAGGATATTTAAGCAATATACTATCAGCCTCTAAATCTCCACTTGAAGGGAAGATTTTTTATTGACATTTAAAAGCCCTCTCTTCCGCGGAGTAAAAACAAAAAGATTATTTTACCAATCCGCCCTCTACCATTTCTTTCATCTTACCAAAAATAGCCTGCCAGTTTTGTTCGGAATGCTCTTTAGCTGCTTCGTCCTTAATATTTTCCTGGCCTATCTCAAGCGTGGTTATGCCATCTTTTTCTTTTAGGTCATAACTTACATTCTGATAATTTTCGGGTTTATCTTCTGTTCCGCCCATACTGCTCCAGTAACTGTATTTTACATAAGTACCCGGCGTTATTTCTAAAATAGTACCATGATCCTCATAAGCATGACCCTCCCACTCACCACTCCAGATGATTTGGCTGCCTTTTTTCCAGTCGGATTTTACATTTGTACCAAAAAAGTATTGTTTTACAATTACAGGGTTGGTTAATGCTTGCCAAACCTGGTCGGCCGGCGCGTTAACGGTGATGGATGTTTTTAAATTTAGGTTTGCCATGATTGCTTTAGTTAGTATATGTTAAACAGCTATTTATGTTATCTGTTTGCAAATAAACAACCGGCAATTGACAACCCTATGTCAGTAGGTTACAGCATTAAAGTTTCTTTGCAGTAGTTTTTCGGCGAGTTGCCGCACCCGGTCTTTAAGGCTATCGGGTGTAATAATTTCGGCCTGTTCGCCAAACATCATGTACCAACGGGCAAAACCCTCTAACGAGTTGGTTAAAAAAGTCATTTCAATGGTGTCGTCAACTTCCTTTTCTGATATAAAACCGCTATAATATTTTTGGTTCTCTAAAAATCCATGGATACACTTTTCAACAATAATAACTACAGCTTCCAGTTCTTTCTCCTTTGCAGTTTGTGCTATATACGCTTTTAAATCGGGGTGCTCATTGCTATAACACTCATCAGTAACTGTTAGATTTTTTATGCGGTCGATCCTAAAATCACGATAATCCTTTCTTAAACGGCAATAAGCTATCAGGTGCCAATAATTGGCTAAATAAAATATGCCGATAGGTTCAACATACCTTTTAGTATGTTCCTGGCTATGCCGGGCAAAATAATTAAGTGCTAAAACCTTTTTTTGAGCTATGCTATATAAAACAGTCTGAATATGATCATTAGCCGGCATTGCAGGTTGATTTACTGTTTTTAAAACCGCTATCCTGTCATCCATTCCTTCCAGCAGGTCCTTTTCGGTAGTTTTTAATATTGCCCTAACCTTGTACATAGCCGATTTGTACTGCGCCATGGTAGATGCATCCGTTAACTTCTCAACAAATTTTTCGGCAGTTAAAAACGCGGTGGCTTCTTCTTTGGTAAACATTACCGGCGGCAAGCGGTAGCCATCCATTATAGAATACCCAACCCCGGCCTCGCCAATTAAGGGGATGCCGGCTTCTTCAAGTGTTTTTATATCGCGGTAAACAGTGCGCAAACTAATGTTAAACCGTCCGGCAATATCAGCAGCCTTTACAACTCTGCGCGATTGTAATTGTATTAAAATAGCTGAGATGCGGTCAATGCGATTCATGTAGTTAAAGTATAAATTTTCAGGCAAACTATCGTAATTAATTGCAAATTATCTAAATACATTAATTAGGCCCACAGTTTTCTTTATATTGCCCTTATGTATAATCGCCGTAAGTTCATTAAAGTGTCGTCCATTAGTGCTTCGCTAACCGCATTATTTGCATCTGCTGCTGCCAGATCTGTTTTAAATATTCAACACGCAAATTATCCTATAGTTATCTCTACCTGGGATTTTGGTGTTGCAGCCAATAAAGAGGCCTGGAAAACACTGTCAAAAGGTGGCCGCGCACTGGATGCTGTTGAGGCCGGGGTAAAAATACCAGAGGCTGATCTGAAAAATCATAGTGTGGGCAGAGCAGGGTATCCTGATAGGGACGGGCACGTTACTTTGGATGCGTGTATAATGGATGAACAAGGCAATTGCGGTGCCGTAGCCGGCATGGAAGACATAGCGCACCCTATATCGGTAGCGCGCCTGGTAATGGAAAAAACTCCACACGTTTTATTGGTTGGCGATGGTGCCCGGCAATTTGCACTGGAGCAAGGTTTTAAATCAGAGAAATTATTAACGCCCGAATCTGAAAAAGCATGGAAGGACTGGCTTAAAAAGGCCGAATATAAGCCGGTTATGAATAGTGAAAACCAAATGCCCGGCGGTAAATACAACCATGATACTATTGGTATGCTGGCCATTGATGCCAAAGGAAATATATGCGGCGCCTGTACTACCAGCGGCATGGCCTTTAAGCTGCGCGGCCGTGTTGGCGACAGCCCTATAATTGGCGCGGGCCTGTATATTGATAATGAGGTTGGCGGCGCAACATCAACCGGGGTTGGCGAAGAGGTTATACGTAATGTAGGCAGCTTTTTGGTAGTTGAACTGATGCGCCAGGGTTATTCGCCGCAGGATGCATGTAAAGAAGCGGTTAGGCGTATCATCAAAAAGAAACCCGAAGCTGCTAAGAAAATACAAGTTGGTTTTTTAGCCATAAATAAAAAGGGCCAGTATGGTGCTTATGCTATTCAAAAAGGATTTACGTTTGCTGTTTGCGATTCAAAAAATCAGGATCTGGTTATTCCTGGTAAAAGTTTTTATTGAAAAAGCCCGCTATTGCAAACATTTTCCTTATAACCTATATTTACACTCAATTAGCCCCTGTTATTAATTATGATCTCCCTCGAGATTTGCGCCAGTTCCATTACTTCGGCTTTAGCGGCGCAGGAAGGGGGCGCTATAAGAGTTGAGCTATGCGATAATTTATATGATGGGGGAACAACGCCATCGCCCGGACAAATATTAACAGCCCGAAAATTATTAAAAATTAAACTGTATGTGCTGATACGCCCGCGTGGCAGCGATTTTTTATACAACGATATTGAATTTGAAACCATGCTTGCTGATGTAAAATATTGCATTGAAGCGGGCTGCGACGGTATTGTAACAGGTATATTAAAAGCTGATGGATCAATAGATAAGAAGCGTTGTACACAACTGGTACAATTAGCTAAACAGGCAGGATTAGGCGCTACATTTCACCGGGCGTTTGATATGTGTGCCGATCAGTTCAGGGCGATGGAGGATATTATTGAGGTAGGATTTGAACGTATTTTAACTTCTGGCGGAAAGAGTACAGCGATAGAGGGATCGCGCACCATAAGTGAACTGGTTAAAAAAGCCAACGGGCGGATAACCATTATGGCCGGCAGCGGCATAACCGAAATAAACGTTGCCGACCTTATTATATTTACCGATGTAAATGAAATACACGCTACTTTGTTAACCCGGGTAAAAAGCAAAATGCAATACATCAATGACCGTATAGTTATGGGCAGCAGCTATGGCGATGAGTATTCTTTTGATACCACCAGTGCCGAGCGAGTAAGAAATGTACTGAAAAAGGCAAACGCGGGGGTGTAGTATAGCTACAACGATATACTCCCGGCTATGCCCTTATAAAAACTTCATATAAAATTTACAATTACTTAGAAGCTGTTCAAGTTTCATATATGAATAACAAATAAAGCGTCATTGCTTCGTTCCTCAATGACGCCCTGTTATTGTTTTTAAACAGATTCTTATAAGTAATAATAAAAGTATTTTCAGAAAAAAGTAACCGGCAACACCAATTCAATACGATTTCGCCCGGTGCCGCCAAACAGATCGTTATCCAGCAAACGGCTGTATCTTATACCAAAAGTTAACTGTTGCTGGTTGAACCACTTAGTATCAAAAAACACCTCGCCCCCGGTTGAACGGAAGTCGCCTTTAAACACCGTACCGTTGGTATAAAAGTCTGTGGCATGGGTATAGTCATAAAACATATTGCCCCTTATCCGCAAAAAATAAATGGTATTGGCTACACCTGCATCCGGGTATATTATCGGGAAATGATAATTAACCCCGACCTTATTCATGTTATGCAAATTCTGGGCAGTATAACCCCGCGAAAAAGGGAAATTATTAGAAAAATCAACCACATTATCCGCACCTTTTTGCTGATGCGCTGCATTGATAACCAGGTTATGGTTAACCAATATCCCCGGCAAATAAAACGTACCCGATGCCAGGAACTGGTTGGCGTTTGTACCCGTTATGGCTGTTTTATAATTTAAGCTGATGGTTTCGCCCAACCGGGGGTAAATATTCTTTTTTGCCTGCTGTATGTGGTTAGAGAAAGTGACATAATTATTTAGGTAGGTATAATTTCTGTCATTAAACAGACTTCTATAGGCCTGCTGAAATGTGCTTTGTTTATAATAAATATCACTGCCAATACTTAAGCCCGTAAATTGTTTGCCGCTGCTAAAATTTAAAGGCAGTTGTAAGCCGGCGTGTATATCGCTTTCGTTCCAGTATATGTTGCTGCCTTTGTAATACCCTCGTCTGTCTAAAATATAATCAACCCCGCCTGATATATAAGGGAACAATGCGCCATATACGGCATTAAAGCCAAACTGCTTATACCCCTCGTTACGGTTATAATTAAAAGACAATTCAGATTGAAACGTATTTAACACATTCTCGCCCACTAACGAAAACTTATAATTAGGGTCATTAAAATTTGGTATTAAACTATGAAAGTTGAACAGGTGATAGCCCTTATTATAATTAGTTACAGGAAGCGGCTTATCTGTAATTGTCGCCAGCAGACCTGTTGACGAATCTCTTTTTAATGCTGATATTTTAAAATCAGGTAATCCTCCGCCCATCTTATTACCCGGCAATATAGTCCAGTTGGCGGCACTATTATTAGCTTGCTGTAATTTATAGCCATAAGCCGTAAACTCCACCCAGGCCAGCTTATTATGGGTAATAGCGGGTTGGTATTTGTTTATTGCTCCGGGCAATTGTTGCAGTCCCAACAGTTTGCCTGTGCCTGCAACTACCGCAAATAAACGGTCATTAATACCAGCGGTTGCCGAAAAATAAATGGTGTCGCCATGAACTGCCGGAAAGGATATAGGCTGATAAGAGAACGGCAGCAAATACCTTGCTTTGCCTGTTTTTATATCAATTATTGCCAAACTCATTTTCCCATCAGTATTTCGCACTGCTGATACCAGTTGGGCATTCCCATAAAATTTGGGGTAAGTATAAAACAGGTTGGTGCTATTTGGTACTATCGATAAAACCTTACCATCATTCGCACTTAATATATGCAACATATTCTTACCTGTCGGGCTAACCTGTACCGCAACTACCTGTGTAGCATCGTTATTAAATGCCGGCGAAAAATACTTGGTATGCTTTGTTAGACGATGCTCTTCGCCAGTATTAATATCTAAAACCTGCAATTCGCTATAGTCACGATAGCTCCAGCGCTTATCGGGGTGATATGTGGCATAAACAACTTTACCGTTATGATAATCAAAGTAATTATCTATGGATACAGACCGTACACCAACCTTTTTTTCGTGCCCATTTGTATTTAGCACAAACTGCGGTAAATACTCGTAGGTGCTTTTCATGTAAATCAGGGTGCTGTCATTTACATAGGCCGGATATTCCCGGCTGGCTATAAAATGCTGCGTTTTATTAATAAGTGATTGAGTGGATGAGTGATTGAGTGAATCAGCGGTGTATTGATCCTTAAAATAGTTAAATCCATCATTTCTGAACTGTGCAAAACTCTCGCCCGAATATTTTCTGATCGCTTTTTGTAAAGGATAAAATAAACCATTAAAAGCCGCGGCATCATGTGTTACTTTTTTCCAAAAATCATCCCCATACTTTTCGCGCCCATACGCCACCATCATATATCCCATGGGGTACCAATCGGGTATATAATCGCGATACGAGCCATTGCGCAGCTTCATCCAGCTATAATCCTTCCCGGCATCCCACAAAGCCCGATAACCATTAAAAAAATAAGGCAACCGCCCCCTGCCCTGTTGACTTACATGGGTTTCGTTAAAAACAGCATCACCCTCAAAGAACCAGTTGGGTATGGCAATACCGTTACCAAATGCCTGCCCGCCCTCGCCAAACAGTACCCGCAACGCTTTAGACAGGCCCACATTAAAATTATTGTATTGCTGCACGTGCCTAAACTCATGTATAGCTAACTGATCTGTCCATGGCAGGCTGCCAATTTCAAAACTATTCTGACCGGGAGTTAAATAAAACTCGCTTCTAAAGGGTGCCAAACCCACATACGCGTTAGATATAATGGTTTGGTTTTGCAGTAAAATACTTATCTGCCGCTGTTTATAACCAATTGTTGGCTGTATTGCGTGGTTCATTTGCTGAACAATATCAGCAACCCTTAGCCCTGCACTATCCAATCCGGCAGGGAAAACTACTTTGGCCGCCGGCGTGTTTACCTGCTTCCACTTTATGGATGGCGGGTTACCGCCAAATTGCTGCGCCATTGTTGTAGTAGTGGCAGTAATGAGCAGCAGTAAAAGTATAGTGCTTAATATATTTTTGTCCTTAATCTTTAGCATTAGCGTGAAAGTACTGCAAATAAACAACCAAATAACGCAATTCACAATATCATGACACACCATCAGCCAAAACTCCATACATTTGCCGCTTGTTAACAATACACAATGGCTAAAGTTTCTATTAACCTGGCAACAGGCTCTATACAAAAAGAAGAACTGATAGTAGGGATTGACCTGGGTACTACCAACTCGTTAGTGGCCTTTATTAATCAGGATAAAGACGCGCAGGTTATTAATGATACCGGCAAAGGTGTTTTAGTGCCCTCTATTGTACACTTTGGCCCAACCGGCGATGTTACGGTGGGTAATGAAGCAAAAGAGTTTTTAATTAACGACCCGCAAAACACCATATTTTCTGTTAAACGTTTATTGGGCCGCAGCTATAAAGACATTGAAAATTATAAAGATTTCTTCTCGTACAAAGTTATTGACGATGACAGCGAAAGCCTGGTAAAAATAAAAGTAGGCGATAAATTTTATACACCTATTGAACTTTCGGGCCTGATATTAAAAGAATTAAAGGCACGTGCCGAGCACGCTTTAAAAACCCCTGTTAACCGTGCGGTTATTACCGTTCCGGCTTATTTTAACGACTCACAGCGCCAGGCCACCCGCGACGCAGGTAAACTTGCCGGCCTGGATGTTTTGCGCATTGTGAACGAGCCTACGGCTGCCAGTTTAGCTTATGGCATCGGCTTAAATCCTGAAGAAACCAAAACCATTGCGGTTTATGATCTGGGGGGCGGTACGTTTGATGTATCTATTCTGCAAATACAAAACGGAATTTTTGAGGTGCTGTCAACCAATGGCGACACTTTTTTGGGTGGCGATGATTTTGACCGGGCTATTGTTGAATACTGGATAGAAAAAAACCAATTAAACAAAGCCGAACTGGTAGCTAACCATGAGTTGGCTCAGAAGCTACGTTTAAAAGCAGAAGAAGCTAAAAAAGCATTCTCCCATCAAAGCTTGTTTAACGAAAAGATTGGCGATATATGGTGCACGCTCGACCGCAATACCTTTGAACAACTTATACTACCTAAAGTACAGCAAACCATTACGGCCTGCGAAAACGCTTTAAGGGATTCCAAACTAACTATTAACCAAATTGATGAGGTGGTGATGGTTGGCGGCTCTACACGCACCGCGTTGGTTAAAAAAATGGTGGCTGACTTTTTTAAGCGCCCCGTACATGATGAAGTTAACCCGGATGAGGTTGTTGCTTTGGGCGCTGCTATTCAGGCTGATATTTTAGCCGGTAACCGTAAAGATATTTTATTGCTGGATGTTACCCCGCTGTCATTAGGTATTGAAACTATGGGTGGATTGATGGATGTAATTATCCCGCGCAACTCTAAAGTACCAACCAAAGCAGGCAGGCAATATACTACATCGAAAGATGGACAGGTAAATATGAAAATTGCTGTTTACCAGGGCGAGCGCGACCTGATAAAGGAAAACCGTAAGCTGGCAGAGTTTGAATTGAAAGGCATACCATCTATGCCGGCTGGTTTCCCTAAGGTGGATATTAATTTTTTGCTTAACGCAGATGGTATATTGAAAATACAGGCGGTCGAGCTACGATCAGGCGTTAAACAGGAGGTTGAAGTTAAACCTACTTACGGCATTACCGATGACCAGGTGGAGCAAATGCTGATGGACAGCATTACCCATGCAAAAGACGATGTAAACCAGCGTATGCTAATAGAGGCCCGTACCGAGGGTGAACAAATGGTTTATACCGTTGAGCGTTTTATACAGAAAAATGGCAGCTATTTATCGGCAGATGAACTGGCCGAAACCAATAATTATATAGCTTCGCTAAAAGCTGTTTTAGCCAATGGCGACAAAGATGCGATATTGAAAAAAATAGACGAGGTTAACGAGTTTACCCGCCCCTTTGCCGAGCGCCTGATGGACCAGGCCATAAGCCATGCCATGAAGGGGAAGAGTATAGAATAGACCTATTTTTAATAAGAAAGGCTTTAAGGTAAAAGGATAAAGGTAAAAGGTGTTGTACTTCAGGTGCAATGCTTTTTTATTTTAAAAACGGCCAATAAAAAAAGCGGGCTGTCACTCTGAGCCCGTCGAAGAGTCGTGCGTAAAGGCCTTTGCCCGCCATGGTTCGACGGGCTCATCATGACACCCAGGCTAACACTTCACCGTTTTCTTCTTTTTCCCTAAGCTACCCCTGGCTTTTGCTTTACCTATATAATCTATCGCTTCGGGTACTTTACAGGCTGTCCCTTCCTTAATTACAGTTACCGGGCCTATCCTCTTTGCAATGGCAACCGCGTCATCTGTTAAGGATGTCACGTAGCTCCCAACCGCAATAATAAACCCATTCATAACAGAACGTACACGGTTTGGTGAAGTATGGATGCTTTTTTCTATTCGTTCTAATAAGACCTTTAACGAATTTATATCTAATTCACTATCCGGTTTCAGGGCAACTACATTGCTCAATGTTGACCAGCCCGCCGTCGCAATGTATTCTTCGCTGCTCTCTGTCCATTCCAAAGCCAATTCATATCCATAATTACTTTCGGCAGCTACCCAGGGCACGGTATACCCGTTAATATTATCTGATACTGCTGCCTTTACCCAGTTTTGCAGATCAGCTTTAGTCATGCGCTTATCGTCGGCTATTAATCCGGCAAGGTACATGGCATCGGCGTTGCCGGTAGCATACAGATCTTTGGCAAGCTGGTAATCTGTTTTAATTTTTTTTTGGATGGTTTTTAGATGTTCTACTTTAACACCAAAAAAAGGTTCTTTTACGCCATGCTTGAGCAATACTTTTTTAATGCTGTCACTGCCGTTTGCCTGCAGATCGGCCATTATATCATTTACTGTCATGATGGTTTCGTAGTTGAATACGCTGTCTACAGTAAAAATAACATAAAACCGACAAATAAAAAAGACCCATTCGGAGCCTTTTTATTGTGCTTTAAGTGCTTCTTGTTCTTTTAAAGCGGTGATATTGTTTTTATCGCTGAAAGTATTTGTCTGGTTGGCAAAGTCTTCCAGCAAGCCCGCTATTGTATCTAAATTATCTGCTACACGTTGGTGCATATCGGGCAGGTCCTTTTCCAATCTCTTATCACCCAATTCCATATTATCAACTTCAATTTTACTTATTTTTTGAATAATTGCCTGCTGGCTATTTTTTAGGTCTTCTAATTCATGGACAATCTTTTCCATTAGTCCAAACTTTTTTAAAGTATCCATAATGTGTTTTTTTAATTAGTTAATGAATAAGTATAACCCTGCTAATATCATTTTGTTTATTATTTGGACATATCATTTATAACTAATAATTTAGTTTTATGAAAACCCTACTATCTGCCACATTTCTATTATTAGTATTATTAACCAATTTGTTTGCGCAAAGCAGAAGGGCTGATGACGCTCTTCTGCTCGACTATTACCAGGGCCAGCACTTTGCCGATGCTCTTACCTATCTTAAAGGTGTTTACCCCGAACCTGTAAACGATGCAAGAGAATTATCGCGCCTGGCTTATACTTCTAACATGGCAGGTATGCTGCCTGATGCAGAGAGCTATTATCAGCGCATTTATGATAAAGATTCTACCAATCAATCGGTACTATATAACATAGCTGTTATTAACCAGCGCAGGGGGAACAACACAAAAGCTGAATTTTATTATAGGAAACTGATAGTTTTAGATAGCAACAACTTTAGTGTTAACAAACGGCTGGCGCAGATATACCATGATAAGCTTGATATTAAAAATGAAGTTTATTATTTACAACGGTCCAATATTATTAACCCAACGGATGCCGACCTGGCATCGGACCTTAGCGACGCCTACATTGTACAAAAGCAATTCCCGAAGGCAGAGAAGGTTTTGAAGGTTGCTATTGCTGCCGATCCGGAAAATATTATTTTACAACAAAGCCTGTTAAAATTGAGCTATGCCGAAAAAAACTGGCGCGAAACCGTTAGAACCGGCGAACAGCTATTATTGGTTGGCGATAGTTCGGCTTCAACCACATCAAAATTAGGGCGTGCCTATTACGAAACAAAAAATTACCAGTGCGGGATAACGGCTTTGTTGTCTATACAAGAGAGCTACCAAACTGAAAACTCAGTTTATTATACCGCTGCTTGTTATAAGCAGTTGAAAGATCAAAAAAACGCCATCTTCTATTTTAATAAGGCTATTTTTTTAAGTATATCACCAAGTACCGGTACCTATTATAATGAAATAGCCGATAGCTATGAAACCCTGAAACAGTTTAAAAAAGCGCAAGGATCATACGAAAAAGGATTACTCTATGATGATAAGCCAATAACTTATTATTTTTTGGCGATAATGTATGATACGGAACTAAAGGACAAAAAAGGTGCGCTTAAATACTATAAAAAGTTCCTTGCAGCAAAACCCGATAAAACACAACAAAGCTATATTGATTACAGCACCGCACGCATTGGTATATTGTCGATGAAGTAGTATGTTTGGATAAATATTTATATCCATGGCTATACTCAGATCCTTATCTTTATTTATACTGGCGGGCCTATGCGAAATAGGTGGTGGCTACCTGGTATGGCTATGCCTTAAAGAAGAAAAACCTTTATGGTACGGCATAGTTGGCGGCGCTGTATTGGTATTATATGGTGTAATAGCTACCTGGCAAACCGCCAATTTTGGTCGGGTTTATGCCGCATACGGTGGCATATTTATTATAATGGCGCTGATATGGGCATGGAAAGTGGATGGCTTCAGACCCGATAAATATGATATTATTGGCGCACTTATAGCAGTATTGGGTGCCTGCATCATTATTTACATGCCAAGGAAATAATTACCGTTGCATCAACCTCGCCACATACTTCCCTATAATATCGAACTCCAAATTAACTACAGAGCCTTTACGTACATTATGCAAATTGGTATGCTCAAAAGTATAAGGTATTATAGCGACAGAAAAACTGTTAGCCTGCGAGTTTACCACAGTAAGACTGATACCGTTAACACATATCGAACCTTTTTCAACAGTGATATTGCCGGGTGCCGCATCATATTCGAAAGTATATTCCCAACTGCCGTCTAATTCTTTAAACGCTGTACAAACCGCGGTTTGGTCTACATGGCCCTGTACAATGTGGCCATCAAGGCGTGCATTCATTTGCATACAGCGCTCCAGGTTAACCGGCTCGCCTGTTTTTAAATGGCCCAGGCTTGTTTTATTTAAAGTTTCTTCAATAGCAGTAACAACGTGCCTGCCATCGGCTACGGCAACTACGGTTAAGCATACGCCGTTATGCGCAACGGATTGATCTATCTTTAATTCGTTTGATATAACCGATTCAACTGTAATATGCAAATTACCCTGCTCATGCCGCAGACCGGTTATTTTACCTAATGTTTCTATTATTCCTGTAAACATATGTGCCCTAACCCCCTAAAGGGAAGTTTTTGAAAAGCAAAACTAATTATATTACTTTTAGTTTTATCATAAAGCACCTCCATGTCTAAACAAAGCGCCGGAATTTTACTGTACCGCAACATTAATAAGCATTTGGAGGTCTTCCTGGTGCATCCGGGCGGTCCGTTCTTTAAAAATAAGGACGAGGGTGTATGGTCCATCCCTAAAGGCGAGTTTTTGGATGATGAAGATACTTTGGCGGCTGCTAAACGAGAATTCCTGGAAGAAACCGGGCAGGCAGTAGAGGGCAATTTTATTAAGCTAAATCCGGTAAAATTAAAAAGCGGCAAATCCGTCCACGTGTGGGCAGTTGAGGGTGATATAGATCATGAAACCATTGTAAGCAACCTGTTCGAAATGGAATGGCCGCCGCGGTCGGGCAAAAAAGCAAGTTTTGCAGAAATTGACCGGGCAGGTTGGTTTGAAACCGATGAGGCTAAAATAAAACTAAACCCGGCGCAGTCAACTTTTATTGAAGAATTAGAATCGCTTGTTTAAAAGCTCTTCCTGTTCTTCTTCCAATTAGAAGCTTCACCAAAAATTTCAGTAACGGTGGGTTTGCCTGCGCTTAATAACTGCTCCATTACCAACGCGGCAATTAATGCTTCGTCTTCATTACCGGTTTGCAGCACTTCGGGGGTAAAATATTTTTTAACAAAATGCGTATCAAAGTTGCCTGATGTAAACGCCTCATGCTGCATTACAAACCTGCCAAAACCCAATGTGGTAGTTATTCCCGTTATTTGGTATTCGTTTATAGCACGCAACATACGTTCTATGGCTTCTGTCCTGTCTTTACCATAGGCAATAAGCTTGGCTATCATGGGGTCATAATAGATGGGTATTTCCATGCCCTGTTCAAAACCATCATCAACACGTATGCCGGGGCCTTTTGGCGTAACATAGGTTTGTAATATACCAATATCAGGTAAAAAATTATTGGCAGGGTCCTCTGCATAAACACGCAACTCTACCGCGTGGCCGTTTATTTCAAGATCCTCTTGCCTAAAGCTGATGGCTTCTCCCCTTGCAATGCGTATTTGTTCTTTTACCAGGTCTATCCCGGTTATTAGTTCTGTTACCGGGTGCTCTACCTGCAAGCGGGTATTCATTTCTAAGAAATAAAAATTCAGCTGTTCGTCCATTATAAACTCGACCGTACCGGCACCTGTATAGTTAACAGATCGTGCTACATCTACCGCGCATTTTCCCATTGCCTCGCGTATCCGCGGAGTTAGTACAGACGACGGCGCTTCCTCTATCACCTTTTGATGGCGGCGCTGTACCGAGCAATCCCGCTCGAACAGATGCACTATATTGCCATGTGTATCGCCCAAAACTTGTATCTCGATATGCTTGGGCGATGATACGTAACGCTCAATAAACACCGATCCATCGCCAAATGCTGATGTAGCTTCTGATACCGCTAATTGCATCTGCTCTTCAAAATCTTCCGCGGCATCAACAATACGCATACCCTTACCACCACCGCCCGCGGCTGCTTTTATCAGGATTGGAAATCCTACCTCAATAGCCTGCTGTTTGGCTTCGTTAACATCTGTTATAGCTTCCTCAGTGCCCGGAACCATGGGGATATCATATCTCATTGCGGCGGCTTTGGCCGATAGTTTATTACCCATTACTTCCATAGCCTCCGGCGATGGACCAATTAATATGAGTCCGGCTTCGCGCACCTGCCTTGCAAAAGCCGCGTTCTCGCTTAAAAAACCATAACCGGGGTGTATGCCTTCGGCACCGGTTTGGCGGCAAGCGGCAATTATTTTATCCCCAACTAAATAAGATTGATTGGATGGAGCCTCGCCAATATATACTGCTTCATCAGCATAGCGCACATGCAGGGCATTACGGTCGGCAGCCGAATAAACGGCCACTGTTTTTATCCCCATTTCGCGCGCGGAGCGCATTACTCTTAAAGCAATTTCGCCCCGGTTGGCAATCAGTATTTTTTGCATACCTAACAAATGTAATAGATTTGTTTAAAGGTTAATAATAAGATATTGGCAGGTCAGGGCTGACATATTAAAAAAAATCCACCATCCTAACCCTCTTTACCGCTTGCGGAAGAGAGGGTGATCGAGCGACTTAGCGATGATCGGGTGAGTACTAATAAAGCGATATCACCGCCAGTGCACGGTGGCGATTACTCACCCCGACTACGCTACGCTCGCCGGCCCTCTCTTCGCTGCGCGGAAAGAGGGCAAAGAAATTTTAATGTGTCTGCACTATTGGCAGGTCAGGCATTATAAAAAAAGCCCGTCTTACATTTGCAGGACGGGCTTTTTATGTTTTTAATTTGTTACGGCTTTTTATCCGGAGACGGAGCGCCACCAGCGCCAGGACCGCTTTGCACACCGGGACCACCAGGTCCGGGACCCGGGCCACCGCCACGTTTTGGCCATGTAGCTGCCTCCAGATGGGCAACACCACGATGACAAGTATAGCAGTTTACGCTGCTTAGTTTCATCATGTTTAAAGAATCCTTTTCAGCTTTAAAATATTTTTTATTCAGTTTAGCCGCCATTAAATACATTTTGCGGGCCATTAATTTTTCAGGTTTTGCATCGCTCGGGAAATCTGTTTTCTTAGTTTCTTCGTTACGTGCATGGCAAAAGCCACACTTAACACCTAATGATGATGCCCACTGACCCATAATACGATCAAGATCTTTATGAGAAATATTTTTTGGTAATACTTTAAGATTTACGGCCTTTTCGTTTTCTTCTTTTGGGGCCTGTTGTATCAATGTCATTGAGGCCAGAAGCATAGCTCCCGAAAGCAAGCATACAGGTATTAATAATTTGGGGTTGAAACGCATAATTGTCATGATTAAGTCATCGAAAATAGTTGATTATTTTTAATGTTGCAACAATTATTTTTCAATTTTATTAATCAGCTGCTCACTCCTATTCCATAACTGGTTTCGGGCATTAACATTATTAGCAACAGCTGCGGGTTTAGTTACTTTTTTCTTATTAAAATACTTGCCGCTTTTCGATTCTATTTTTGCTTCTGTAGCTAAATAAATAGTAGTTTCCGCCCCTTTTTCCGGGGTGATCATAAACGGCCCCGCCAGCCATATTAACGCTTTGCCAAAGCCCGAAAGTTGGGCGCCAAAGCTGGTTTTAACAATACCCGGATGCAGTGCATAAGCCGTAATGCCTTTATCGGCATATTTTTCTGCTAATGATTTGGTGAAATAGATATTGAATAGTTTAGCGGTTCCATAGGCCCGCATAGCCGAATAGCCTTCCTGCTTTTGCAGGTTATCAAAATCGGGCCTGCCCATTTTATGCGCGTCTGAACTTAGATTGATAATACGCGCGTGCCCTTTCTCTAACAACGGCATTAAACGCGTGGTTAGTAAAAAATGCCCCAAATGATTTAGGGCGAAGGTCATTTCATAACCATCTTTACTCAATTCATATTTATTAAATATGCCCCCTGCGTTATTGATGAGTACATTTATGTTAAAGAGTTTTGCATTCAGCTCATCCGCGGCAGCGGCAACGCTTGCAAGGTCAGACAGATCGCACTTTACTACAAAAATATCCTTGTTACCTGTTTCTTTAATAAGCCTTTCTTTTAGCTCCTCACCTTTCTGCACATTCCGCACCAATAGATATAAGGCATGCCCTTTCTTGGCCAGCGCTAAGGCAGTAGCCTCTCCTATTCCGGATGTTGCACCGGTTAATACTGTAGTTTTTGTAGCCATGATGTTAATTTATGTTAAAGAAATGGATATGCAGGTAATTATTTAAAATAAATTTGGATAATTACGAATTAGTCGTAGATTTACGAAACAATCGTAATAATAATGGAAAAATTATCACAACAAGAGGAAGAAGCTATGCAGGCTGTATGGCAATATGGCGAAGGTTTTATTAAAGATTTCCTTGAGCTGATCAACGAGCCGAAACCACCTTATACAACTTTGGCATCGACCATAAAAAACCTGGAACGCAAAGAATTTTTAACCAGCGAAAAAATGGGTAACTCTTTCCGTTATAAAGCGACTATAAAAGAGGAAGAATACAAAAAACGTTTTATGAGCGGGTTTGTGAATGATTATTTCGAAAACTCTTACAAGGACCTGGTTACTTTTTTTGCTAAAGAAAAAAAGATAAGCGCTACCGAACTAAAAGAGATTATTAAACTAATTGAAAACCATAAATCCTAATTACCATGCCGGCATTATTTGTTTTCCTGCTTAAAGTAAATATAGCGCTGATAGTTTTTTGTTTAGGCTATTATTTTGTACTAAGGCAACTTACATTTTATACGTTAAATCGTGTGTACCTAAGCATTGCCATTATATTTTCTACACTTTATCCGCTTATTAATTTGGATAATTTTGTACAACAGCATCAGCAATTGGCTATCCCGGCACAAAGTGTCATCATTAATTGGAAAACCCCTGCCGAGCATTTTATACAACAGCCGGGTTATTGGTTCTGGGCAACAATTGTATTCTGGATAGGAGCCGCATTATTTGCGGGTAAACTGTTGATACAGTTGGTTTCGCTTTTTAAATTGTATAAAAACTCTAAACCGGGTAAAATACAGGAGCATGACGTACGTATTGTTAAAGCTAATATCAGTCCATTTTCTTTTTGGCAAAGTATCTATATAAACCCGGATAATTTAAATCCCGGCGATCTGAATGGCATTTTACAACATGAGCAAATTCATGTTACCGAATGGCACACGATGGATATTTTACTGGCCGAAATAAGCGTGATATTTTATTGGTTCAATCCCGGTGTATGGCTGATAAAAAAGGCAGTGCGCGAAAATATTGAGTTTATTACCGACCGTAAAATATTGCAAAAAGGCATGGATAGCAAAGCCTATCAATATAGCCTGTTAAACGTAAGCTTTGCCGCAACCACATCAGCAGGAATAACCAATCATTTTAATTTTTCGACACTTAAAAAACGCATAACTATGATGAACGCTAAAAAATCTTCGGCCATTAATTTAACGCGTTACGCGTTTTTGGTGCCTGTTGTTTTAATATGCCTGTTTGCTTTTAGTTTATCAAAAGCAGAATTGGTTAAAGGTGGTAAAGTTGCTTATAAAACAATTTCAGCCTCTGTAAATAACTTTAAGGTTACACTAACAAACAACATTACAATTTCCGGCAAAAAGGTTACCCATAAAGTTATAGTAAGCGATACAAATAAAAAAGCTCAAAGAATTACAATAATAGAAACCAGTGAAGGGAAGGTCGATACTGCTAAAAAATTAACATTTAAAATTGTCAAGACAAATGATTCTGTGATCTGGTATGTTAATGGCAAAAAATCATCAAAAGAAGAATTCGCGAAAATAAAGCCGAATGATATTGAAAGCTTTTCTGTATTGAAGGACCATACTCCTGATGGAATAATATCAGTACGAACAAGAGCCGAAAACAATATAAGCGCTGTAGTGATAAATGCAAAAACCAATGCAAATAATAATTCGACAACCAAAAAAGAATACACCCTTACCTATAAAACAAGTGATGGTAATGTAGCCAAAGATGTATTCGTAGGTGGTAATATTGATGAGGGTGAAAGCAAAAGCCACGACGCAAAAATTGACAACTTCTCTGATAAGCTTTTTATAATTGATGGCAAAGAAGCATCTGAAAAAGATATGAGAAAGCTCCCCGCATCTGAAATATGGAGCATTGATGTTAATACCAAAAAAGAGATGGTAGAAAAATATGGTGATAAGGCTAAAAACGGTGTGTTATTCATCACCACCAAAAAAGCAAAGCAATAGTTAATTATAACCCGAAGCCGTGTTGATTTTCTGCATGGCTTTTTTATGCCCTTTAAATCTATATCTATATGAAAACTTTAAGTACAATTTTATCAATTATTTTATTGAGCATTACAGTAAACGCACAAAAACTCCCTACCGAGCAGCAAGCCAGCCTGCGCGCTCCGGCTAATATAAAAGTTGACGGTAAAGCCATCGAATGGGACAATAAATTCCAGGCTTTTAACAAGCATGTTGATTTTTTTTACAACATGGCAAACGACGACAATAAACTTTATTTAACCATACAAGTTACAGAGCCATCCGTCATCAGGAGGATATGCAGCGCAGGGATTACCTTGCTTATAAACAAGTCCGGCAAAAAGAATGAAAAAGAAGGGATGGCAATAACATACCCTGTATTTGAAAACAACAACAGGTTTACGCCAATGTTAAAGTACACCAGCTCTGCGCCCGGTTCAATAGTAAATATAAGAAATGCAGGTATCGAGTCAAATTCGCCAAAACAGGCTCCGTTAACTGATTCTGCAATTAATGTTACCAATAAAAATATGACTGCTAAGGCAAAATTGATAAGGACAAGCGGGTTTAAAAATATTGATACCCTTATATCTGTTTACAATATAGACGGCATTAAAGCCACGGCGTTGTTTGACAATAAAATGGTGTATACATTGGAGCTGTCTATCGACTTAAAACAGCTTGACCTTTCGGTAAATAACGCAGATAAATTCACTTATGAACTACGGGTAAACGAGGTAGAGCAGCATGGCATAAACATTACCAAAGATCCTGCAGGCAATATTACTATGATTAACGTTACTGCAGGCGGCGAAATGAGCCAGGCCCAGACAGATTTCTGGGCAGATTATACCTTAGCAAAATAACACAGCTATGGAATATTTAATAATCATACAGGCAATTGCATTAACAGCACTCATTACCCTGATTGCGCTTATTGCCAGGCCGCAAAAATCATAGGATCAACTCGCTTCGGCCAGTTTTTCTTTTTCCAAAATTTGCAGCAATACTTTTTCGGCTATATTTAACTCCGCTGCTTTTACATCCTTATCTTCATCAAGCTCTTTAATATAATTGAATAGTGTACCTTCTTCGTAGCTTTTTATGATGGTTGGATGTACATAATATTTTTTACAAACCGTGCGCGTATTGCCTAAATTAACGGCAACATCATCCAATACACTTACTATTTTTTTGCGGCATTCGGTTACCGTATCAAATCCACCGGCTTCTTTAAACGCGTATAAAGCACTAACACTGCCAGACCATGTTCTAAAATCTTTGGCTGTAAAATCCTCGCCGGTTATTTCTTTTAAATAAGTATTAATATCTCCCGATCCTATGGAGCATCTTTTACCTTCTTCATCATAAAATTGAAAAAGTTCCTTACCCGGTATATCGCGGCATTGTTTTACCAGCTTTGCAAGTTTGCGGCTTTGTAAAGCAATTTTATGGAACACCCCCTTTTTGCCTTTAAACTCAAACTTTAAATTACTGCCTTCAATTTTAACATGCCTGTCTTGCAAGGTAGTTAAACCGAATGAGCCATACAGCTTTTTGTACGATTCGTTCCCTACCCTAATGCTGGTTAGTTCCATCAACCTTATAACTAAAGCGATAACTTTTTCATGGTCAAGGCTTCTGCGCGACAGGTCCTTATCTACACGCTCACGTATGGTAGGCAGGTATGATGCGAAAGTTTGCAGGCGATGGTATTTTGATTGATTACGTATTTCGTTCCAGTCGGCATGATAGCGGTATTGTTTACGGCCTGCTGCATCGGTGCCGGTAAATTGCAGGTGCCCATTTTCATGCGGTGATATCCAAACGTTGGTGTAAGCAGGCGGGATAACGAGCTTGTTAAAACGCGTAATTAACTCTTTATCCTTAACCACTTTTCCATCCGCGTCATAATAGCTCCAGCCCTCGCCTGCCTTTTTACGGGTATAGCCGGGGGTTGAGTCTGATACATAGCGCAGGCCCACAGCTTTTGCAGTTGTTTTAGGATCGCGGCCAATTTTTTCGAGTTTTTTTTCGAGACGGTCCATTCTTACTAACAACACGGATAATAACGATAGGTTTGAAAACACTTATGTAAATAGTGCTACCAGTACTCTTTGGAGACATTGACCGGCGGGGTCGCTCGCAGACGTTGAGGCAAAAAAAAGTGTTTCACATCAGGTGTTTCACCCTAAATTTGCAAAAATCGATAAAATATCATAAAATTCTTATTATAAGCTATTTACACTATTTAACCTAAAGCTTTTGTACTGTTTCAAAGTGTTTCACTCATTTTGTTAAATTAATATAAATCAATATGTTAACCTAAAAGAGTGTTTCATGTGTTTCATTATTTTGTGAAACACTACATCACCATTTTTTTAATGTAATAACCGTTAATATCCCGGCAGCATACGGATATGGGAAACCGCCGCGAAGAGGTTTGTTGATATAAGGCTCGTAATGTCAATTGATGGGCTATACCCTTTGGAGAAGCAGGGTGAGGCTACCCGGCTTAATTTTAAGTTTTACTATCTATTTACTATCTATTGACTATTTTATTTAAACACAATGCGCAATTTTGTGGTTTATCTCACAACAAACTCAATCAACCATGAAATACAATTTTTTAGGTAATACGGGCGTAGCCGTATCCGAAATCTGTTTTGGTACCATGACCTTTGGCGGCAGCGGCGGCGGTATATGGAGCAACATTGGCAAAGTGCAGCAGGAAGAAGTAAACTCGCTGATGAAAACCGTAGTAGACGCGGGTATTAACTTTATTGATACAGCCAATGTTTACTCCTATGGTGAATCTGAAACGCTGTTAGGGCAATCCATAATCGATCTGGGCCTTAACCGCAACGAACTGATAATAGCTACCAAAGTGCGCGGCCGCATGAGCGAGGGTATTAATAACGTTGGGCTTAGCCGCTTTCATATTTTTCAATCTGTTGATGCCAGTTTAAAGCGTTTACAGCTGGATCACATCGACATTTTATATGTTCACGGTGTTGACCCTAAAACCCCGGTTGAAGAGACCGTACGCGCTTTAAATGATATTGTATTAACCGGCAAAGTGCGTTACATAGCCATTTGCAACTGGCCCGCCTGGATGGTAATGAAGGCACAAGGCATTGCCGATAAACATGGCTGGAACAAGTTTGTAGGCCTGCAATATTTTTATTCCCTGTCGGGACGTGATATTGAGCGCGAAATAATGCCTGTAGCCGCCGATCAAAACCTGGCCATTATGCCATGGAGCCCATTGGCAGGTGGTTTCCTGTCGGGCAAATATACCCGCGCCAATGAAAAAGCCGGCAATTCGCGCAGGGATGTTTTTGATTTCCCACCGATAAACAAAGAGAAAAGCTATGACATTATTGATGTGATAAGCGAGATTGGCAAACAGCATAACGTTTCGACAGCACAAGTTGCGCTGGCATGGGTACGTTTACAAAAAGGCGTAACCAGTACCATTATTGGCGCTAAAAATATAGATCAGCTAAATGATAATTTAAAATCTATTGATATAGAATTATCAGCAGATGAGCTAAAAAGAATTGACGAAGTAAGCGCCATGCCCAAAGAATATCCTGGCTGGATGGTTGAAAGACAATCAGCAGACAGGGAGATTAAGTCTTAAGTCTATAGTCAGAAGTTCTAAGTCTGAATATATATGACTTCAGACTTAGAATTTTGAACTTAGGACTTTAACCACATACTCCACCTGCTCCGGATGAATATCTAAATGCAGCACAAAGCGGATACGATTTTTATCAGTAGGTAAAGCTTTTATACCATGCCCGGCTAATTTCTCTGAAACAATGGCGGCCGGTTCAACGGTGTCAAACAAAACAATATTAGTTTCGGCAGGTAATACATTGGTTACCCACGATGCTTTGCCAAGCGCTTCGGCTAATATTTGCGCGTGTGCATGGTCTATTTTCAATCGCTCCACATGATGATCCAGCGCATAAATACCTGCAGCAGCTAAAAACCCTGCCTGGCGCATGCCGCCACCTAACACCTTGCGGATACGGCGCGCATATTTAATGGTATCCCTATCAGCCAGCAACACCGACCCAACCGGTGCCCCTAATCCTTTAGATAAACAAACCGATATACCATCAAAATATTTACCATAGTCAACAGCTTTGTCGCCGGTATAAGCCAGCGCGTTAAAAATGCGGGCGCCATCCAAATGCAGTTTTAAACCCTTGTCTTTACAAAGCGCGGCAATTGGTTTAATTTGTTCTAATGTATAACAGCTCCCACCACCTTTGTTTACTGTATTTTCCAGCACCACTAAGCTGGTATGCGGGTAGTGAATATTTTCTGCATTTATTTCAGGCTCTATCATTTCAGCAGTGAGTATACCTCTATACCCATTTAGTAAACGGGTTGACACGCCCGAGTTAAAAGCAATTCCCCCACCCTCATAACGATAAACATGCGCGGTTTGGTCGGCAATTAATTCGTCCAATGGCTGGGTAAAACATTTTATTGCAATCTGGTTGGTCATGGTGCCTGACGGGCAGAAAATACCGGCTTCCATGCCAAAAATGGCAGCTGCTTTTTCTTCCAGTTGGTTTATGGTTTCATCTTCACCAAAAACATCATCACCTACATTAGCTTTAAACATGGCCTCCAGCATCCCGGGAGTTGGTTTGGTTACCGTATCGCTGCGTAAATCAACAGTCATCATATTAAATATTTAAAAAATGCGTTATTTGTATTTTAATTAGTTATGCGCTCAATTTTAATAATTTTATGCTTCATGCTGATGTTTGTATCAGCTAAATCACAAAAGTGGCAGCCCGGCTATTTTTATGATATTAAAGGAACAAAAAATCCGGGACTTATACGTGTAGATCCGCGCGGAAAAGGCCCGATAAAAGACGAAGGCTTTATAGAGTATAAAGAAACTGATAAAGCAACACCGATAAGACTTAGCACGAGCGATCTGCGATCGTTTGTTGCTGGCAGGGACAGCTTTATAGTTGCCGCCTCACCAAAGGGTGGCTGGTCTAAATATGACATGGATTTTGTGAAGGTGGTTATTGATGCACCTATACGCCTGTTTGAGGCCAAAGGCAGTGCCGGAGGTAGCGGCCGGGGGTTTGGCATCCAGCCGGGAATTGGCATTGGCGGTGGTACAGGTGGCTTTGGAGGGGGTATTGGTGGCGGCATTTCTATCCCTATTGGTGGTGGCGGTTCTGGTAGTACAAAAACCATATATTTTTACGGCGCCAATACTGCCGAAATGCAACCGGTAACCAACGATAATTTTATTGATATAATGAGCGAGGTAATGGGCGATGAACCCGATGTGGTTGAAAAAATACAAACCAAAAAATTCGGCCTGGGCAACATAGATAAGCTGATAGCTTATTTTAAACAAGTACAGGAGGGGAAATAATGATTAGAGATTAGCCTGTCGCAAAGATTAGTTAATTAGAGATTAGGCCTATCAAGCTGTAAATTGACAACCCTACTTAACATAATGTATCTCTAATCTCTAATTAGCCAATCTCTACCACCTGCTCATCAATTTTTGAATATTCGGCTACAAAGTTTTTAAATAACAACTCATAAACTATCTTCACCCAGATTATAATTACCGGCCATGCTTTTACGGAGTAACGAGCAATATAAGGCTGCCTTATAAATTTAGGCACTGCATCTGTTAATCCCAAACCCGTTACTACTAATACCAAAACCAGGAAAATTATATTAGTTGTTGTGTATGGTTTATCTTGTATCAGCATCCATATAAATACGCCTGCTACAGCAATTATATAGGTTGGATGCTCGGCCCCTGTACTAAATATTACGATGAATATTAATGCCGATGCCAATACCTGTGCACGATATTTAAACGATTTATACTGGCTGAACCTTAATAACGGTAATGCAAACAGCAAAGCTCCTGCAGCTATAAACGGCGCGTTAGGTATATTAATATTACCGGTTATGCGTCTTACTACACCCATTACACAGATATCCTGCGGGGAATCAAAATAGGCATTTAGACCCACCTTACCATGTACAGCGGTAAGCCACTGCGGATAGGAATTAATAACGAACGATGGACTGCTTAAAAACATCGGCAAAACAAAAAACACTACCAGCCATATTGCCGACCATAGCACAAATCTCCCTTTGTTTTTAGAGAATAAAAAGAACGTTAATCCAATGATGGGGTATAATTTTATCAAAAAACCTAATACGATAAATAAAGTCGCCCATTGCTCCTTCCCCCGTTCGACCAGTATAAAGCTGAGTATGATCATGGCCGTTATAGCAGGATTAAACTGCATATAAAAAACCGAGTTGGCATATTCAATAGCACATAACAGCAACAACTGCGTTTTTTGCCCCACGGTAAATGGTAACAGGTGTATGGCTATTAAAATAGCGAAAGCGTTTACCAGTTCCCATAGCAAAAACCCCCAGGCATGGGGAAGCAATGCTGAGGGCGCTATAATTGCCGGAAAAACAGGTCCGTAAAAATATTCATCACCGTACTCGTTGGGGTAAAACCCGTACAAAGTTTTTTCTTCGCGGGCGTGATAGTAGGATGCCCGGAATATTTTGTAATTGTTATCTATATGACGCGTGTATTTTAACACGGAGGTAAAAGCTGCAACGGCAATATACAATACCCAAAGCCATTGGTAGCCGGTTAAAAAGAGAACCTTTTTGGTCATACGGCAAATATTGGAATTATTTTTAAATATTCTGCGCTATAACAAACCCGCTTGCCCAGGCCCATTGAAAATTATAGCCTCCAAGCCAGCCGGTAACATCAACACACTCGCCGCCAAAAAACAGGCCCGACACTTTTTTAGCTTCTAATGATTTGGAGGAGAGTTCGTCAGTAGATACGCCGCCCCGCATTACTTCGGCTTTATCATAACCCTTATCGCCGGCAGGCTTTACCTTGAAATTGTGTATTAAACTATCTATAGTTTCAAAATCGGTTTTGCTTAATGAAGCAAGGTTTTTTTCGATTGGCAAATATCCGCTTAATGCTTCAGCAAATTTACGAGTGTATATTCCCGACAGGTAATTAAGCAATGTCCTTTTACCATTTAACTCTTTTTCCTCCTGTATCAGTTCGGTAATATTTTCATTGGGTAACAGGTCGATATAAATAAACTCGCCGGCTTTCCAATAAGATGATATTTGTAATATGGCCGGACCGCTTAAACCCCAATGCGTAAATAGAATGTTCTCTTCAAAACTGGCTCTATCGTTCCATACCCTGCAAAAAATACTATTGCCTGATAATTGTTCATACCATTGCTGGTCTTTACCCGTAATAGTAAGCGGCACTAATGCCGGAGCGGTATCAATTAGAGTTAACCCGAATTTGCGGGCAGTACGCAAGCCAAAATCGGTGGCGCCCATTTTTTGTATTGGTAAGCCGCCTGCAGCAATAACTACTTTTGGAGTATGTAAATGAATTTCCCGTCCGTGCTTTTCATACACAACTTCAAAACCATTATCGGTTTGTTCAATGCTTTTTACGTCTGCATCACATTTAATCTCCTGTCCCAAATCCGCACAGAGGTCAGTAAACACCTTTACAATATCCTTAGCCTTATCGCTTACCGGGAATAGTTGCCCAAGCGTTTTTTCTTTGCCCTGTATTCCATAGGTTTCAAAAAAACTAATGGTGTCATCCACCGTCCACTGCGCAAAGGCAGATTTACTAAAGTGTTCATTCTGAGAGATAAATTGCTTAGGCGACGAATATAGATTAGTATAATTACACCGCCCTCCGCCGCTTATTAATATCTTGGCGCCTACTTGAGCGTTCTTTTCTAATATCAGTGTGCGCTTGCCTAAAAAGCCGGCTTGTACAGCACACATTAAACCGCAGGCACCTCCGCCAATAATTATAGCATCAAAATCTTTTTGTTTTATTAAATTTGCCGGCATGGTTGAAGTTTCGCAAATATCAGAATTTGGAAAGATACTTATCTTTTTAATTACAGGAATAATCCTTGTAGCACTGATGTTTTTTGCAAATCGCTTAATTGCGCCTAATAACCCTAACCCCGAAAAGCTAACATCCTACGAATGTGGCGAAGAACCAACAGGTAACGCGTGGCTGCCATTTAATTCACGCTTCTACGTTATAGCTCTTGTTTTTTTATTGTTTGATGTAGAAATGGTATTCGTTTTCCCCTGGGCAACGGTATTTGGCAATCATGAAATTATTGCTGCGGATGCACGCTGGGGATGGTTTTCATTGGCAGAGATGTTTATATTTTTAGGTATATTGATATTGGGGCTGATTTACGTTTGGTGCAAAGGCGACCTGGATTGGATAAAACCTAAGCCAACCGTGCCGACTACCAATACCAGCATACCCGCCTCTTTATATGAAAAACTAAATTTGGAGCAAAGTATTTATAAGGTAAAAGAATTTGCTTTAGAGCCCGTGTTGGTTTCTGCTGCTACTGCAACTGCGCCTGCTACTTCAAACGAAGCACCTATAAGGAAGCCCATGTTTAAACCAACATTTAAAAAGCCAGACAATGAGTAGTATTGATATGACTAACGAAAGCGGCGGCATTGTTGTCACCAAAATGAACGACTTGCTTAACTGGTCAAGGTTATCATCTTTATGGCCATTGAGTTTTGGTATTGCCTGCTGCGCTATAGAAATGATGGGGTCCTTCGTGTCTACTTATGATATGGATAGGTTCGGTGTGTTCCCTCGCCCTTCTGCCCGCCAGGCTGATGTGATAATAATTGCAGGCACAGTAACCTTTAAAATGGCCGAACGCATAAAACGTTTATACGAGCAAATGCCCGAGCCAAAATATGTTATCTCTATGGGATCATGCTCCAACTGTGGCGGGCCGTACTGGCAGTATGGCTACCATGTGGTTAAGGGCGTTGACCAGGTCATCCCGGTTGATGTGTACGTACAGGGCTGCCCCCCGCGCCCTGAAGCATTAATTGGCGCTATTTTAGAATTACAAAAAAAGATAGAAGGCGAACATTTGATAAAAGGATAATAGATCAAAAAATTATATATTTGATCTATGCCTGCATCCAACACCTTTAAACGCAACACTTTAAGAAACATTCTTTGGTTAGGCTTATTAACCGGGACGCTGGATGCTGTCGCGGCACTTCTGCTTAATTATAAAATAAGTCCGCTGCTCATATTCAGGTTTATTGCCAGCGGCGTATTTGGCAAGGCAGCCTTTGCCGGTGCCGAAGAAATGGTTGTAGCGGGGGTATTATTCCATTACCTCATAGCCTATGTTTTTTCGGCAGCCTTTTATCTGCTATATCCTTTTTCTTATTCAATTTTTAAAAATAAGTATGTAGTAGCCATTGTGTACGGTGGCATTGCATGGGTTATCATGAATTTAATAGTGATCCCGCTAAGCCAGATTGGCCCGCATTATATTAAACCCATGGCTATAATTACCGGCGTTTGCGCGTTAATTATATGTGTGGCATTGCCGGTTGCTTTGATAGCGGATAAGAAATTATCGAAAAGGGCTTAAAGAAGGCATTATCCAAAAATCATCAACAGCAAATAGCAGCAAAATAATAATTGGCATTTGTGATCTTTGTGCCTGCTTTGTGGTCTCTGCGGTTAAATTTTTACCATCAAGTGCGCAAAGAAGTCACAAAGTAACACAGAGAGCCAGTCTGCAAAATATAATTCTGTTTTGATTTTTTTACAGCCCCTTTAGGTGAGGCTTTACTGTCCCTGCGCCAGCGTATATCCTATCTTACCCCCAAAATTCATCAAAAACTCAACCGAACAAACTTTCACATCTTCAGACAGATCAGCTGCTATATGCAATATTTCTTTTTGCTTGATCGTAGTGCCGGGCTTCTTTTCAAAGCGGATGCGGTATTCATTAACCAACTCGGTATAAATAGAGCCTGTTGGCCATACTTGCGTACCGCGGTTGGATATCATTACCAAATTAAAATTCTCGTTAAATCTTAAACTCTTCTTAGCTACTTCGGCCAATTCATTTGGTTGTACCTTTGATTCTACAAACACATCCACACCTATCATTTCCTCTTCAACTTTAGCGCCTGTTGAGAGCGTAAGTTTATTTTTAATTGGACTGGCGTTTTGTTTAACCTGAAAATCAGCTTCGGCAAATACGCCGCCATCAGCCGGAACTTTGCCCAGGTTAGCAATTACAGCATCAGCAAAATCTGTTGTACCTAATGATGGGGTAGACTTGTCACCAAAATCGCCGGTATGCACACCTTGTTCTAAGGTATAAAGCAATGAATTCTCAATCGCGGCAGCATTTGATGAATACCCTAAAAAACGCAGCATGGAAATACCCGAAAGCAACAGCGCCGTAGGATTAGCAATACCCCTGCCTGCAATATCAGGCGCGGTGCCGTGTACAGCCTCGAATATGGAAATATTATCACCAATGTTGGCCGATGGGGCAAAACCTAAACCGCCAACTAAGCCGGCACAAAGGTCAGACACAATATCACCCTGCAAATTGGTCAATACAATAGCCTCGAACATTTGCGGTCGCGATACCAGCTTCATACACAGGTCATCAACAATTATATCTGATGCTTCAATATCCGGGTATTCTTTGGCTACTTCTTTAAATACTTCCAGAAAAAGCCCGTCGGTCAGTTTCATGATGTTGGCTTTATGGCCGCAGACTAATTTTTTATATCCTTTGCGGCGCACCATCTCGAAAGCGTAACGGATTACCTGTTCTGATCCCGGACGTGTAATGATACGACGGCCAACGGCCACATCATAGGTCAGCAAATGCTCAATACCGCCATAAGTATCCTCAATATTTTCACGAATGATGGTTAGGTTAATTGGTATGCCTGCTTTAGAAAAAACAGTTTCCACACCATTTAATGTTCTAAAGTCGCGCTGATTAGCGTAGGTGTTCCAAACTTTACGTGCGGTTACGTTTATACTTTTAACGCCTTTGCCTTTTGGGGTTTCCATTGGGCCCTTAAACAGGATGCCTAATTTTTCGATGGTTTCTTTTGCCTGATCTGTCATCCCGGTTGAGTGGCCGGCATCGAAATAAGATTTACCCATTTCAACAAACTCATATTCAAGTGGCACGTTGTTGGCTTTAAAAATTTTTAACACGGCCTGCATTATTTCCGGGCCTATCCCATCGCCATTGGCAACTGCTATTGTGGTTTTCATGGTAAATGAATATATATAAAACGGCGCAAAAGTACAGTTTTTTAAGGCTGTTTTTAGCTATAAAACTAAATTTACCTGTGCTATTTGAAAGATTTACAGTAAACTTGCACTACAAAATGAAAGCATTTTACGGAGATCTTAAACTGGGTATTTTAGGCGGCGGACAATTAGGCCGAATGTTAATACAACAGGCCATAAATTATAACGTGACCGTTAAGGTGCTCGACCCTGACCGCGAGGCTCCATGCCGTAAATTATGTGATGAGTTTGTAGTTGGCTCCCTGGGCGATTATGAAACGGTTTATAAATTCGGCAAAAAGGTTGACCTGCTTACTATTGAGATTGAAAAAGTAAATGTTGACGCGTTGGAGCAACTGGAAAAAGAAGGCGTATTAGTTTACCCGCAACCACGCATTATACGCCTGATACAGGACAAGGGCCTGCAAAAGCATTTTTTTAAAGAAAATGGTATCCCGACTGCCGGGTTCCAGGTAATATCATCTGCTGCCGAATTAAAACAGAGCATCATACCCTACCCTTACATACAAAAATTAAGGCGCGATGGTTATGATGGCCGGGGGGTTTATAAAGTTGTTGATGAATCTTATCTGCCAAACGCCTTTACCGAACCAAGCCTGATTGAACATTTAATAGATTTTGAAAAAGAAATAGGCGTAATAGTTGCCCGTAATAAAAGCGGCCAGGTAAGTACGTTTCCATTAGTGGAAATGGAGTTTAACCCGGCAGTGAACCTGGTCGAATTTCTGATATCACCTTCTACCCTATCATTCGAGATACAACAAGAGGCCGAACGCATCGCTAAAAAAATAGCAGATGACCTTAAAATTGTTGGTTTATTGGCTGTTGAAATGTTTTTGACCAAAGATGGTAAAATACTGGTTAATGAGTTAGCGCCACGTCCGCATAACAGCGGGCACCAAAGCATTGAAGGGAATGTAGTTTCGCAATTTGAGCAGCATTTACGCGCAATATTTAACCAGCCTTTAGGCGATACCGCCTGCTTAAGCAACGCGGTAATGATAAACATATTGGGCGAACCCGGCTTTGAGGGCCCCGCCGTTTACCAGGGAATTGAAAAAATATTAAAATGCCCCGGCGTATATGTACATTTATATGGCAAAGCGCTAACCAAGCCTTTCCGCAAGATGGGGCATGTAACTATTGTAGATGCGGATAGGGAAAAAGCGATTGAAACTGCAAGATTTGTGCAGAAGACTTTAAAGGTAATTAGTTAGTAAACCATACTCCGCGCGTCATTGCAAGGAACGAAGCAATCTCTATATTCGCTAATCAAAATTACAGAATGTTAGTGGTTAGCAAAGTTTAATCAATGACGGTTTAAATAAATAAAAATATGAGCCAACCAAAAATAGGAATCATAATGGGCAGCAAATCGGATTTACCGGTTATGCAGGATGCTGCTGACGTTTTAAATGAACTGGGTGTTGAATACGAAATAGCAGTAGTATCAGCACACCGCACACCCGACCGTATGTTTACGTATGCCCGTGAGGCCGCTGGTCGTGGTCTGAAAGTGATTATTGCCGGTGCGGGCGGCGCGGCCCATTTGCCGGGTATGGTGGCCTCGTTGACTCATTTACCCGTTATTGGTGTTCCAGTAAAATCAAGCAACTCTATTGATGGATGGGATTCTATCTTATCTATCCTTCAAATGCCAAATGGTGTCCCGGTAGCTACGGTTGCTTTAAATGCTGCAAAAAACGCGGGTATATTAGCTGCGCAAATTATATCTGTTGCTGATGGTTCTATCGTTAAAAAACTTATCGCTTACAAAGAAAATTTAAAGAAAAAAGTTGAGGAATCTGCAGAAGAAATGCGTTTAGATCAAAAATAATTTAATTTGAGTCATTACACTTATTAGCTAATTCAATTGCGGATTTTCAGGAAAATTAGCAATATGCGCGAAACGGGTACCCAGGCTTATCACAACTTCTTTCCACATATCCTGTTCGTTATTATTAAATATGATTTTGGCACTGCATTTTTCTACTACTATCCAACTATTTTCTTTTAGCTCATCTTTTAATTGATCCGGAGTCCAGCCGGAGTAGCCCATAAAGAATTTTATCTCGTTCTCACTTAGTTGATAGTCTGATACTAATTGTTTAACCATTTCAAAATCGCCACCCCAAAATATACCATCGCAAATTTCAATACCACCTTCAATTTTTCCGGGGACACAGTGTATAAAATGTAAGGTATTGGCGGCTACAGGTCCACCGGTATATACAGGTATTTCAGAGTAGGAAGTATCCGGCAAAACATCACCCAGCAAATAATCACTTTGATGATTTAGGATAAAGCCCATGGCACCGCTATCGGTATATTCTGTTAACAGAATGACCGATCTTTTAAAGTTCGGGTCCAGCATAAATGGTTCCGAAATTAACAAACGCCCTGCCGCGGCTGTGATAGAATTTAACATAGACGTATTTTTATATTATGACTAAATTAACAAGCTAAAGTAAAATATGTTCCAGCATGTATATGAAATACAATATTAACTATTTACGGTACAATTAATTTGTAAGTTTGCATTAAATGAATCAGGAAGAATTACAAAATTTAAGACAAGAATACAGTGCTGCTTCTTTATCAGAAACCAGCATCAATATCAACCCCATAAAACAGTTTGATATATGGTTCAACGAAGCAATTGAAGCTCAAATACACGAACCAAATGCCATGACGCTGGCAACCGCCACAACTGATGGCCGCCCCTCTGCACGTATAGTTTTACTAAAAGGATTTGACATAAATGGCTTTGCTTTTTATACTAACTATTTGAGCCGTAAAGGGAAAGAAATAACTAAAAACCCATTAGGTGCCATTACCTTTTTTTGGGGCGAACTGGAACGCCAGGTACGCATTGAAGGGAATATAGAAAAACTAAGCAAGGAGCAATCTGAAAAATATTTTCATAGCCGCCCAAAACTTAGCCAAATAAGCGCATTAGTATCACCACAGAGCCAGGAAATAGCCAGCAGAGATATATTGGAAAATAAAATAAGCCAGTTGGAAACAGAATATGCTGATGCTGAAATACCTAAACCATCTTTTTGGGGTGGATATATATTAAAACCGCGCCTCATTGAATTTTGGCAGGGACGGCCCAGCCGCCTGCACGACCGTATTTTATTTAAAAAGATAGATAACAAAAACTGGAAAAAAGTACGCCTGGCCCCATGAGTTTTGAGGATATTAAACTTTTACTTATCGAGAAGTTTGGTGCCGAAATAATTGTCGGTGAAGAGCTTGACGGCCTGCAACCGGCCCTGATAATTGAACCTGACCGTATTGCTGATGTATGCCTGGAACTACGCAATAACGCTAAAACCTACTTTGATTTTTTATCCTGCTTAACAGGAGTTGATTATGGCGTTGAAGATGGAAGATTTGGCGTAGTTTACCATTTAGCTTCTATCCCCTATAAATTACAGCTTACTTTAAAAATAAGCAAAGCTAATGATCGTAATGAGGATAATTTACCCTCATTCCCCAGTGTATCTGCCGTTTACCGCACTGCCGACTGGCACGAGCGTGAAGCTTATGACCTGGAAGGAATATTTTTTGAGGGCCACCCTGATCTCCGCCGGATTTTGTTGCCTGATGATTGGGAAGGTTATCCGCTACGGAAAGATTATAAAGCAGCCGAATATTATAAAGGAATAAAGATAGATTACCCTGCCCCATCTGCTGATAACAGCGTAAAAATTGAATATAGGACCTTTAAACCGCAGACTTCAAAATACAACCGGGCATTAGCTAATTACCACCAAAAAATAGCCGCTGCCAGTGTTGAAGATATGGTACTTAATATGGGTCCGCAACACCCGTCAACACACGGTGTTTTGCGGTTAGAATTGATTACTGATGGTGAGATAGTTAAAGAGGTTATACCCCACATGGGTTACCTGCACCGTTGTTTTGAAAAGCATGCCGAATCACTCACCTATCAGCAAACTATTCCGTTTACAGACAGGATGGATTATCTGGCATCGATGAACAATAGCCACGCGTTTGTTATGGGTGTTGAGCGGATGCTGGGTATTGATAAAGACATTCCTAAACGTGTTGAATACATCAGGGTTTTAGTTTGCGAAATGAACCGTATAGCTTCGCATTTAATTGCGATAGGTACATACGGTATTGACATTGGTGCCTTTACTCCTTTTTTATGGTGCTTCCGCGATCGTGAACATATTATGGGTATGCTTGAATGGGCCTCTGGCTCGCGCATGCTATACAATTATATTTGGGTGGGTGGTTTGTTTTATGATTTGCCGGTTGGGTTTGAAGAACGCTGCCGCGAGTTTGTAGACTATTTTAAACCTAAAATGGTCGAGCTAAATCAATTATTAACCGATAACCAGATATTTATAAGCCGCACAGCCAATGTTGGCATATTGCCCCGGGATGTTGCTATTAATTATGGCTGTTCGGGACCGATGCTGCGTGGCTCGGGTTTAAAATGGGACCTGCGGCGCATTGATAATTATTCTGTTTACCCTGAGCTTGATTTTGATATACCTGTTGGTACAGGTGCAATGGGTACTGTAGGCGATTGCTGGGACCGTTACAAAGTACGTGTTGATGAAATAGAACAATCGCTGAAAATTATTGAACAATGCCTTGATCGTTTACAAAACGAGTTAAAACGCACTGTTGATTTTGACCCGCGTGCTAAACTTCCACGTAAGCTAACCCCTAAACCACAGGATTACTATGTAAGATGCGAAGGTGCGAAGGGCGAATTAGGTTTCTATTTTATAGCTAACGATGCACGATCTGAAATACCTTTCCGTGCAAAGGCCCGCGCCCCAAGTTTTAATAATTTATCTGTACTGCCAGAAATTGCTAAGGGTGTTATGATAGCCGACTTAATAGCTATTATAGGTTCTATTGATTTTGTATTAGGGGAAGTGGATAGGTAATAGTTAGAAGCTGCCCTCGAAGGGCGAGCGTAAAGTCCGACCCTCATACTTTGGATGTCTCACTAAGACACAAACGGAGCGTCATTGCGAGGAACGAAGCAATCTCTACATAGGACAGTTAATAAAACAAATTTCATTCATGGCGTAATGCTACTAACAAACATCCTGCACGTTGATTTGCATATGCAGAGATTGCTTCGTTCCTCGCAATGACGCAGGATTTATAAAACAAAAGAGACGCAAATTGCGCCCCTTTTGTTTTTTTTATAGATCAGATTTTATCAATTATAAACCTTAACCATAAATACATAGTTTTTTGCCTTTGCTGTTTTTTGAGCTTCGGTTAAACCGGTTAACGTGTTTTTCTTATTTAAAACAATCTTTTTATCTAAAGAATCGGCAGGGATGTTATGAATAGCATCAAGCAGATATTTTGATTTAATTGCAAAATGTTCGCCTTCAAGCTGTGCTTGTTTTGAATCAGTTATACCAATTACATTACCTTTACTATCCCATAACGGGCCACCGCTGTTACCGGGGTTAATAGGTATTGTAACCTTATAATGCAAGCTATCGCCGTTTTGGCCCGACAGTGATGATAAGTACCCCGGATTATAAGCCGGGAAACCATCAGGATAACCAAAAGTGGAAATTTGCTCACCCATATTGCTTTCGGCCCTTTTAAAAGTATAGGGAATTGCGCCCAAAGCTTCAAATGACTTATCAATGATCTTTAAAATAGCTATGTCATGTTCCGGCTCGATATATAACACCTCTGCTTTATAAGTTTTGCCGTCAGCATTTTGAACGGATATGGCATTTGCATCTTGCACCATATGGTAGTTGGTTGCAATTAAACCGTCGGACGTAATGGCAAATCCGGTGCCGGTTGCACTGTATTTATCAATAAATTTTCCTTTTTCTGACTTAATATCATTGATAGAACGGCTCAGGTTTTTATTAGAACGGTCAAGCCTGTCTACTTTATTTTTTAATTCAACAATTTTTGAATTATCGGCATTATTTAACTTGCCTGTAAATAGCAACACGCTTAGCACAGCAAATATAGCTACCGATGCCGCTACAGATATTTTTGAATGATGGTTGCGCCACAACTGTACTATCCATAAAGGATGTACCATTAGGTTTTCTTTTAGCGTATGTACATCAATTTCCTGGTGAATTGCATCTAAACGGCTTTCCAGTTCAACGCGCTGGCCATATTGCTTTAACAGATTGGTAAAAAGCTTATGTTCGACAACCTTTTTCTCAATATCGTCACTTCCCTTACGCAATAATTCAAATTTCTTACGTTCATCAAGGCTCATATCGCCATTAATATAACGTTCAATTTGTTCTAAAAGCTGGTTATCACTCATTTTCTTCTCTCCTTATTTCTGCTGAAAAAACAATTTCTTTAATCGTTGCAGGCATTTATATTTTTGCGTTTTGGCATTATCAGCATTAGTATAGCCAAAACGTTCGCAGATATCCTGCATTGATCTGTTATATATATAAAAATCTTCCATAATGGTTTTACAGGGTTCGCCTAATAATTGAAGTGCATTCTCCATTTTACCAAACTGTATGTTCCTGTCATTATGTTCTTCAACCTCGTCATCCGGTATAGGCAGATACTCTTCAAAATCTCTTATATCCCCGCCATATCTGTTTATCTGGCTTAATCTTTTTAACCAAAGCCTGCGGCAAATTGAATAAATATAAGTTTTAAGCTTGCTGCTTAATTCAAAATCGCCGGCCTTAACCTTATTATAAAGAACAATTATCGCCTCCTGGTATATATCCTTGGCATCATCTTCATCACCGTTATTATTAAGTATCAGTTGCAATACCATCGGAAAATAGGCTATATACAGCCGTTTTAAAGCAATTTCCGAATTATTAAGTATCCCAAGAATAACCTCGCTGTCTGTTGGTGCTGAATCTTTTAACTCTTTATTCACTACTTAATACTATTTATGCAAAATTGTAACCCATCATTGGCAATAAAAATCTAAATTAAATAAATATAACTGTTAGCTTTTTAATAATTTCTTTTCAAATTGCCTAATTCCTATCATTTTTGAGCCATTATACAATAACACTTTCATTTGCAAACGATTAAATAAGGCCAATAAAATTGTTTGGCATATTTAATGTATAAGGTTAGTAATTATTTATTAAGATACATTTTTATTTAAGCGCACAACTATGAAAAACACATTAAAAAATGGCCTGCTGGCTTTAGCAATTACCACTTCGTTAGCAGCTTGCAAAGGCAAAGGCACTGCTGCAGTTGATTCTGTAAAAGCTGATTCATCTTATACAACCAGCGTAACAGACTCAATTAAAAAAGATACCAGCACCTTACCGGATTCTTTGAAAAAGGATACTACAGTTACCACCACTAAAACAGAGATTAAAACTAAATCAACCGAGATCAGGAAAAAGCCATAAAAACTTTTCTTATTTATATAAAACAAGCTAAATACTTGCTTTTGTTTTGCGCAAATTATAAATCTATTAAATCCATAGATTTTATAATTATTTTTTAAATAATAGGGTTACCTTTTAACTATTAATGTATTAACCTGTAATTATTCACTTTTAAACATTAATACATGAAAAACGCATTCAAAATTGCTCTTGTAGCTTTAACTGTTACTGCATTTGCAGCTTGTAAAGGTAGCGGATCTGCTTCTACAGATTCTGTTAAAACTGATTCAGTAAAAACCGATTCTGTAGTTAAAGTTGATTCAGTTAAAACTGATACCACTAAAAAAGACACTACTAAAAAATAAATTTTTCATTTTTTATAGCTGATTATTAATTTTTTATCAAAAGGTAACGCATTATTTTAAAAATAGTGGGTTACCTTTTGTTGTTTATTGTATTAATAGCAAAACTATATAGTCACTTTTAAAAAATCAACATGAAAAACTCATTCAAAATCGCTGCATTAGCTTTAGCTATCACAGTTTCTTTTGCAGCTTGCAAAGGTAAAAGCACTTCAACTACAGATTCAGTAAAAACTGATTCAGTTAAAACTGATTCAACTAAAGTTGATTCTGCTAAAGTTGACACAGCTAAAAAAGACACTACTAAAAAAATGTAATCTTTGTTAGTTACAAACAAAAAAACCCGGTAATTTTACCGGGTTTTTTTGTTTTGTAAAGCGACGTTTAGTGGTGTTCCAAAGGTTAGTGGTGTTCTAAAGAATCACGCAATGCTTTTATTTCATCATGCGATTGCTGCAGAATAGCTTGTTGATCATTCAGTATATCCCGTATATAAGCCGGTAAATGACCTTCATTCAAGGCAGATTGATATGCCTTTTTTATAGCATCCTCACCAAACTCACATTCTTCTAATATACTTTTTTCGCTATGGCCGGTAAAGGTTGCTTTAATTTCAAGCCAGGTACGGTGTATAGTGCCGCTCACGCTAGTATCATTATCAACATCGCTGCCAAATACCTGTATCTCTCTGGCTAATGTTGATTTAAATTGCTGGCTCTCTAATATCTTATTATTAAAAACAGATATCAATTCGCCGTCATCTTTAGTTTCCTTTATGGCGTTTTCATATCCCGCAATGCGGTCATTGTTTATTTGAACCAGGTCATTCAAAGTTTCGATTATTTCTTTATTTCTTTCCATTTTAATAATTTATTTGGTTATATACTATACAACCAAAAGCGGGCCAATTCTTAATTAAAGGATAATTTAATATCTAAAGAGTAAAATCATGATCGACCACTAAACATCGAAAATATCCAGATGATGATTCCAATTACTATAACTACAGCTAATATGCCAACAAAAGCTCCGGCTTTAAATATGTCGCCGATAACAGAACATCCGCTCAAGGCAATCATTGCCAAAACGAATAGGGTAATATTTATTTTTTTCATGGTTTAAATTG
>NZ_JAQBOD010000037.1 GCF_028288205.1 Mucilaginibacter sp.
GCAATCTCTACGTAGGACAATCAACAAAACGTATTGTTGGAATAGAAATAGGAGCCCTGCTTAAATAAAACATACTTCATAACTGATTAGCTTATGTAGAGATTGCTTCGTTCCTCGCAATGACGGCGTTGGTAATGAGTTGATATAGCAAACTATCTTGTACTGTCCTAACTGTCTTGTGGTTTATTTTACAAGACAGACAAGACACTACAAGACACAAGTGTTAATGCTGCTTAAATGGCTTCTCAAAAAAATCATCCACTATTTTATCAAACTCATCCCTATGCTCGTTAAGCGTGGCATGGCCCGAGTTCGGGACTATCCACAGGTAGGAACTTTTAATAGCCTGCGCTATTTGTACGGTATGCGGTACCGGTATCAGGTCATGGTCGCCGCCGATGATGAGGGCGGGGCATTTAATGGCCTCGAGTGCTTTTAGCGGGATGTTGGGCTGCAGCCAATCCAGCATAAAAATCTTGTAGGTATTCTTATCGGGCGCGGTGGTTAGCGGCATTTTCTTTTGCCAGTTATTGTAATCTTTTAATTCGCCTTTCCAGTAGGACGGAATAATGCCTGTAGAATCGGGCCATAAGTTGGCGCCGGTTGATGCCAGTTTAATCACCTTATCCGGGTGGCGCATAGCCAGTACAATGGCATTGATGCCTCCATCGCTCCAACCCAGCACATAACATGAATCTATATGCATGGCGGTTAGTAGCACGTCAAAATCATCAGCCATCATTTCAAAACTTAATGAGTCACGGTCGTCTTTGGTGCGACCATGTGCCCGGCTATCAACAGCAATAACCTGATATTTTTTAGCGAAGTAGGGTATGATTCCGCCAAAAGCGTTCATGCTTTGGCCATTGCCGTGTATCATCAGTAAGGGCTTGCCGGCGCCATAAACTTCGGTATACATTTTAATACCGCGCACATCATAGAATTTCCCTATGGAGTCATTATGTCCGTAGGGTATTCTTTTATTCTGACTAAACGCCGTTGCCATAAACAACAACGCTATTAAAAGTAAGGAGAGCCTTTTTAGCATTATTGTTTAGTGTTTTTAACAATGAAGGCAACTATTGGCGCCGGATCACGCGGTACACGCGGGAAATGACCCTCTCCAGGTATGGTTATAACGGTCATGCTGCCACCAAGCGCTTTATATTTTTGTTCGGCAACGCGGGTATCTGTTGCCAGCCATGGGTCGTTAGCGCCGCTAACATGCAGGGTAGGTATATGTGCCGCGGCTAATGGCGCAAGCGTATCAACAGGTGCTTTTTTCTCCATCAGGCTGCGCATGGCGGCATTATCAACATAAATGCACGATACTTTATCAGGGTTATAAATGCTCCATTCATAAGCTTCGCCGGCATAAGCGCCTGTGCCTTCCATAACCGGCTTTTTAGAAAATCCTTTAGCAGTAAGTGTGGCATATATCTTATCCCAATCTTTACGTACCGGGCCGCTTTGCGCGGTAATTGGCGGTATAACAATATAATATCCTTTAGCCAGTAAAGCCTGCTCAACAGTAGCATCCCGGCCTAAAACCCTATCGGCCCTAAAAACCCATGGGTTACCCGCCGCAGGTTTATTTGGGGCGATGATAGTTAACCCTTTTATTCCATAACGACTTGCACTTTTTGCCATATAAACATCATAGGTTGGCGTAAACATTGGCCCGCGTACAGTGGCGTAAGTATTCTCTATTTTTAAAAATTGATATTTATTTTCAAGGCTGTAATAGTAGGTTTTTACGTAGGCAGCGGTATCTGCAAATAGCGGATCGCTTACGGTTGGCTTAATGTTTTGCTCAACCCAGTCGGCAATAAACGTAGCATCTTTTATGCTATGCGGATGATGGGCAGTACCTTCTTTAATCATCATGGTCATACGGCCGCCCAAACGCAGGTAGATATCTTCAATAGGCAGGGTATTGGTGGGCAATAAAAAGTCTTCGGTACCCACCAGGCTAAATACAGGTATATCATTTTTAACCAACAGGTTTAAAGCAGCAAAGCTTTCGGGCCGGATGGCCGGATTATCGGCATATAAACAAGACACCTTATCAGGATGGGTAGTTGCCCAGGCATATTCATTTATACCGCCACGGCTCATACCGCTAAAAGCAGGCTTTTTAGTAAGACCATGTTTGGTAAAGAAATCATACCAGGCTTCCCATTGTTTGCCCGGGTCTATATTACAATACACCACATGGAAGCCACGCTTTAACAGTTCCACTTCTGATTGTGATTCATGATCCCAGTAATACCCGCGCCATGTAGCAGGGTTACCCGCAGCAGGGGCTTTAGGTACTATTACTATACAACGTATTTTACCTTTGGGCGTATTTTTATCATCCATACCGGTGCGTTCTTCGGGTGTGGCTTTAAATGGGGTTATGGCAAAGGTTTCCGTGTCCATCAAATAATCGTAACGGTCAAAGCCGTGCCATGAGGTTTTTTCACCCTCGAAAGGTGTGAGGCCCTGGGCAAATGTTTTGCCTGTAACCATCAGCACTATGCAAATAGCAGTTAGAATGAGTTTGGTAAAGGTATTCATGATCTATGGTTTTTTGGTTTAATTGGTTGCTGGTACCAGCTTAAACAAACTTAATGTATTAATTAATATTACGGTTAACGTAACAGATATTAAACATAACTATTTCATTTTAAGCAGTCGGGAACAGAACCTCGCTTTTTTTATCAAAGAATTTGGCATACCGCTTTGCCTCGGCAACAATTTTTTGGGTGATTTGATTATTTACCTTAACAAAGGGCTCTATTTCAATAAATACTTTGTCTTTTTTCTCTATGCGCTTCCAGGAACCCGTTATTTGTCCGTTAACCACAACAGGCGGCTTAAATATCCCGCTACCGCTTAGTGTATTATGTTTATCGTCAATACCAAACGACCGGTTTTTATAAGCTACATAATACTCGTCGTAAGCAGGTAATAACCGTACCGTGTTTACAAGCTTTTGCCCGGATGCTATAACCGGCAAAAACCAATAAGCCTGCCCGTTTATAATTTGATGGTCAAGATTGGGTTTACTTATTTCGAGGCCACGTTTTGCATCAGTTATTGTGAGCCCGCTCCACCAGGCAAAATCATGTACGGTAGCCGGGCCGCGGCTTATAAAATATCTTTTGGCAAGTTCGGCCAGGGCCTCATCTTTATCTAAATGCCTACTATTAGGTACGCGCTCTTGAAGCAACATGTAGGTAAATTGCTTTCCCTTTCTTGCTCCGCTGCAAATCAGGCCATCCAACTCGGCATCTAAAAGTAAAAAGGAAAGATGATTATCACCGGTTTTTATATTTTGCCCTTTTAGCAGCGGAATAAGTTCTTCCCTGCTTAGCTGATTGCCCCCGGTAAGCGCAGTTTCGAATATTTTTTTGCTTTGCTTTAATATTGCACTATCTATTCCTTCTTTAAGCAGGTAACCAGCCATAAGCTTTTTAACTTGCGGAGCGGTAAGTTTTAACATCCAGCCAATATCATCGGGCGAAACAAAGTGCCATGTGGGGCGCAAAACATGTGTGCGAATTATTTTGCCCTCGTTAAATTCTTTTTCAACCAAAGTATCGGTTAACCCTTTTATCCTGGCGCCCAGGGCCCATTTAGCGCCATAAAAATCTTGCGCTTGTATACAGCCCATATAACTTACCAGCTCATGTGCTTTGGTAAATTTTAAGCCCATTAGCTGCTGGTTGATCAGGCGTTGTTGCAGTATATCGCGATTGCTCATTATAAAAGCAATGTAGTAAAATTTTATAGCCGGATAGAAATCAATTCGCAGAAAATCAGGGAGAAATATGTATTATTTATGGCGTGCTTTTTGATCTAAATTACTAATAATAAAATATTTACCACAGCTTAATTAAAATAAATAATATATATGAAAAACTCATTTAAAGCCTTGCTGGTAGTAATGACCATTTTGTTTAGTTGCGGCACAACAACAATGGTTACCAACTCATGGCGCAAACCTAACGCAACAGCTAATGGGTACAAAAAAATTTTTGTGGCGGCTATAACCAGCAATATTCCTGCAAAGCAGGCAGTTGAAAATGGCCTACAGCGGCAATTAGAGCAAAAAGGTATAATGATTGTAAAGAGCACAGATGTATTTCCGCCTAATTTTAGTACACAAACCGGGCAGCGGAAAGAATTAATATTGGGTAGAATACAGTCGACAGGTGCTGATGGAATTTTAACTATAGCCCTATTAAAGCAGACAACCGAAACGCATTACATACCACGAAGTGGCTTTTGGAACCCGGGTTTAAGATATGGCTATTATAACAACTTTTGGAATTATTATAATAACTGGTACCCATCTATTTATGCCCCGGATTATTATGATGAGCAAGAGGTATATTACCTGGAAACCAATTTATATAATGCGCGTAATGAACAGCTGATATGGGCGGCGCAATCAAAAACCTATGATCCGGTTAATATTGATAGTTTTTTAAAAGGTTACCTAAAATCAATTTACGACCAAATGGTTAAAGACGGTTTAATTACCTCAAGCCCGATTAGGGATTAAGGTACGCGAATTATAGAGCTCGCTTTAACCGGCTCTTTTTTATGCTGCAAAAAAAACTTCCCCACCGGCAAGGCAACGTATTATTCTTTTGCTGCGTATTGTTTAAAAATAGTTTAACAATTTAATTACCTCTTGCCTTGAAGCGAATTATAGCAGGTATTTTCAATATTCTTGAAAAGCAGGAAAAAACAAAATTAGTTAAGCTGATTTTGTTTGACCTGGTTATGGGCATACTTGATGTGGCCTTTTTAGCAATGATATTGGTGGTTATTAATTTTTATACTAAAAATGAAAGCACGGTTATTTCCTTTCTTCCGGCTGCTTTATTAAATAAGAACTCATTACTGCTTATAGGCAGCTTTCTGCTTTTATTTGGTTTAAAAAATTGGATGGGATATTTAAATTCCAGGCTACAGCAGCATTTTTTTTACAATATATCTTCAAGGCTATCAAAAAGAAACATACATAATTATTTAAAAGACGATTATCTGCGGTTTGTAAATATTGATTCGTCTGTACTAATTCGCAGAATAAGCCAGCAGCCTATAGAGTTTAGTAATTATATTTTGACCAACTTTCAGCAGGTTGTTTCGCAAAGCATATTAATTTTGTTCACTATTGGGGGTATTCTTTTTTGGCATCCCGGTTTGTTTTTCCTGCTGTTTTTATTCCTGCTGCCCCCGTTGGTATTACTGGGTAACTTTATACGTAATAAACTAAAGGCAATACGGGCCAGCACACATATTGTTAGCCAGAAAACCATCCAACACCTGCAAGAATCATTAACAGGTTATATTGAAAGCAATATTTACCATAAAGACGATTTCTTTATAAACCGCTATTACTCGCAGCAGCAACAGTTAAATAACAACATTGCAACACAACAAACCTTACAGGGCTTAACATCAAGGCTGGTAGAGGTGTTTGCTATACTTGGCTTTTTTATTTTAATAGCTATTAATAAATTATCAGCAGGCGCCCCTGCGGTGAGCATGCTAACTATCGGCGTATTCATGGCCGCGTCTTACAAGATCATACCGGGCATTGTAAAGATATTGAATAGCACCAGCCAGATAAGAACCTACCAGTTTACCGTAACTGATCTGCAGCCGACCCAAGACCCTATTATTACTGCCAATGATTTAGCTGAGCCTATTAAATCTATAATATTTGACCAGGTTAAGTTTAAATATAAAGATCAAAATATTTTAAATGGCATAAGCTTTGAAATACAGCAGGGCGATTTTGTTGGTATTTCGGCAAAATCAGGTAAAGGGAAAACAACTATTGTTAACTTGTTGCTTGGGTTTTTAAAACACCACAAGGGTAATATTTTAATTAATGATATAAAAACCAACTGGATAATAAGACAGGGCTATTGGAGCAGAATATCATATGTAAAACAGCAACCATTTATTATTAATGATACTATCCTTAAAAACATTACCCTGACCGATGGCGAGTATAATGCCGATAAACTGGCAGACATAGTGGAATTTTGCGGAATAGATATTATAACTGCCCAATATCCCGAAGGCATAAATAAATTTATTAAAGAGAATGGCAAAAATATTAGCGGTGGGCAACGGCAACGCATTATGCTGGCACGTGCTTTATATCATGAATTTGATTTGCTGATTTTGGATGAAGCCTTTGCAGAGATGGATGAAGTTTCTGAAAGGCATATTCTTTCAAAATTAAAATTATTGACACAACAAGGCAAAATGATCATGCTGATAACTCATAATAAATCAAGCCTGTTTCTTTGCGATAAAATAATTGCTGTGGATACGGAATATGCGTAAAACGTTGGTCATACTCACCCCGGGGTTTCCCAAAGACGAGGAGGATAGCACCTGCATACCCGACCGGCAAATATTTGTGCGTGTATTAAAGGAAACTTACCCCCAATTAAATATTATTGTATTAGCCTTTCAATACCCTTATCAACCTAACGAATACAGTTGGAACGGGATTAAAGTAATAGCATTAGGAGGTAAAAATAAAAGCGGATTTTATCGCAGGCTAACCTGGATACGTGCCTGGCGCGTATTGAAGGAAATAAATGCAGCATATGAAGTAATTGGGCTGTTAAGTTTTTGGTTTGATGAATGTGCTTTTATTGGTGATAAATTTTCTAAAAAATATACCCTGAAGCATTATAGCTGGCTGCTGGGGCAGGATGCAAGGCCGGGTAATAAATATGTTTACCGCATAATGCCAAATGGCGATAATTTAATAGCCTTGTCTGACTACCTGGTAAATGAGTTTAAAAAAAATTATGATATAACACCACAGCACCTGGTTCCGGGAGCTGTAGACACCTCTTTGTTTAAACCATTATTAGCCGAAAGGGATATTGACATTTTAGGAGTAGGTTCATTAATACCTTTAAAGCAATACAAGTTATTTATTGAAACTGTAAAGTTTTTGAAAGGTGTTTTGCCCGACATTAAAGCGGTTATATGCGGTAAAGGCCCTGAAATGGATCTGCTTAAAGCTATGGTGCTATCTTATCAACTAGAGGGAAATATAACTTTTAAAGGCGAGGTATCTCATCCCGGGGTTTTAGAATATATGCAGCGGTCAAAAATTTTGCTTCACCCATCCAAATATGAAGGTTTTAGTACGGTTTTGTTAGAAGCATTATATGCCGGCGCGCATGTTGTTTCTTTTTTTAGCCCGATGAAAACCCCATTCAGGCATCATCATATTGTTACTGACCAGGATGAAATGAACTATGAGGTTTTAGTATTGCTAACTAATACACACAGGGGTCACGAGCCTGTGTTGATAAACGAGATGAAGCAAACAGCAACAAGCATTGTTAACTTATTTGAAAGCAATTACAAAGAAGCCGCAATAACCTGAATTTGTTTGGCAATAGCCTCGAAAGAAAGATTTGATTTAAAATAAGCAAGGGCTTTTTCGCGCTGCTTTTTTAAATTAATTTGTTGTGTTTGTATCAATGCCGCCAATAGCGCGGTTTCATTTCCGGCTTCATACAATAAACCGATGTTGCCATTATCAGTTATCATCCTGAATGAAAATATATCAGTAACAACGGGAATACATCCGCATGACATCGCTTCGCAAACAGCAGTGCCGCTACCCTCATAATGCGAGCCTGATATTATAAAACAAGCACTGTTATACCAATATAGCAGTTCATCATGCGGCACTTTTCCTAACAGTTTTATAGCGGCCGCATTGGGTTCATGGGCTAATAATGTATTTATTTCATCCAATAATTCTTCGGTATGATAGATCATAAACAACCGGGCGTTTGGGTTTATTACCAAAAACTTCAAAAAGGTTTTTATTACGTTTAAAGGATCTTTGTTTTGGTCTAACCGGCCAACCCATAAAAACACAGGGTCGCCTTTTGCCTTGGTTTTTAATAAAGCCTCTTCTTTATTTATTGGATAAAATACAGAAGATACTTCCATTACTTCGTGTATTTTTTCGGGTGATGTTAGATTGCCTTTGGTTATCCAATCTAACCCCATATTTTTTGAAGCAAATAAGTACGCGTTAACAGCGTTTTCGGCCAATCGCTGTAAATATTTTTTTATGCCGCTAAATGGTTTTTCCGCATGGTTTTGTATGATGATTTTTGGTTTATTACCAAGTATAAAACGTAACAGTATTACCTGCAATGGAAAATGCAAACTTTGTATAAATACTACATCTGGTTGTAATTGCTTTATATAACGGTTTACTTTTAAAAGCGAATAGAAAGCTGGTGAAGCAAACCGCTCAAATTTATAATTCACGCCATCTTTAAAACATTCTCCTTTATAAGCTATTTGTTCTATGCTTATAACTTCATTGTCAATAGCCAAAGGGGCTAAAATGCCTATATATATTTTAATACGATTTAGCCATGCCTCCGGGTCATTATACGTTTTGGTTACAACATAACTGGCAAATACAAATCTCATACAATAACGCGTTTAGTGATTAAATTCGATATAAAAAATTAGTTCCCCAGTGAAGTAAGCAAATGCAGTAATAAACCTATACCCGTAAATGTTATTACTGTACTGTACCATGTACACGTTGATACATCTTGGTACACCCTGGTACACAAAAAGTTGTAATGATCTGAAAATAAACATATTAAATAATCCAAATAAACTAACTATCAAATTAACGTGCTTAGCGATTGAAAATTAAGCAGCAAGCGTATGTTTAATATGGTTAAGGGCTTACCGTTTAAATGGTAAATATATTTCCTCAAAATCTAATCGCTAAACACGTTACAGTATTTAACTGCTTGTTATTGGAAAAATAGCCGCCGGGTAAAACTCTGTTATTTGTTTCATTAACCCCGGTAAATCGCCTTGTACATATTTGCAAGTATCATTTATATATATTTTGCTAAAAGCCGACAGATCAATACTGGTTAACTGATCAAGCATTGTCGCATCAAAAAGCCTGATGCTGTCTTCATAAACAACCAATAATATATCTGCCGGATCTGTAGAAAAAAAAGACTCAAAACCTGTTTCCTTCTTTCTCTTATTGGCCACCACAACATATCCTTTATTAAGATTAAGGCTATTTGTTTGCCAGCTGCCGGCACTTGTATGAAGGGAGCTGTACAATTCGCTATCGGTTAGCATTTTTGTTTTGCGGGCCAGCCGTATATGGTCCCAAATATTCCAGCTGCCCGTCAGTGTTGAATCTGTACCAAACAAAATGGTGGTGTTTTTTTTTAAGTAATTGGCAGGTGCTGTTTTATTTAGCAGGAAATAGTTAGATGCCGGGCACCATATTAACGCTTCAAATTTTTTGGCCTGTTGTTCAGACATGGCTACACCATGTACACCAATTAATTTTTTATTCAGCAGGTTCCAATGTATCAGCTCATCAATTTCATGATTTGATAACTCATCGGTACCCTCGCCCACATGGATTACTACCGGCAGTTTTCTTTTTAGCGGATTGTTAAGTTTTTTCTTCCACCGCTTTTCAAATTGTACAGAATGCAGGCTATGACATTGCTCCACGTTAATAGGCGGATCATTTATGGTTAACGGTTCGCCATGATTTACTACTGTAGTAACACCACATAGCAGGTTTTTAAATATGCCCCAGTTTATACGTAATGCCAGCGGAACTTTTAAAACAGCAGCTATCTCTTCTTTGTAATTTTCATGAATATATTCCCCCCATTCTGTATAGTTGTTATATACACGGTTGCCCAATTGCGGAAATAAATTAAAGTCTAAATGATCATGCGAATTAACCAGGCCGGGAAACACCAGTGCATTATCAAACATTAGTTGTAAAACATCGGCTGCTGTATCTTTTACAGGCATCATTTTGCCATTCTTGATCTGCATACTAACGGGGCCATTACCTGTAATAGTTGTAACGTTATTTAATATCATAGCCTCTTCTTAAATGGATGCCATATATGATGCGTGAGTCTTTAAATTTTTCATATACCGGTAAAGCATTTTTAGCGGCATAATAATGCTTTACAGATTCATCAATTTTTCTTTCAAGCTTATTAACTATGTGGAAACCATGTTGCAATAGTATGCCTTCAATATCATACACATAGTGTACAAAGTTTTGTATAGAAATACTATTGCTATTATGCTGAAAAGTTCTTTTGCCGCCAAATGCCAGCGCGTTTGGATGAAAATCAGTTATAATAATATCGCCTTGCGTTTTTAATATACGGCACCATGCCTGCAAGGCTTCTTCAATATTTTCAATATGTGCAACCGTAAGGGTTGATATAATTATATCATAGGTGGATTTGGCAGTATCAGAAAAAAAGTTATCTGTTATTTGGTTGGTTTTAGCGCCGGGAAACTTTTGCTCCAGGCGCTTAAGCATTCCTGCCGAAACATCAAACCCTGTTATGCTGGCAGGGTCATTTTCTAAAAGCTTTGGCCAGTGCCTTCCGGTACCGCAACCTATATCAGCAATCTGCTTGCCGGTTATATTTACTTCTTTCAACAATTCGGCAAATACAGACTCATCCATGTCCAGCATCAGGTTACCTTGTTGCACATCATAATTTTCTGCCCATAAATCGTAAGCCTCAACCGATCCTTTTTCTTTTACGCTATGAGCAGAGAAATTTTTTTGTATGAATTTTTTAAGGGCCGTTATCATATTGTTTAATGGATTGATAGAAGCAATAGCTGGATTCATAGGAATTTATAATGATGTTAAAAACTTAGGCTTTATAATATAATAAGTTACGAGTCGGCATTTATAAAGGTTGCCCTGCATATTTATTTCATTATTTAATAAGTATTTATTTTATCGGGTGGGCAACCTTTATTTAATACAGGGCGTAATTAATTTAATAATTGTGTATAACGATTAGTTTTAATTTCTCGATAGCGGTGGGTTCCGACTCATCGCTATTAATAACCAATACTAAAGAGATAATTTTTTTTCATCCAAAATATTGGATTCAATTATAAAATCCAATGGTTATTTATATAGCCATTAACCCAATTTAAAACTCACAACCAAAAACTAAAGAAATGAGACAGATTAAAATTGTATTACTAATGGTGGTTTTGACAGGGCTATGCTCCTGCCGGAAGAACCTGTTGACTGTACAGCCAACCAATTTGCTGACAGCCGACCAGATTGTAA
>NZ_JAQBOD010000011.1 GCF_028288205.1 Mucilaginibacter sp.
ATTTTAAATTGAATATCATCAAGATAAGCGTTTAGTGTTCTGGAATCCGCTTTTGATCCGGTAGCCCGGCCGCTCACTGCATCCCATCTTTCAGGATCACATTTTCGACTGACAGCGAGTTCAGTCCGTTGGCCGTCTACGGTAATGCGTAAATAGATTGGCATCTCACCTGATTGATAATTTTTAGGCTTTCTCAGGGAAAAAAGCATCGAGAGTGTCGTTCTCATGACTTTTGATTAATTAAAAGTGAAACAAATTTGATTAATTAATCACCTGGAATCAAGATGTTCAATGATTGAACAAGCTGTATATCAATTTATTATGCGCTAATTCGGGAGTTCGTAAGCAGACTTGAAATGACTCCCGAATTACTCGCATTTTCTATGCGAAAAGATGAATAATTTGGTATGCCCTGAAAATGAAAAACCCCTCAGATGATGTCATCTGAGGGGTTTTTACTGTTTTTGATATTGAAAAAGCGGAATGGACGGGACTCGAACCCGCGACCCCATGCGTGACAGGCATGTATTCTAACCAGCTGAACTACCACTCCGTTTGGGATGGCAAATATACCTTACATTTTTCATTACACAAGCTATTTTTTTAAAAAACTACTAAATGGCAAATTATCAGTGATTTAACTATGCAACGGGTATTAATAATGTAGTTAAATTGTAGTGTTTGTTTGTATAGTATTAAATACAACCACTGTATACAATAGCAGATTGCTGTGTGATTTTTATATACAGTTTTAATATATTCCCCTGAAAAATCCGGATAATGAAACATCAAAGTAATAACAAACCTTTCGCAAAGTCTCTATGCGGATATCAATTTTACCTGATTCAAGCCGGGCTATATTTATGTTCGTATCAGAGTAAAACTTCTCTTGCGTAACCCGGTTTTGTCTTCTTAATCTTTTAATTTGTAACGAGACCTTCTTTTTGAAGGCGTTGTCAGATGTATTAAGATATTCAAAATCGGTTAATAGCATAATATTACATTTTATTAATCAATAGCTAAAAATAAAATTTAACTGTTATTACGGCTAATATAGTATATAATTGGCGATATTTTATTTTAAAATTCTGACGTATAAGTCATTGTTTGTACCGCGTTATGGCAATACATTTGTTCTATGATTATCGGCCTTGCATGTAATCTATGAAAACATATACGGACATCTACCTATGAAATTCGTTTTGTTTTAAATTCTCAGACACCCAGGCTGGGGTTTTTTGTTCTTTGTTTTGGGTTTAATCAATAGTTTAAATTAATTAGGGGAAAGAGAGCTTTTTTTGAAGCTCTCTTTTTTTTGCCAAAATTTTTTACTATGCGTGCATAATAGTTTATATATTTACTGTTTAAGGTTCATATATGTATTTTGAGTTATCCGAAGAACATTTAATGATACGTCAGGCGGCGCGCGATTTTGCACAAACAGAATTAAAGCCCGGCGTAATAGAACGCGATGAGCATCAAAAATTCCCGACCGAGCAGGTGAAGAAGATGGGAGAATTGGGCTTTTTAGGCATGATGGTATCACCCGAATATGGTGGTAGCGGCATGGATTCGATCTCTTACGTATTAGTCATGGAGGAGCTTTCAAAAATTGATGCTTCTGCATCGGTAATTGTCTCTGTAAATAATTCATTGATATGTTATGGATTAGAGAAATATGCCAATGAAGCGCAAAAGCAAAAATACCTGGTACCATTGGCCAGGGGCGAAAAAATAGGCGCTTTCTGCTTATCAGAGCCGGAAGCAGGATCAGACGCTACGGCGCTTACCACCACCGCTATTGATATGGGCGATTACTATTTGCTAAACGGCGTTAAAAACTGGATCACCAACGGTGGCACGGCATCAACTTACCTGGTAATGGCACAAACCAATCCCAGCAAGCGCCATCACGGTATAAATACACTGATAGTAGAAAAAGGTATGGAAGGCTTTACTGTTGGGGCCAAAGAAAATAAAATGGGCATACGCGGCTCTGATACCCATTCACTGCATTTTAGTGATGTTAAGGTTCCTAAAGAAAACCGGATTGGCGAGGATGGCTTCGGGTTTACGTTTGCTATGAATACGTTAGAAGGGGGGCGCATAGGTATAGCCGCGCAGGCGTTGGGTATAGCCTCTGGCGCTTATGAACTGGCGCTGAATTATGCCAAAGAACGTAAGGCGTTTGGCAAAACCCTGGCCGACTTACAGGCCACGCAATTTAAACTGGCAGATATGGCTACAGAAATTGAGGCCTCACGCTTATTATGTTTAAAGGCCGCCTGGCTAAAAGATAACGACAAACCCTACGCGCAGGCAAGTTCTATGGCTAAATTATACGCGTCGCAAACGGCAATGAAAACCACGGTTGAAGCGGTACAGATACATGGCGGATATGGCTTTGTAAAAGAATACCATGTAGAACGCTTAATGCGTGATGCCAAAATTACCCAGATATACGAGGGGACTTCTGAAATTCAACGAATTGTCATATCGCGCGAGGTATTGAAATAACCGATTGATTTTATTTAGTTTTGGTGAACATCAATATTTGTCAAAATGAAAGTCAGATCGTTATTAGCTATATTCTTACTTGTCCTGTCGCTTCCTGTTATTGCGCAGTCTACTCTTAAACCCGGTATATGGCGTGGCGTAACCAAAACCGCTATTGGTGTTGAAATCCCATTTAATTTTGAAGTAAGTAATGTTGAGGGCCATAGCCAGCTGGCTGTGATTAATGGTACCGAGCGCATTAAAGTAACTGATATAAAGTATAAAGGCGATTCTGTTTTTATACGTATGCCACTATTTGATTCTGAATTTAGATTAAAGCTGGCAGCCGGTAATCTGGCTGGCAAATGGATAAAAAATTTAGGCGATAAGTATGTGTCGATGGACTTTATGGCTACGCCAAACACACCATGGCGCTTTAAGGCTCCGCAAAAACCTGAGTTTAATATTACAGGCAGATGGGCGGTTCCATTTGGCGAAGGCGATAAAAAAGACCTGACCGTTGGCGAGTTTAAGCAGATAGGCTCAAAACTAACCGGTACATTTCTATCAACCACCGGTGATTATAGATACTTAGAAGGTGTAGTTAGTGGCAATGAATTGTTTTTATCCTGCTTTGATGGCGGGCATGATTATTTGTTTACTGCAACCATCAACAGAAATAAAATAACCAATGGCAAGTTGTATGCGGGCCTTACCAGTATAGACCATTGGACAGGCATTAAAGATGCAAATGCCAAATTACCCGATGCTTATTCGCTTACTGCACTAAAGCCGGGCTATAAAAAATTGGCTTTTACATTTAAAGATGTAAAAGGCGACAAGGTTTCGCTTACCGATAGCCGCTTTAAAAACAAAGTGGTTATTGTTCAGATATTAGGTTCATGGTGCCCTAACTGTATGGATGAGACGGCTTACTTAATTAATTACGATAAAAAATATCATTCAAAAGGTGTGGAAGTAGTTGGGTTGGCTTATGAGCGCACTACCGACTTTGCCAAATCGCAAAGAACGGTGCAGCAGTTAAAGAACCGTTTCAACATCCCTTATCCATTGCTGATAACCGGATATACACCAACCAATGGCGATCCGGCTAAAAGCCTGCCTATGATGGCTAAAGTATTAGGGTTTCCTACAACTATTATAATTGATAAAAAAGGCGATGTGCGTAAAATACATACCGGGTTTAGCGGCCCGGGTACCGGCAAATACTACACAGATTTTATAGCAGAATTTGAAAAACTGACAAATGATCTGCTGACTGAGAAAGGGTAGTATTGCTACCCCGCCCAGCCCTCTCTATCCAAACTCCTAAATTGTATAGCCTCGGCCAGGTGTTCTATTTGGATATCTTCGCTTCCGGCCAAATCGGCAATGGTACGTGATACTTTCAGGATACGGTCATAGGCCCGTGCGGATAGGCCTAATTTCTCCATTGCTTTTTTAAGCAAAGTTTGCCCTGCCGCGGTAATTTTGCATAAGTCGCGCACCATTTGCGGGCTCATCTGGGCGTTCGCGTGCAGATCTGGTCTGTCGCCAAAGCGGGCTATTTGTATCTCCCTCGCTTTTATTACGCGTTCGCGGATATGTTCGCTTTTTTCGGCCAGCCTGTCGGATGCCAACTCATTAAAGTTAACCGGTGTTACTTCCACATGCAAATCGATACGGTCAAGCAGCGGACCAGATATTTTACTCAGGTATTTTTGCACCATACCCGGCGGGCAAATACATTCCTTCTCGGGGTGGTTATAATAGCCACAGGGGCAGGGGTTCATGCTGGCCACCAACATAAAGCTGCTGGGATAATCAACTGAGAATTTGGCGCGCGATATGGTTACTTTTCGCTCTTCCAGCGGCTGTCGCATAACCTCTAATGCACTGCGTTTAAACTCGGGCAACTCATCCAAAAACAAAACACCGTTATGTGCCAGCGATATTTCGCCGGGCTGTGGATTGCCGCCGCCGCCAACAAGCGCCACATCACTTATAGTATGGTGCGGCGACCGGAATGGCCGGATAGTAACCAACGCGTCGGCTGCAGAAAGCTTGCCGGCTACCGAATGTATCTTGGTTGTTTCTAAAGATTCATATAAACTCAACGGCGGTAATATAGATGGCAGCCTGCGCGCCAGCATAGTTTTACCAGCCCCCGGCGGACCAATCAATATGGCATTATGCCCGCCTGCCGCGGCTATCTCTAATGCTCGTTTAATATTTTCCTGCCCCTTTACTTCGCTAAAGTCGCTATCATAATTGCAGAGGCTGTTGTAAAATTCTTCGCGGGTGTTTACCACCTCGCGGGTTAACTGTACATCGCCGTTAAAAAATCCGGCAACCTCGGTGATGCTTTCCACGCCATAAACTTCCAGGTCGTTAACAATGGCTGCCTCGCGGGCATTTTGTTTGGGCAGAATAAAGCCTTTAAAGCCGTCTTTACGTGCCTGTATGGAAATAGATAAAGCGCCTTTTATTGGCTGTAAGCTGCCGTCGAGCGACAGCTCGCCCATAATTAAATACTTATCCAGTTCTTCTGCATTTATTTGATTAGAGGCAGCAAGAATGGCTGTGGCAATGGTCAGGTCATATGATGAGCCTTCTTTTTTAATATCGGCAGGGGCCATATTAACTATGATCCGCTGACGGGGCATACGAAAGCTGTTTGTAGATAATGCTGATTCTATTCGCTGCAGCGACTCGCGCACTGCATTATCTGGCAGGCCAACTATCGCGTAATAGATGTTGCCCCCGCTTATATTTACCTCGACCGTAATAGTGATGGCTTCTATGCCATAAACGGCGCTGCCAAAGGTTTTAACTAACAATGTGATAGATTTTAATTAAGCGTAAGATATATATTTTATTTGGACGTTTTTATATCGGATTGCAAATCTGATGATGCTAAAGCCCGAGATTCGCTTATTGGTGTTGTCTCCTTTGGTGTTAGATTTTGTTTCACGCGAGAGTGAAACAAAATGTAACAAGCGAAACAAGATTTTGAGTTAAAGTATTGTTTATAAGCTAATTACCAAAAAGTGGTGAAACAAAATGTAACAACTTATTCGTCAGTACTTTTAAGTATGATTTTATATTTATATGTTGATAATCAGATAGCTGCAAATTGCCTGATTTAGGAGTGATGAAACAAGATATGAATCACGTGAAACACCCATTTCACCATTCGTTCCGGCCTCCCGATAAGCCACAAAATAAAAACCATATCATTTCGACGAGGAGCGAGGAGAAATCTTAAACGCCAAGCATGGTTGCTTGGCAGGGTGTATAAGATTTCTCCCTACGGTCGAAATGACAAGCGGGAGTGTTTCGAACACCTCTAATTTAAATAATTTAAAATCCGGACTAACAATAAAGTTTATTTCACTTCCGTCCCCGTAAAGCTCGCCAATAAATTCACATCAGGATCAACTTTTATAACCGATGGGTTTTGCCCTGCGGGGATATTAATGGCCGCAGACCGGTCGGTCATATTTATGGTATGTAGTTGCCCATCAACGGCTATCTCTAACGGAAAGCTGTATAATACCTTTTGGGTTTGGTTAACTTGTATGTTAACGGTATGACTGGCTGCATCATATTTCCAGTTTATGGCAAGGTCCGGATGCCCTGCTGTGTTTAGCCATTGTTTAAAAAACACTTCCAGATTTTTGCCGCTTACTTGTTCCATCACCGTACGAAAATCGGTAGTGTTGGCGTTGCCACCTTTATATTTGGTGAAGTAGGTGCTTATACCCCTCCAAAAAACATCATCACCCAATTGCCTGCGTAACATATGCAATGTCCAGTTACCTTTTTCATAGCTGTTGGCATTAAGCAGCGGCATATAGTTGGTTTTTACAGCGGTATCAACAACCGGAGTGAAACGGACCTTTTCAAACTTTAATACTTTTGTGCGGTCGGCCGTTAAACGCTTTTTTATGGTGTCTATGCCATATTTGCTCTCGAGATAATAATTGGTTAGGTAAGTAGCAAAGCCTTCGCTTAGCCATAGATGATGAAAGTCTGTTTCGCTTACCGCATCGCCAAACCATTGGTGGGCAATCTCGTGCGCCATTAGTTCTTCAATACCCTTACTGTTTACCGATTCTTCGAAATAGAAAATAGCGCTGGCATTTTCCATACCGCCAAATATGGTTTTTGATTGCACATTAGCCAGCTTTTTATAAGCATACGGACCAATTTTATCGATATAAAATGGCAATATCTGCGCGGCAACCGCGTAGCTTTTAAAGCCAACTGCCTGGTTCTCGGGGAACACATAAGTATAAACCGGTATACCGTTAACATCTGCGGGATGATCTATAGCGAATTCGGCTACGCCAATAACCATAACTTTTGTGGGCAACTGCGCGGTTTCTGCCCAATGGGTTAGTTTAAGTTTATTTGGCAGCGTTGTTTCGCTTTGCTTTAATCCGTTTGCTATAACCTGGTAATGGCTGGGCGCGGTAACTAAAAAATCAACCGGGGCCTTATCTGCAGGCTCATCAACGCAGGGCAGCCAGTTATGCGCACGGTTGGGCCAGTTATCCCCAAAAAAGGTGCGATGCCCAAATTTATTGGTAGATATGATCAAGCCATCGGCCGGTATGCCTTCATAAACAATAGTATAGGTTTTCTGTTGATTTTGTGTAGCTATGGTATATATCTTCACCGCATCGCTGTCCTGCTTAAATTCAATGGCTTTGCCATTTTGCAGTACTGTACTTACCAACATGCCCTTGCCTTCGGCATTTTTTTTAACCAGGTTAATATTAAACGATTCCGCACTTTTTAAAAACTTAACCGCGATATCTGCCCGGCCCTTTATAACGTTATTGGCATCGTTTAACTGTATGGCAAAGTTGTAGTGCTGTACATCTATTATTGCGTCGGGAAGCTGGGCAAAGCCTCGAGCAATCATCAACCATCCGGCTAAAAATACAAATAGGATTTTTTTCATTAATTAAGTCTAAAACTAACCGGTACTAAATACTCTGCGGTTACAGGTTTGCCGTCTAATATACCCGGCAGCCAATCGCCGCCAATGTTTTTAACAACTCTCAGCGCTTCCTCGTCGCAGCCATAGCCAACAGCGTTTTTTACGCGATAGTTTGACACCACCCCATCTTTATTAATGGTAATTGCCACAACAACTTTGCCTTGTACACCCCTTAGGCGGGCAGTCGTGGGATAGCGCAGACTATGTACTAACATATTCGTAAACCGGCCATTGCCCTCTAAATATATAGGGGGGGGGTTCCAGGTGTGTTTTAATAGTATCTGCGCCGTTGATTACCCCATAGATTGCTGCCGCAGCTGTCGCGCTTGGCACATAAAGCACTATTTTATTGTTAGTATAATCGTATTGTATTACCAGTTCATACTTATAATTGTAGCCGCTCCATATGCCCACTTTTTTTCCTTGCTGATAGCGTCCGCTGTCTAATACGCCGCCTTTCCAGTCGGAATAGGTCCATAAACCATCTTTCAGGTTGTTTTTGTAGTTTCCCTCGCATATCAGTTTATCTGTAAACATTATATACGATTCGTACTTTCCTTCTCGTATTTTTTTATCAGCCTTTAAAACATAATACTGTTCTTTTATTCCTGTTTCCTGGTTTCGGTCGGTAACCCTTATGGTTTGAGCGAAAGCTTTTACAGAAAATAAAAAGACTATAAGTAATATCCGGGTTTTCATGCCCTAAATATAACTTATAGTCCAAATATTAGTTACTGTTTGTAATAATTTTTGCTACCGAGGCATTCTCTTCATCATACTCGCCATAGCTGCCGGGTTACTCATCTGCTTCATTACCTTGCGCATATCTTCAAATTGTTTTATCAGGCGGTTTACTTCTGCCAGGTCGGTGCCCGAGCCTTTGGCTATACGTGTACGGCGGCTTTGGTTTATGGTATCCGGGTTTTCTTTTTCGTGCGGGGTCATGGACTGAATAATGGCCTCTATGTTTTTAAAGGCATCATCCTTTATATCTACGTCCTTCATCATTTTGCCAACACCCGGTATCATGCCCATCAGGTCTTTCATGTTACCCATTTTCTTGATCTGCTGTATCTGGCTGAAAAAATCGTTAAAGTCGAATTTGTTCTTGCGGATCTTCTTTTGCAGTTCGGCAGCTTCCTTCTCATCAAATTGCTGCTGGGCGCGCTCAACCAATGATATCACATCACCCATACCCAAAATACGGGATGCCATACGATCGGGGTGGAAAACATCCAGCGCTTCCATCTTCTCGCCGGTACCAATAAATTTAATAGGCTTGTTTACAACAGATTTTATAGACAATGCCGCACCACCGCGGGTATCACCATCCAGCTTGGTTAATACAACGCCGGTAAAGTCAAGGCGGTCATTAAACACTTTGGCTGTATTCACGGCATCCTGGCCGGTCATGGCATCAACCACAAATAATATCTCCTGCGGATTTACAGCGGATTTTACCTGCTCTATCTCCACCATCATAGCCTCGTCAATAGCTAAACGGCCGGCGGTATCTATAATAATAACGTTGTGCCCGTTTTGTTTGGCAAAGGCAATACCTTCTTTTGCTATCGCGATAGGGTCCTTCGATTCGCGGTTAACATAAACCGGCACACCTATCTGCTCGCCTAAAACCATTAGCTGGTCCATAGCTGCCGGGCGATAAATATCGTCGGCAACCAATAGCGGCTTTTTATTTTTTTGTGTTTTTAAGTAATTGGCCAGCTTTCCGGTAAACGTTGTTTTACCCGCGCCGTTCAAACCGGCAATTAATATTATGGTTGGCGATGTGCTAAGATTAAGCTCGGCAGCGGTACCGCCCATTAACGCGGCCAGCTCATCATTCATGAGCTTGGTTAACAACTGGCCCGGCGACACGGCGGTTAGCACATTTGCACCTATGGCTTTTTGCCTTACATCATCTGTAAAAGCTTTGGCTGTTTTATAGTTAACGTCGGCATCCAGAAGGGCTTTGCGTATTTCCTTCATGGTCTCGGCCACGTTTATTTCTGTAATAGTTCCTTGTCCCTTCAGGACCTTAAATGCCCTGTCGAGCTTATCTGAAAGATTTTCAAACATGCGTATTATTTACTTTAAATTCCCAGTATTTTGAGGTTACAAAGGTATGATTTTGTTGCAATTATGCCTTAATGATTTAACAAACGGTTGCACATATTTAACGCTCTTTAACTATTCATTAACAAAAACATTGTAACGTTTTTTCTACCTTGTCGTCTTATACCTAAGCCATCAGCACATTTATGATGAAATTTTTACCTGGTCTTTTTCTTTCCTGTATAACCCTTTGTGCGTATTCGCAGGCTCCCGTTAAAAAACTGGATGCGGTTAAAGTAGCCACCCCGCCTAAAGTTGATGGTGTGCTGGACGATGAAGTTTGGAAAAATATACCCATAGCTACCGGTTTTATTGAGAACAACCCGGTAGCCGGCCGGCACGAAAAACCCGAAGAGCGCACCGAAGTAAAAATTATATATGATAACACGGCAATTTATGTTGCCGCGCGGATGTATGAAACATCGGCTAAAAAGGTAGCTGATGAGCTAACCGCACGCGACCAGATAGCACATGATGATTTTTTTGGCGTTATACTTGACACTTATCTTGATGGCTTAAATGGTACCGGTTTTTATGTAACCGCTGCCGGGGTACAGTTTGATGCCAAGTATGTTCCAACCAGCGGTGGCGGCAATAATGAGGATGCCACCTGGAACGGTGTTTGGGTAAGTAAAGTAAAAATAAACGACGACGGCTGGACGGCCGAATTTAAAATTCCATATTCTGCCCTGCGTTTTGGCAAAAAAGACATACAAACCTGGGGTCTTAATATGATACGCAGACGCCAATCTACCCAGGCGCAGCTTTTTTGGAACGAGATTGACCCTAAAAAGAACGGATTAATGAACCAAGAGGGCCAACTAACCGGACTTAAAAATATAACCCCGCCATTACGCCTGGCTTTTTATCCTTATTTTTCTACCTATGTAAATCATTACCCTTACAATACACCGGGTATAAAAAATACTACCAACTCTGTAAATGGGGGCATGGATGTAAAATATGGCATTAACCAAAGCTTTACGCTTGATGTAACCCTGGTACCCGATTTTGGGCAGGTACAATCAGACAATAAAATACTTAACCTGACACCTTTTGAGGTAAAGTACACAGAGAACCGGCCATTTTTTACCGAAGGCACCGAGCTGTTTAACAAGGGTAACTTATTTTATAGCAGGCGCGTTGGCGGCCAGCCTATTAATTATAGCGCGGCTTACAGCAACCTCAAATCCGGCGAATCTGTTATCAGCAATCCTGTAGAGACGCGGTTGTTAAATGCGACCAAGTTATCCGGACGTTTATCAAATGGTTTAGGTATTGGTGTTTTTAACGCGGTAACCAATGCGGCCAACGCGGTTATTGAAGACGCGGCAGGCAATCATCGCCTGGTACAAACATCGCCGGTAACCAATTATAATATTCTGGTGCTGGATCAAAACCTGAAGAACAACTCTGATATCGCTTTAATTAACACCAACGTTAGCCGGTTTGGTAAAGATTATAGTGCCGATGTAGGCGGCATTGTTTTTAACCTGAACAATAAGCCTAACTCTTATAATCTTACCGGTTATGGCATGATGAGCAATCTGTTTTATACCAACAAACCAACATCCACCGGTTTTAACTATGAAATTGGCGGAGGGAAAACACAGGGCAATTTTACCTGGAGCTTTTACCAGGATTTTGTTGACAATAATTATAATCCTAACGATTTGGGTATCCTTTCATTCAATAATTATTTTAACCATACACTTAACCTCAATTACTATGATTATAAACCAGGCAAGCTTTTTAATCAATGGGGAATATTTTCATCTACGCTTTACTCGCGCAGGTATAAAGAGTCGGCATACCAAAATTTAAACATTAATGCGGGTGCCTATTTAAGATATAAAAACAACTGGCAAAGCAATATCAACATTAACCATAATTTAGAGGGAAATGATTTTTATGAGCCACGTGTCGCCGGGCGGTATTTCCGCACGGCAGAGGAGAATAATATCAGCATGAATTTAAATACGAGCCGTTCTACCCGGTTATATGGCGGTATTTATTATATGCAACGCATATATAACCGCTTTGGCGGACATGGTTCTGATGCAGAAGTGTACTATACTTACCGCGTTAACAATCAATTTTCATTTGGGCAGGATGTTATCTATTCGCCGCGGTATAATAGTACCGGGTTTTCAACCCTTGATACCTTAAGCAAAAACCCTGTTTTTGCCAGGCGCAACATTCAAACACTCGAAAACATATTTAATATAAAATATACTTTTAACAATGTAATGGGTTTGTCTTTCAGGCTTAGGCATTATTGGTCTAAACTTAACAATCAGCAATATTTTGATCTGGCACCAAATGGCGAACTAACAAATTTAACTTCATCGCATTTTAACCAGGATAATGACCAGAACTATAATGTCTGGAATATCGACATGATATACCAGTGGGTATTTTCGCCGGGCAGCGAGATAAGCGTAGCCTGGAAAAGCTCGTCATTAACCAATACTACCCTGGCCCGGTATGGTTATTTCAATAATTTTGACAACACCCTCAATCAACCTAAAAACAATAATTTTTCGTTTAAAATATTGTATTATATCGATTATCAGAATTTAAAAAAGAAAAGCAAGAATAAGCCGTGATCAAGACCGGTTATGGAAACCTGTAAGCTATCCCCAAAGCCATTCCTTCTGTGCCCTGCGGATCGCGCGAGGTACTCTTATCATACAGGAAGGTGCCGTTTACTGTAACGTTTATCAGGCGGTTTACTTTTGCGGTCAGAATGGCATCAATGCGGTGACTGGTATAGGCAAGGGCACGCTCATAGGGGATAAACAACGCGTACCGGGCATTGATATGCATGTTTTTCATAAAGTCCTTATCTAATATAGCTACTATCTGGAAAGCCAGGTCGTTTTTAAAAGTATGCCCCGGCAGCACGCCATAATTAGCAGGCTGGTTATGGTAAATGGTGGTGTCTTTTACAAAGGTTTGGCGGGCGGTACCGGTACCTATACGCAAGTCGAAGTATTTTACCGGTTTATATTCAAACCCCAGCGATTCGGTAAGGTAGCCGGGTGCCATAAAATTAGAAAGCAGCAGCGGGTTAGCAAGTACGGCCCCGCTTGCATTAGTGTATTGAAATCCTTTATCAAACTGTGATTCAAAACTTAACGAGCCGAAAAAGAACCAGTGTTTGGATAATTGTGTAGCTATTTTATTATCAAAAAATATTCGGTCGTTTGTTTTGCGCGAGCCCTGGCCCTTGTTTTTTGAGATGCCGTAAATAAGATTTAGCTCGGCAGTATAATCAAATGGCGATTTGTTATATTCGGTTTTAAAATCAAAGTTTGTTCCAAGCGCTATGGCGTTAACCCCACCGGCGCTATAATTATTACTAAATGCCGACTGGCTAAAGTTTAACCCAAATGTTATCCATTTATGCCAGTAGTTAACTTTATAGTCAAGCATAGATAAAGGTATCAGTTCGGGCTCTATCTGCAGAGATCTTACACGAACAGGCAAGGCATTTTTAGGCGGGTCTATCCTGTATTTGTTAAGTAAGGCGGTGTCAATTTTAACACTGTCTTTTTTTGATGTATCCGTTTTTTGAGCCGACGAGGTTATTGCGGCTAAAAAAAACATAAAGAAGACTACTGCGGATCTTGTTTTATACATACAGGCTACAAAGAAAAGCAAAATTCTGTTTTTATGCAGATTTATTCCTTTTTTGCCGGCGATGCAGCGTTAACTTTGGGTGGATATAATGGCGCCAACGCATGCGCACCGGGATTGCGCAAATATCTTCTGTAATTGGTTCTTATGGACAATATAAAATCATATTCGCTGGAATTGGTAACCAGGTAATATCCGGGCCGGTACTTTAACATAAAATCGGCCAGCCGTTTGTCTTTTAAACCGGTTACCCTACCTACCAGTGTTTTATTAAAACGATAATCTATAACATCCTGCTTGTAGTCCTCATCTATGGTTTCGCGTAAATGTGCCGCGTTGCGGCCGCTTCGGCTGAATATATTGTATAAAGCATCTATCCCCAAACCAACTCCGCTGGGACCAAAATTTAAAAGGTCTCGGTTTGCTAATGGCCCGTATGCCTTGCTAAAATCGCTTTTCTTTGCCAGCAATCTTTTTTGGGGGTCCATTAAGGTATCAAATATGGTAACTTCTTTAAGCTGTATAGCCATCCGCTTTAAATAAATAGCCAGGGGTATATAGCTTTGTACTTTTATGGTATCGGCAAAATGTTCTTTTTGGCTAAAAACCAATTGGTCGCCGGGTTTGGCCTCTATAGTAAATACCCCGTTTAAATTATCATAAACAGATACATGGGTATTCAGGTTTAGTATATTAACCCTTGATAGCCTATCCTTGCTTTCGGTATCAAACACAATACCCGCAACAGAGGTTTCCTGGGCAAGGGCATGCACCGATATAATAAAAAAAAACAGAAGTAGTGCCGGTTTCATTAATGGGTCAAAACTAAACGTTTATAATGCTGCAGCATACATTTTAACAATAATTAACAGGGGTTATTTGGCTATAATCAGCGCCTGGCCAATCTTGATGCCATTGTCTGCCATGTTATTTAATGCTTTAAGTTCATCAACAGTTAAGCCAAAACGTTTAGAAATGTTGTATAGTGTGTCGCCGGTTTTTATGGTGTATAATTTATTGGTTGGTGTGTTTTGTACGAGCGAGTCTTTTATTGATTTCCCTATATTCTGATTGATCTGGGCCAGCACCCGGTCTTCCCGCTTAATTTTCTGAATTTCACCTTCGGGGCGATCATACTGATCCAAATGGTATTTTTCTATAACACCAATTAATAACTGCGGATATTTAGGATTGGTTGCATACCCCGCCTGTTTTAAACCATTGGCCCAGCCCTGGTAATCGTTCTTATCAAGCTCGAACAACGCTGCGTAGCGCTTTCTTTTTAAAAATTCTGAATGGTCGCGATAAGAATCTTCGGCCTTATCGTATACCCGGAAACAATCGTTCTCCTGGTCATCATCCTTGTAGTAGCTTTTGCCTTTCCAGTCGCTGGTGCATTTAATACCAAAGTGATTATTGGCAATCTTTGCCAGGTCGCCATTGCCGTAGCCCGATTCGAATAGCCCCTGCGCCAGGGTAATACTTGCCGGAATGCCATATAAATTCATTTCCTGTATGGCAATGGTTTTAAAGCGATCAATATAAGAAGCTACGGTAAAAGGCACATAATTGGCAATAGCTTCGCTGCGTGCTTTTTGAATAATAGCATTGTTTTTGTGAGCCTCACTCTTAGAAATAATTGGAGCCGGACTGTGGGTAATGCCTTTTTTATGCACGGAGCATGAGCTAAAAAAAACTACTACAATAAATAAACAAGTGTTTTGCCTTAAAGTTAAGGCGGTGAGTTTGGCATGGTTCATTGTGCCAAAATAAGTTTTATTACTGTAATTATGGATTGGTTGAATTGTTTTGTGCCATTTGAGGTTTATCATCCGGGGTTTGGTCCAGCTCATTTAGCTGATATTTACGGATGATGGCTAATACCTGCGATCCCCATTTTTTGCTGCTGGCATAGCCACTGCGCTGAATACTTTTAACCCATTTTTCATAATCGCACAGCGTAAGATCAGAAGCAAGGCGGCCCAATTGCTGGCGCTGAGTAATAATTCGGGCAAAATCATCAAAAGAGTCTAATATTGAATCGTATTTTTTATAGGCAGAGTGTACCTTCTTTTTATGTTTATAAAATACAGCACCGCCGCCGCCTTTTACTCCAAATTGATTGTTCAGATTTTGAGCGATGGCGCTGTTGCCGCAGCCCGATTCATGCATGGCTATCCCTAATATGATGCTGGCGGGTATGCCTGTTTCATGCATAATGGCTATGGCATTGTCTTTAAACTGTTCTATATAAGATAGTGAAGTGTTCTTTTGAGCGAACGCGCCGAAAGATGATATCAGTAGTGTGATAATCAGTAAGGTTTTCTTCATAATTATTTTTTTTGAATGAGCAAAAGGCCGTCCCGCACAGGTAGTATCAGTTTTTCAACCCTTGTGTCGGCAGCGATCTGGTCATTTAGCTTGCGGATGTTTACGGTATCGGCGTCATTTTCGTTGCCGTATACTTTCCCTTTCCACAAAACATTATCAATTATTATTAATCCTCCGGATCTGACTTTGTTAAGTATTAACTCAAAGTAAAGTAAATTATTTTTTTTATCAGCATCTATGAACACTATATCGAAGCTTTTTTCGTCCAAGCTGGCTATTACCTGCTCTGCAGCGCCAAAATGAAGCCTGATCTTTTTTTCCACATTTGTTAGTGAAAAGTGTGTTTTAAGCATTTCTTCCAATTCGCGGTTAACCTCAATGGTGTGGATCAAGCCATCTTCGGTAAGGCCCTCGGCCAGGCAAATTGTTGCATAGCCGGTAAACGTCCCAATCTCCAGGATGCGTTTGGGCTGCATCATTTTGCTAAGCATACTTAGCACGCGGCCCTGGTAATGGCCAGATAGCATATTGGGTTTTAACACCTTTAAATACGTTTCCCTATTGATGGTTTGCAAAGCCTCCGGTTCGGGTTCGCAATGGTTATCTAAGTAGGTTTGTAGGTCGCCGTCAAGGATTTCCATGGCACAAATGTAGGGAATTTGAAATTAATGGGTTTTGAACCATGATTTATAGGATGGGCGGATTGCCTTGATTGTATGACGTTAAAGGATTTTATTATTGTGGACGCGTTTGAATTGTAAACTTTTTGCTCCAAAATTTATTAATAATCCTATTTCCATTTTATAGGCTTCAACATACTTCATTGCTTGTGCCAGGTGAACATCTTCTAAATTTATTATTGCTTTTAATTCTACCATTATCACATCTTCTACAAAGAAATCAACCCGCCTTGTTCCCACATCTATTCCGTCGTAATATATTGGCATTTCTAATTCTCTTGCAAACCCCAACCCTTGTTTTTGCATTTCAATTGCCAAACACCGCTGATAGATTACTTCTTGAAATCCGTTGCCCAAAATACCATGAACCTTCATAGCATACCCAATTATTTTTTCAGTAAGTTCCTTGTGTTTCATATATTAATTAATCAAGGAAATCAAAAAATCCTATAAATCATGGTTCAGAAAATTAACGCGTTTTCTCCATCCAACCCTGCAACAAAATCACCGCCGAAATATTATCAACCAGCTCCTTATTTTGCCTTGCTTTTTTACCCATTCCGCTTTGCGCGATAACCGCCGACGCCATTTTTGAGGTAAAGCGCTCGTCGAGCATTTCAACAGGTATTTCAGGAAAAGTTTTTTTAAGCAGGTTAACAAACCCCTTAACATGTGGGGCCGATTGTGATGGCGTATTATCCATTTGCTTGGGTTCGCCAACAATAAAACGCTCCACCTGTTCGGTCTGCAGGTATGTTTTTAAAAAATCTATTATTTTATTGGGATGGATGGTGTCTAAGCCGGTAGCGATGATCTGCAATGGGTCTGTAACCGCAATGCCTATGCGCTTGGTACCATAGTCGAAGGCCATTATCCTCATGGCTTCGCAGAGATTAGGGGTTGGAGATTAGAGATTGGGCCTGTCATGTAGCAAATATAGTTTATCGGTGGTGTTTTTTAATGAAAATCCAACCCGCCCAATCTCTACCCTCCCATCACTATCTCTAAAAACATATCCCACATTTCAATTCTAATTATTATTTTGCACCAAATGCAGTTTAAACAAATAGTAGGACAGGCGGTAATCAAGCAGCGGTTAATCAATTCGGTAAAAGAAAACCGGGTTAGTCATGCGCAATTGTTTTTGGGGCCCGAGGGATCGGGAAGTTTGGCCCTGGCAGTTGCTTACGCCCAATACTTATCCTGTTTGGATAAACAGGCCGATGATTCCTGCGGCGAATGTTCGTCCTGCCGCAAGTATCAAAAACTAATGCACCCTGATCTGCATTTTACCTATCCTACGTTTGGCCTGCCCAAAGAAACATCAATAGATTTTATTGATAGCTGGCGGTTGGCTTTTTTAGAGAATAACTATTTAAACCTTGATATATGGCGCAGCTATCTGGACGCCGGTAACAAACAGGCCAATATTAATATTGCAGATTGCCACCAGATAATTAAGAAGTTAAGCTTTAAACCTTTTGAGTCTGATTATAAAGTTTTAATACTATGGCTGCCTGAGTTTTTAGATAAGCAAGGCAATGCCCTGCTTAAAATTATTGAAGAGCCCCAGCCAAATACTTTATTTTTATTAGTAGCCCAAAACCAGGACCAGATATTAAATACCATCCTGTCTCGTACGCAGCTGATAAAAATACCGGCGTTGAATTATAATGATATTAAGGAAGAATTAATAGCCCATCATCACCAAACAGAACATGCCGCAGCCGAAATTGCCTATTTAAGTAATGGCAATTTAACCGACGCGCTTATTATGCTGCAACAGGAAAATAAAAGTTACCATACGCTGTTTGTACAGTGGCTGCGCTTTTGTTTTGCCAATAAGGGTATAGAGATAGTTGGTTTTGTAGAGCAGCTATCCAAAATGGGCCGCGAAAACCAAAAGAATTTTTTACGTTATGGCATCAGCTTTATAAGGGAATGCTGTTTGCTGATAGCCGGTGCCGGCGAATTGGTACACTTACCTTCGGCCGAACTGGAGACCGCGCAAAAGATGGCAACCATCATGAACATTTCCATGAACCAGGCCATTATTGCCGAGCTGGAAAAGGCACATTATCACGTTGAAAGAAATGCAAACCCTAAAATTTTATTTTTAGATGTATCTTTACAGCTAATCAGTTTTTTAAAACTTAAATCAAGCCCGCAAGGGAATCAATATATAGCGAATTAATATGGGATGTGGAAGTTGCTCAACCGGGGGCGGATGCTCGCCGGCAGGCTGCAAAAGTAATGGCTCATGCCTCACTGGCGGATGCAGTAAATTAGATGTTTATGACTGGCTGTCGCATATGGATATGCCGGTTAATTATAAGCCATTTCAAATTGTAGAGATAAAATTTAAAGGCTCACGTAAAGAGTTCTATTTAAATAACGATAATATTTATTTGGAGAATGGCGATCTGGTGGTGGTTGAAGCGGCCACCGGTGGGTATGATATTGGCCATGTATCTATAACCGGCGAACTGGTTAGGATGCAAATGGTAAAGCGCAGAGTTAAAGAAGAGGATGTTTTAAAGAAGATATATCGCCGCGCTACACCTGCTGATGTGGACAAGTGGAAAGCCGCCAAAGATATGGAATGGGAAACCATGCATAGCGCGCGCAAGCTGGCACTTAGCCTTAACCTGTCTATGAAGTTAAGCGATGTAGATTACCAGGCCGATAAAACAAAGGCTACTTTTTATTATACTGCAGAGGGCAGGGTTGATTTTCGCGAGCTGATCAAGAAAATGGCCGAGACTTTCCGTATTCGTATAGAAATGCGCCAGATAGGCATGCGCCAGGAAGCAAGCCGCTTAGGTGGTATTGGCTCGTGTGGCCGCGAGTTATGCTGCTCTACCTGGTTAACTGATTTTAAAACAGTTTCTACCTCGGCGGCACGTTATCAAAATCTTTCTTTAAATACGTTAAAGCTGGCAGGGCAATGCGGTAAGTTAAAGTGCTGCTTAAATTATGAGCTGGATACGTACATGGATGCACTAAAGCACATCCCCGATAACGTAAATTATTTAAAAACGCTTAAGGGAGATGCCCGCCTGCAAAAAACCGATATCTTTAAAAAACAGATGTGGTTCAGTTATCCCCGCGAAGAATCATGGATAGCGGTACCTATTCACCGCGTTAAAGAAATTCAGCAAATGAACAAGGATGGCGTATTGCCTGATGATCTGCTGGTATTTGTTGAGATGGAAACCGAACCTGTAAAAGCCCTGGACTACGAAAATGTTGTTGGCCAGGATAGCCTTACCCGCTTGGATGAGCGCAACCGAAACAAAAAGAAAAATAAGAACCGCAATAAAAACAAACCAAACCCCAACGGACAACCGCGCCCGGCTAATGCTGCCGGACAGCCAACCCCCAACGGACAACCGCGCCCTACTAACATTGCTGAACAGCCCAACCCGGGCGGGCAGGTAAACCCGCAGAGGCCAAAACCGGAAGGCGGCAACAATAATCCGAACAGGAACAGAAAACGGCCAAATAAAAACAGGAATAACCCTAATCGCCCCAATGGAAACACTGGTGGAAACGAATCGCCAAAAGAGTAAGCAATGAAAAATGCTTTAACATATATATTCCCTGCCATGATGGCTTTTATACTGTTGTCATGGACGGGTTGTACAGACCCTAATGCAGTTGTCGATCAAAATATAGAGATCGTTAATAATAATTGGGCCTACTCTAATAAAATAAAGTATGCCGTTAAGGTTGATAATGAGCAAACTCCTTATAATCTTTACCTAAACTTGCGGGTAACCGGCGATTATAAGTATTCTAACCTGTTTGTGCTGATCTATCAAACTAATCCGGATAAAAAAGCAACCGGTACCCGGTATGAGTTTAAGCTGGCAAATCCTGATGGGGAGTGGCTGGGACAGGGGTCGGGTAATTTATATAGCTACCAGATACCATTTCGTTTAAACTATAAATTTCCGGCCAAAGGTGTTTATACCATTCAAATAGAACAAAACATGCGCGATAACCCCCTGCATGAGATAAGTGATATTGGCCTGCGTGTAGAAAAAGCACAATAATTTTACAAACTAATTTCGCGCTAATTTCGCGGGCTTGTCGTTATTATATCGAAAGCCATCATAGTTATGAAAAAATTATCTTTTATTTTAGTTTTAGCCGCTGCAGCTACTTTATTTGCCTGCAACGGTACCCCAAATAAAACCGGTGGCACCACTCGTGATTCGAGCGCCAGTCATGATAATTCCGGCCTGGATACAGCATTCGGTGCCGGGGTACCGGAGGCAGAATCAACCAGCGGAACAGATACCAGTACTACCGGGCAAGTAACGGACGACCCTACGGCCGATACGCTACGGGCAAGACCTAAAAAACATCATTAATTTATTACCATAACTCATTTTTCTTTACTTTCGTTTTGCTAATATTTTTATCAAAATGATTGTTGCTGCTTTAGTTGCCTCCCTTGTAATTCTTATAATTTCTGTTTTGCTTTTTTTAAAGCGGCCAACAACTGCTGATGGTATTTCGGCAGATGAGTTTGCGCGTTTAAAAACTGAAAATACAACTCTTAGTATATCTTTAGCCAAAGCCGAAGAACGTGCGCTGGGCCTGGGTTTGGAGCGCGATAAAGCCGATAAACAATTACAGGATGAACGCGAACGATACGATGCCGCCATAACCGCATTAAACCAGGAATTGCTGGCCGAAAAGAACCGAATGGCTAAAGCCGAAGAATCATTTAAAGCACAGCGCGAACGTTTAGGCGAACAGGAAAAAAGCATACAGGATATCCAGCAAAAGTTTCAAAAGGAATTTGAGAACGTTGCCGAGAAATTGCTTAAAGAGAAATCGAAAGAATTTATTGATGTTAACCGTACCAATTTGGATATTATCCTTAATCCGCTTAAAGAAAATCTGAAAGCATTTGAGGATAAGGTAGACAAGGTGTATAACATGGAAGCTGCCGAGCGCAATACCATGAAAGGGGTAATAACTCAGTTAATGGAGCTGAACAAGCAAATTAGCGACGAGGCGCAAAACCTAACCAAAGCCCTGAAAGGCGATAATAAAAAGCAAGGAAACTGGGGCGAGGTTATATTGGAGCGTGTTTTAGAGCGTTCTGGCTTAGTTAAGGACCAGGAGTATCGACTGCAAGCCAGTTTAATCGGTATAGATGGCACCCGCCTGCAACCCGATGTGGTGATTGACCTACCGGATGAAAAGCACCTGATCATTGACTCGAAAGTTTCTCTGATAGCCTATGAGCGCCTGGTTAATTGCGAAACAGAAGATGACCGCAAGCTATTCTCTAAAGCACATGTAGAATCAATAAGAAGCCATGTGCATGGCCTGTCATCTAAAAACTATCATGATCTGTACCAGATCAACTCACCCGATTTTGTGTTGCTGTTTATACCTATTGAATCTTCTTTCAGTTTCGCTGTACAGATAGATTCTGAACTGTTTAGTGATGCCTGGGATAAGCGGGTGGTTATTGTGAGCCCGTCAACCTTGCTGGCTACCCTGCGCACTATCGCCAGTATTTGGAAACAGGAGCGTCAAAACCGCAACGTGCTTGAAATTGCCCGTTTAAGCGGCGCCATGTATGATAAGTTCGTTGGTTTTGTAAACGATATGGAAGGCATCGGCAAAAATATTAAGCTGAGCCAAAACGCTTATGATAATGCAATTAGCAAACTAACGGAAGGCAATGGTAATTTAACCAAAACTGCCGAGAAAATTAAGAGTTTAGGCGCTAAAGCCAATAAGCAATTGGATCAGAAATATATTGAGGTTGGAGATGATGAGCCGGTAGAATAGTGAATTCTATTACCGCCCTTTAACTAATCACCTAATGACCCATTCGGGTCAACCTCTTTGTAGAAAAACCCCACATCATTCTTTTTGCCCCATAGGGGCTACCCTTTAACCATCTAACAGGTTGTGAAAAATATATTTTTCTTCATATTCAACCGCATAATCTTTTAATATTTCCAAATATTCTTCCCTGAATGTCTTTTTGGAATGATGTTCTTTTTGATTCAAAACATATTTAACTACACCATCAATCTGCGATCGACTATTACTAAACGCACCATATCCCTCTTGCCAATAAAATTTCCTTATTGTAAATCCTTCCTTATTCACAAATTCTGAACTGTCCCCTTTTACCAATCTCATCAGGTCCGAAATCGCTTGTTTAGGGTTTAGTCCGACAAATAGGTGTAAATGATCTGGCATTGTATTGATGGCCAATAATTTATGCCCATTGTTTTGTACTATACCAGTTATATATTTTTGAAGGCGATCTTCCCACTCCTCTTTTATTGTTGCTTGCCTGTATTTTACAGCAAATACAAAATGGATATATAATTGCGTGTATGTGTTTGGCATTACTTTGTGATTATGGGTAGCCCCGTATGGGGCAAAGACTTTTCTATTTATTTTCTACAAAGAGGTTAACCCTACGGGTTAAATATTATTGTCTCTTTCAAAATATATTCCACCTCCCTAAAGGGGGAGTTCTTGAAGTACATGATTAATGCGTAGCGCTATTCAACTCCCCCTTTAGGGAGGTGCGTACCAAACGCATTCCACCCCTGCGCCTTCAATGGATGCACATTACCGCTCTTAGTTATCAAATTACACCCCGATGCCGGCTCAGTAATATGACCTATGATGGTAATATCCATTTTAAATTTTATTTTTTCATAGTCGGCTTGTTTAACGGTGAAAAGCAGTTCGTAATCTTCGCCGCCGCTTAGGGCGCAAACGGTTGGGTCGAGGTTAAATTCGCGGGCGGTTTCAAAGGTCATAGGGTCGAGCGGTATTTTTTCTTCGTATATACTGCAGCCTTTTTCGCTTTGCTTGCAAATGTGCATGATCTCTGATGCTAATCCGTCTGATACATCGATCATTGATGTAGGCTTAACCTCAATTTCTTTTAACAGGTCGATAATATCCCGGCGGGCCTCCGGCTTTAACTGGCGCTCTACTATATAGTCTTTCCCTTCCAGATCCGGTTGAATATTGGGGTTCTCTAAATAGATCAGTTTTTCGCGCTCTAATAATTGCAGACCAACGTAAGCTCCGCCCAGATCGCCGGATACACATATCAGATCGCCTTCCTGTGCGCCGTTGCGGTATACCACATCCTCCGCGTTAGCATAACCAATAGCGGTTACACTTAATACCAATCCTTGTTTTGATGATGATGTGTCGCCCCCAACCAAATCAACACCATATTTTTCGCAGGCTATGTAAATACCTTCATACAATTCTTCAACCGCCTCAATAGGGAACTTGCTCGACATGCCAATAGATACCGTTACCTGCGTAGCAATACCATTCATAGCATAAATATCGCTCAGGTTTACTTGCACCGCTTTGTAGCCCAAGTGTTTTAACGGGGTATAAGCTAAATCGAAATGAATCCCCTCCAGCAACATATCTGTAGATACCAACATTCTTTTCCCGCCAAAATCAAGCACAGCGGCATCGTCGCCAACGCCTTTAATGGTGCTTTTTTGCACCAATTCAATATTTTTTGTCAGGTGATTTATCAGGCCGAATTCGCCTAAAGCTTCTATATTGGTTTTCTCTTTATTATCAAACATTGCCATACGCATCCGGTTTTTTTCCGAATTGCAAAAATACGAAAGCTTAATTCAAATCGGGTAATAGTATTAAAACAAACCATTAACGGTAATTAACATACGATGCCTATACTACACACAAAAATATATATCTACGAAATTTAGAAAATTACTCATTTACGCAGGCTTCGCGTTGGTCGTTATCATTGCTGATTGCAAGAAAAACGTCGCCCCGATTGATAATACTGTACCAACAGGCGCTACACCCTATGCAATAACCGAAGATTTTGAACAAGGTACTAAGGCCGCTTATGCAGCAGCAGATATTAGCTTAATTACCGGTTGCTGATCCTTTCAGCTAAGTATCTTTTAGGAACCAGCATTGGCGGCTGTCGGCCAGATTCTTTTTCATCTATTTGAAACTAACATGGCCTGAAAAAAACAAAGGCGCTGTTAGCGCCTGGTTAAACAATTGCCGGTAGCCCCCCCTTATTTGATCTCGATCTGGCGGCTGGCCATTCTGGCTTCTTCTCTTTTGGCTACATTGATTTTGAGCACCCCATCGGTGTATTCGGCTTCGATACCCTCATCATCTGCCGAATCGGGCAGGGTGAATGAGCGCACGAACGAAGTGTAATTGTATTCACACTTGTTATATTTTTTATCGTTACCGGTCTGTTCTGATTGATGTTCTGCCGAAATCATCAGCACATCCCGGTCGAGGGTTATTTTAAAATCTTCCTTTTTCAGCCCCGGTGCGGCCAGTTCGATATGATAGTGTTCGTTCGTTTCCGAAATGTTCACTGCCGGTACCCGCGATACCATCCGGTCAGATAAAAAGGTGTCATTCAGAACAGATTCAAAAATATCGTCAAATCCTGGACGCATCAAGCTACCCCTGTTTTTTCCTTCATTAAATTTTACTAAAGCCATGATATTCCTCCTTAACATTTATTACGCCGGAACATTCCGGCTACTTTTACAACAATGGGCAATGACGCTGGTTTGTAATTTTTTAAAATTGTCAAACCAAGGCTGTATTATTTATTTGGCCATACTTCAGTTAGCCTGTTGAAAATCCACCATGAAAATTCTTGCTGATGGCGGGTATGTCAGTTTTTATTTCATCCAAAAACTATGATGGGCTTAATTCCCCTGTCAGCAGTTCGGCGGTAGCTTCAATGGTTTGGTGGATCACTTCTTCGCAAGAACCTGCGAACACTCTCCGGAAGCTGGCTTCCCGGCCTTTAATCAGCGCAAAAACGAACATGGTGCCTACCGGTTTCTCCGGCGTTTCGCTGCCTCCGGGAGTGGTGAGCCCGGTAACAGTCACCTGGATATCAGATTCGATGAGTTCCCGCAGGCGGTAGGCCATTTCACGGGTGACCTCCAAAGACTCGGGTGTATATTGATCGATAAGTTCCTGCGGCACTTTAAGCAGCTTCACTTTCAAACCGGCATCGTAGCAGGCAATACCTCCTTTTAATATTTTCCCTGATTCTTCGGTCAATGCGAATTCCGAACAAAGCCAGCCGGCCGTGGCGCTTTCCGCGAAAGCGATGGTCAGGCCTTGATCTGCCATTAATTTACTGCAAATACTGATCTTGCTTTCTGCCATGTTACTATAACCTGCAATAGCCAGGAATGGTTTGATTTTTAGCTAAAAGAAACATTTATACAGACTGGCTGTTTCTTCTCAAAAGGAGGAATGATGCCTTGGTATAATGGAGATTACCCGCCATCTTACAAGAACCAGCCTAAGAAGCTGCGGGAAAAGGCGGTCGAGATCGCGAATCAGGTCTTAACGGATGGTGCAGATGAAGGCATAGCCATTGCTACCGGATTAAAACGAGCCCGGCAATACTTTGCTGACAAAAAGAAAACGGAAAATAAGTAAGCCATGCCATCAGCTGTCATCGCCGGTTATAATTATGATGCTTCAACGGAAACGCTGACCGTGCGTTACCATTCTGGTAAAATATACAACTACCTAAACGTGCCGGAAAAAGTTTTTAAAGAAATGCGCGCCACAATAGCGAAAGGCATCTGGTTTAACCGGCATATCAAAGGCAAATATCCGTACGAAGCGGTAACGCCGGGGCTAAATCAAACCAAATTGTTGTAAGCTAACAACAACCGAAATAGCTTAAATAACTAAACGCAATTGATATTACAAAAATCGACACAGACTTATATTTTTCGGATATAACTCTGTGTCGCTTGATCTTGCGGTAAAAATTTTACCGCAGAGACCGCAAAGAAGTCACAAAGGCAAATTATTATTTTGCTGCTGTTTACTATTAATGACTTTTGATACAGCCTTTTTTTATTTGATAGCCGACTTAGCCGATTTTGGCAGCGGAATAGACTCTGGCAACGGCAATTCTTTTTTAAGCACCTTACCGGCATAACCGGCCAGGTACAAATAATAATCTGATGGTATGCCTTCCTCAAAAGTTACAAACGGGCTTGGGCCTATCGGTGGGTTTTGCGATACCTTCATAATGGCGGTGCCTTCGTCCACTTCGTCAAACATGGCTACGTATATCATTTCGGCACCGTTTTTTATGGCTGCCGATAATTCATTCCAGAAAAAGTTACCCCTATTTCTTGGTATAGCGTTAAACTTATCTTTTAAATTTAAATTATGCCAGCTAAAGCCCGGGAAACATGTAGGTGCATAATCAATATGGTTTGCTTTGCACCAGGCCAGGTCGGCCTTTTCTATTTCATTATACTTTTGGAAGCCGGCATCGTCCTTATACCTGCCCACTGTCCATGGATGTATAACATCCACCTTTTTTATCAGAGCATGCAGCTCGGGGTTCTTTTCGGTATCGTTACCAAACTCGCGCCAATAAGTAGGTACGCCCAGCATTACCGCGCAATGGCCATACTCCGGATCGTTCTGTAAAAAGTCGACAATTTTTGCCATTGTTTTGGTAGTATAATGCCGGCCGCTATCGTTAAAGCCTACGCCCCACAGCACTACCAATGGTTTACCATTATGGTACAGGTAAGGTTGTTTATTGCCTCCGCTGGTTATTTTCATACTATCAACCAAATTCTTCCAGTCACTTTTAAACAACGGAAGATCCAGCGTGTCGCGCATGCCCGAAAAATCATACATCACAGCAATGGCACGGTTATATTTACGGGCGGCTTTAAGCGCGTCGCCCAATACTTTATTAAAGTGATTACGGGTATTACCCGGCCGTGTGTTGCCAATAAAACGCTGCATAAACACGCCATCAACGCCATATTGTTTCATCCATTTAAAGCGCACATCGGTAGTGGTATAATCATGGTCGCTGGGTAACATGGCCACGCTGCTGTCTGCATGGATAAATGGCGTAGGGTACATCTTTTTGTATTCGTTTAGCTCCGGCCACAAGTCTATTTTTAAATTTCCCGGACCAAACACGCCCCGTTGCAGGTAATGGCCCCAACCACGATTGGCACCGTCGGTAGGGGTATCATGCCAGCCCTGGTAACCGGCCATTAATAATCCTTTATAACTGGTGTGTTTTGATGTTTGGCTATGTTTTGTTTGGGCAAAAACTCCGTTTACGGCAAATACCGCAAGCAATAGCAGGATCGATCTTTTTAACATAGTATATGGTTAATTGGTTTATAGCAGCCTAAGTTAGGGTAAATTTGGTTTAGCGCAAATTCAAAATACCACTCTCTATACTATTGGCCGCTACAACGCGTCCACCACCACCGGCTCAACCAGTTGCTTTTTACGTAATGCTTTTAATTTTTCCCTATGCAGGTAGCGCCAGTGCAGTAAGCCAATTAATAGCGCGGCGATTCCCTCGCCCATCAGCGTATCGGTTGTACCTATCCAGTTTGATATCGACCCAACAAGCAAGCCGCCCAGGGGTTGCATCCCAAAAAAAGCCATAGCATAAAAACTGATAACACGCCCGCGCATGTTCTGGTCGACAGTGGTTTGTATCAGTGTATTGCTCACCGTAATTTGCGACATCATGCCAAACCCCGCGATAGTTACAAACAGCAGCGCCAGCGGGTAACTTTGCTCATGCGAAAACAGCACCAGCCCTGCGCCAAATACAAGCGTATTTATAAATAATATCTTTTTCAAATTAGCTCCCGGCTTTAGCGAGGCCAGGAATATCGCTCCCGAAAATGCGCCCAGGCCAATAAAACTATCTATAACACCAAAGGTTGTTGCGGTGCCTCTAAAAACATCCCGTGCATAATACGGTATCAATGTGCTAAAGGGTAATACCATCAAACTTATTAAGGCAAGCATTACCAACACAAATGCGATGGATGGTGTCCGTTTAATATAGGAGAAGCCGTCCTTCAATTCGCCAAATACGTTTTTAGGGTGTGGCTTACTAATATGTTTAGGTAGCCTCATCATTAACAGCGAACCGATGACCGCTATAAAGCTGATGGCGTTCCCCAAAAAACAGGCGCCATCGCCAAGCCCCTCTAATATCAATCCGGCAATGGCCGGACCAATGAGCCGCGATAGGTTTACCATAGACGAATTAAGCGCCAATGCATTTGGCAGATCGCTTTTATCTTCAACCATTTCATATACCAATGATTGCCTTGCCGGCACATCAAACGCGTTAATGATGCCCAGCATAACACTTAGCGCCAGTATCTCCCAAACCTCATAATGCTTAAGCAATATTAAAACAGCTAATAAAATAGCCTGTATCATAGATGCCACCTGTGTAGCCAGCAAAACGCGGTAACGATTGTAGCGATCAGACACAACGCCGCCCAATAGCGAAAATAAAAATGAGGGAAACTGGCTGCAAAAAAGCGTTAATCCCAGCATAAAGGTAGAGTGGCTAAGCGAGTAGATAACCCAGCTTACGGCTGTTTTTTGCATCCACGTGCCAATTAATGAAACGGATTGGCCCGTAAAGTATAACCTGAAATTGCGGCTCTTAAATGCCTTGAAGGTACTGATGTTCATGTATTAATTCTTTGCTCGCTTTTAACGATAACCCTGTTTGCAGATTATTCAAAGTCGACTAATTTTGTTAATGGCCCGATGGCTTTTTTTAATAATTCCTGCTCCTCTTCTGTACAGGTTGCCTGGATGGCTTTGGTAAGCCATTGGTCGCGCTCATTGCGTACCTGCAATAGCGTTTGTTCGCCTTTTTTTGTTAACGTGATCAGCACTTTTCTTTTATCAGTAGCCGATGTGGTACGCGTGATATAGCCCAGTTCCAGCAAATGGGCCAATATACCCGACATGGATTGATTGGTAATCTTTTCCATTGCTGCTAATTCACTCGGTAGCATTTCTTTATGCTGCAATAATAAAAAAAGCACCGAGCGCTCCGTAAGTGAAAGCTGCTGCCCGGTGGTCGACTCTTTTCGAAGTTTTTTAATTAAGCGGCCCACGACAGTGCGCAGGTCCGAAACAAATTCTAAGTTCTTGTTATCCATTGTAGTAAGACAAACTAATAAGTTTACCTTACAAAGGTATGGTGTTTCACAAGCATAAATGACATGTTAGGGTAATTTTGCACCAAACGTTTTTGTAATGTATCCTGCCGGTGCAGTAGCGGTTGGTATATTAAAAAAGATGATATAGTGTTTCACAAAATAATGAAACACATGAAACACTCTTTTAGGTTAACTTATTGATTTATATTAATTTAACAAAATGAGTGAAACACTTTGAAACAGTACAAAAGCTTTAGGTAAAATAGTATAAATCACTTACAATAAGTATTTTATGCTGTTTCATCAATTTTTGCAAATTTGTGGTGAAACACCTGATGTGAAACACTTTTTTTTGGAGAGGAATTTAAGCGTTATTTCTTTTTCTTAGGCGGCATCATCCCCGGCCGCTTTTTTACCGGCGATATAGATTTGGTTATGGTTGTCCCTTTAGGCGCATTTGTCAGGTCTTTTGCTTTGCCAACCGAAAACGCATAAGCATCGGCCATTAGCTTTTTGATGTAATCCTGCGGCAGGTCCTTTTTTTCTTTGATGATGATATAGCGATACTGGCTGCCGTTACCTAATAAAATCTTTTCCGGATCGGGAATTTTTGATCCCCAGTAAAACCCAAGGTGCACATACTTATCATTAAATACAGCAATAGAGCAAAAGGTATCGCCCAATGTATGAGACGGCGACCAGCCAAACGCCAGGGCGTTATAGTTATCATAGATCAGTTCGTTGCATTCGGGATAAAGCTCCCACACAAAATCGCGCAGCCATAGGGTTAGCTCCTGTATCCCTGGGGTGAACGGGCGCAGAAATAACAAGAGGTCGGCATTATCTTCTTTTGCCATTATATTTAAATTAATAAAACAGGTCAAAAATGGACATACGGATGGTTTACAACATAAATGTAAACAATTCATCTATTTTGTTACTTATCAGCTTCTTATTTTTGCTTATATTAGTTTCCCGGTTTAACATTTAACGCATAATTTATTATCCTTTTTGCAGTTTAAAGATTGAATACCGGTATTTTAGTGACGGCAATTTATGACCCAATCAGAAAACTACGATATCCTGATCGCTAAGATCAATACTTTTACCAGGAAGTTTTATTTAAACAACCTGTTAAGGGGATTGATATTTTTGGGCGCGGGCCTATTTTCGGCTTACGTAGTTATTACGTTGACCGAGTATTTCGGCAATTTTAATTCGTTTTTTCGCGGTGTTTTGTTTTATGGCTTTATCCTGCTTAACCTGGGTTTGTTGGGCTGGCTGGTTATCCCGTCATTATTGGCCTGGCTTAAAGTAGGCAAAACCCTAACGCATGACGAAGCCGCCAAAATTATAGGCAAACATTTTAGCGATGTTAATGATAAACTATTGAATACACTGCAGCTTAAAAAACTTGCCGGCCAGGATGCGCTGCACCGCGAACTCATAGAAGCCGGCATCGACCAAAAAATTCAAAACTTAAAGCCGGTACGTTTTCCGTCTGCTATCAACATAAAAGAAAATTCTAAATACCTTAAATGGATACTAACCCCCATAGCAATAATAATTATTATTGGGCTGGCGGCTCCATCAATTTTAACAGAAAGCACTAAAAAGATCATCCGTCATAACGAGTATTTTGCACCCGTAGCGCCGTTTCAGTTTGTGGTATTGAACCAAAAGCTATCTGCTGTACAAGGCGAGGACCTGAAATTGGAGCTAAAACTGCAAGGCAACCAGCTTCCGGCTGATGTTTATGTAGAGACCGCCAATAATACCTTTAAGCTCGACAAGGAAAATGTAAGCAAGTTTCATTACCTGTTTACCAATCTTCAACAAAACACATCATTCCGTTTGGTGGGCAATGGTTTTGTATCTGCCCCTTATGAAATTAAGGTTAATCTGCGCCCGTCATTATTGCATTTTGATGTGGAGCTGCAATATCCGGCTTACCTGCATAAAAAGACAGAGACCCTACCCAATGCCGGCGATCTGACCATCCCTGCCGGCACAACTGTTGCCTGGAAATTCCATACGCAAAATGCAACTGGTTTAACGTTCGAAATTAATGACAGTAAACATGCCTTGGCCCCGGTTGGCAATGATCTTTTTGAGCATACCGAACGGATAATTAAGCCGTCGGCCTATAAATTAAGTCCGGTAAACGCGGTTGTTACGCAAAGCGATTCGGCCTCATACCGCATTAATATTGTTGCTGATGAGCCGCCATCTATTGATGTGCAGGAAAAACCGGATTCAGTTAGCTTGCGCGCATTTTACTTTAATGGTAAAATACAGGACGATCATGGCTTTACCTCATTAACCTTTCATTATAAAGTTGGCGCAGCCGGCGGAAAAAGCAATGAACATGAAATTGTTAAATCGGTTAAGGCCGATCTGAATCAAACATTAGCAGATTTCTTTTATTTCTGGAATTTGAAGGAACTGGGTATAAAACCCGGCGACCAAGTAACTTACTTTTTCGAGGTGGCCGATAATGATGGGGTAAGCGGCCCTAAAAAAGCACGCACCCCAGAGCGCACGCTGAATGTGCCCGATGCGCAAGCATTAAGGGATGAACTAAACTCGGGTACTACCGGTGTTAAGCAAAAAATGCAGTCGGCTATTAAACTGGCAGACCAGATAGAACGCGACTCGAAAAAGCTTGATCAGGTTTTATTAAATAAAAACAATCTTTCTTTCGATGAAAAGAAACAGGTGGAAGACTTGCTGCAAAAAAGGAAAGAATTAGATGAGCTGGTTAAACAAATACAGGACGAGAATAAAAAGAACCTGTATAACCGCCGCGAAAACGAATTGCAAAACAAGGAGTTGTTAGCAGAACAAAAACAAATAGAGGACCTGTTAAATAATGTACTTGATCCTAAAACAAAAGAACTATTGCAGAAACTGCAGCAACTATTGCAGCAGGATCAAAAGGACGGCACACGTAATGAACTATCAAAAATGCAGATGGATAATAAGTCTCTTAAAAAAGAGCTTGACCGAATGCTTAACTTATATAAAAAGCTGGAGTTTGATCAAAAGCTAAATCAAAACATTAACCAGTTAAAACAACTGGCAGAGAAACAACAGAAATTAGGTGACGAAACCCAGCAGCCCGGATCAGACAAGGACCGGTTACAGCAACAGCAGCAAAACCTGAACAAGGAGTTTGAAAATTTAGAAAAATCACTAAAGGACCTGGATAAAAATACCGACCAGGCGGCCAAACAAGATTTTAAAAACCCTGAGGCCGACGAGAAAAATATTGAAGATCAAATGAACCAAAGTTCAGATCAGTTATCAAAGAATAATAAATCAAAAGCTTCGCAATCGCAAAAGCAGTCGGCCAAACAAATGCAGCAGCTTGCCCAAAAAATGGAGCAGGAACAGCAGGAGCAGGATGAAAAAGAAACCGAAGTTGATGCCAAACAGCTACGCGAGTTATTGAAGAGTTTGGTAAACAGCTCATTCGACCAGGAAAAGGTGATGCAAACATTGCGAAACACCAGCCAGGCCGACCCAAATTATGTTACCTTGGCCCAAAGTCAAAAAAACATAAAGGATAATTTGAAAACCGCCGAAGACAGCCTATTTTCGTTGAGCAAACGTATACCGCAAATACAATCGACTGTTAACCGTGAAATTACGGCAATTAATAGCCACATTGATGAATCGCTGGAGTATTTGGGAGACAGGCGCACCGCCGAGGCCAACCGCGACCAGCAGTATGCCATGACATCAATGAATAACCTGGCATTAATGTTAAGCGATGCACTTGCACAATTGCAGGCCAAAATGAATGCTAAAAGCGGCAAGGGAAAATCGAAGCAAATGTCGGTTTCGCAATTACGGCAAATGCAGGAAAAACTAACCCAGAACATGCAAAAAATGCGCGACCAAATGCAGCAGCAGGGTAATACGCCACAGGGACAAAGCCAGCGGGGGCAGATGAGCGAACAGCTGGCTAAAATGGCCCGTGAGCAGCAAATGATACGCCAATCATTGCAGCAAATTAATAATGAACAAAGCAAAGAGGGCGGCTCGGGCGTGAAGGATGCGGATAAAATATCGCTGCAAATGGAACAAACTGAGAGGGATCTCGTAAACAGGAGAATAACAGATGATGCGTTGAAACGTCAGCAGCAAATACAGACCCGACTTTTAGAAGCCGAAAAGGCAGAACAGGAACGGGAGCAGGATAAGCAACGCGAAAGCCATATGGGTAAGGATATGCCACCGGGCTACATAAAAGCGTTACAGGACTACCAACAAGTAAAACAAAAGCAGACTGAACTGGTTAGAACTGTGTCCCCGGCGCTAAATTTGTATTATAAACAGAAAATAAAATCTTATTTTGACCAACTTAATTCAAAATGATAATGGAGCAAGCGCCTATTCAAACCACTGATTTATATACTTTACAGCTGCCGTCTGCACGGGAGAGTGTAACACTATTGGAAAATTTGATAGAAGAAATTGCTGATAAACATCAGATTAGTGATGACATTTTTGCTAACATGATGACTTGTTTAAATGAAGTTGTTATTAATGCAATTATACATGGCAATAAATTAGACCCCAATAAAAAGGTTATTGTAAATGTTGAGGTTGATGCCAAACGTACTATTTGGACCATTACCGATGAAGGCGAAGGGTTTGACTATGTTCATCTGGCCGACCCCACTGCCGAGGAAAATTTAGAAAAACTAACCGGCCGCGGCGTGTTTATAGTTAAGCACCTGGCAGATCAATGCGTGTTTAATACAAAAGGCAACGAGGTTGAACTGCTATTTAAATTATAATGCCGGCTATACAGTTTTTTGAAGAGGATATAACCTACACGCTAAAAAACAAAACCAAAATACGGCAGTGGATAAATCAAACCATCGTTACCGAAGGTTTTACCTTACATGGGCTTGCTTTTGTCTTTTGCTCGGATGCATATTTGCTGAAGATCAATCAGAAATACTTGAATCATGATACCTATACCGATATTATTACGTTTGATAATTCGGTAAAAGAGAATGAGATAACAGGCGATATTTTTATTTCTATACCCCGCATCCGCGAAAACGCTGCCAGCTTTAATGTGCCCGGAACTGATGAATTACATCGTGTAATTATACATGGCGTTTTACACTTATTGGGCTATAAAGACAAAACCCCTGCTGCTAAGAAAAAAATGACAAAAAAAGAAGACTACTATCTTGGGAAAAGGCTTTTTTAATCTTTAATTTTACTTAAAATATTTATCTCACAATTAATTATAAAGACTAAATGAAAACATTAGCATTAATATTCGCCCTGTTATTTGTAACGAGTGCATCATCAGTGTATGACTTTAAATTGAAGACCATTGATGGTAAAAACTTCTCCCTGTCAAAATACAAAGGCAAAAAATTATTGATCGTTAACACAGCTTCAAAATGCGGGTTTACCAAACAATATGCCGACCTGCAAAAACTATCAGAACTATACAAAGATAAGGTAGTGGTAGTAGGTTTCCCGGCTAATAATTTTGGCGGACAAGAGCCGGGCACCAATCAGGATATTAAATCATTTTGCAAGGATAATTTTTCGGTTACTTTCCCAATGAGTGGTAAGGTAAGCGTTTTAGGCTTAGATATTGACCCATTGTTCCAATATTTAACAACCGCGGAAAACCCTGATTTTACCGGCGACGTTAAATGGAACTTCGAGAAATTTTTGATAGATGAAAATGGCAAGTTAATACACCGTTACCGTTCAAAGGTTACTCCTTTAGATCCGGCTATTACCAGCCAGCTTTAGGTTTAACAAATAAACAAAAAACGCCCTGAAATCCCGGGGCGTTTTTGTTTTCAAATAATTTGGGCGGATGTTGTAGGCTGACTGCCTAAAAGTTTTAAGGTTAATTTGCTATTACATATACTTCATCATATCCCACACCATTTCATAGCTATCATTAATTGTTTTTTCGTGCAAAGCAGGTGTAAATTCACCGGATGTAAGATAGTGGTAAATACCATATACCTGGCCATTAAATAGTGCAATGATAAGATCGGGATCTTGTTGTTTCAGCAATTTTCTCTTTACGCCTTCTTCAATAAAATCTGCATAAATTATTGTCTGTTGCTTCAATACCTCCTTTGGCACTTGTGCTAAATGCGGAGAAAAATTGAATTGCTGGATGTAATAAAATTTATCCGGATTACTAAGTGCCCAATGAACCGACTGGATAAAAATATTCCTGAATTTGTCTGTTATAAAGCCCGGGCCGCTTATAATTGGCAATATATAATTAGCCTGCTCTTCTTTTAATTGATTATAAAGGGAAACTATTAGTTCTTCTTTTGTTTTATAGTGATAAAACAAAGTGCCGTTTGCCACCGCAGCTTCTATTGCTATTTTAGCAGTTGGGGTTCCGTCAAAACCATTCGCTACGAATAAACGCAGTGCGGCAGATAGGATTTGCTGTTTCTTGTCCAATTTACAAACTGATTAATCAGTCTATAAACATAAAGAATTAATCCCATTTATATATCAGGCCCTTATTATCTTTACGTTTATTGCTTTTGTGGCTTTGGTGCTGCTTCCTGAGTTTTCTTTATCGAGTCTTGTTTTGCTTTAGCGGCCTTCTTCTTTTTATTAAAGAATCCTTTTAACAGGAAGTTGCTCTGGGCAGCTTTTAGGTCCTCGTTTAATGTAGCACTGGTTTTATGTACATTTTGCATGGTTGTTTTTGCCTGCGTAACCGTCTTCTCCATTTCGCGCGCCATCTTATCATTATTTAATAATCGGCTCAGGCTACCCTTGCCCGTGTTTATTTTAGCTACTATTTGCGCCATGTTGTCAATAAGCGAGCCCGCATTATCTTCTATTTTGGTTAATTTAGCAATTATCTTGTCTACATCAATCGGGTTAATGGAATTTATCTGATCGCCATCTTTTACCATCGCTGTTGAAGTTGCACCGCCCGGCATCAACACTACCAGCTTATCGCCCATTAAACCATCACTGCCAATACTCATTTTCGAGTCTTTTTTAATGAATTTTTTTACATCATCGTTAATATTAAGTATTACCCTTACTGCGGTGTCGTTAATTATTTCAATATCATTAACCACCCCAACATTTATGCCGGCAAAGCGTACGTTATTGCCTATCTGTAAGCCATTTACGTTTTTAAACACGCCGCTTATCTTAAAAGTCGCGCTGAACAGGCTTTTTTGATTACCTATAAAAAATACTGCCGCTATTAGTACCAACAGGCCAATAAAAGTAAATAAACCTATTTTTAATTTCTGTGAAGAAGTAGTTTTCATGATATATCTTTAAAAAATAACTGTACAATTTTGTTTTTTGATTTCTTCAGGCTATCAAAAGTGCCTTCTTCTATATATTTCCCATCGTCCATAATTACAACGCGGTCTGCCGTAATGCGTGCGCATTCCATATCGTGCGTTATAATAATTGATGTTGTTTTATATTTCTTTTGCATATTTAATATCAGCTCGCTTATCTCGCGCGAGGTGATGGGGTCAAGGCCCGTAGTGGGCTCATCATAAAGCATTATCTCTGGGTTTATAATAAGCGTGCGTGCCAGACCAGCTCTTTTACGCATACCGCCAGACAGGTCAGACGGCAACTTATCAATCGCGTCTTCCAGGCCCACACTATCCAGTACCTCTTCGACCCGCTTATCAAGTTCGGCTTGGTCATCTATTTTTAATACCCTTGTTAATGGAAATTCCAGATTTTCTCTAACCGTCATGGAATCATACAGGGCCCCGCTTTGAAACAGGAAGCCGATCTTCATCCGCAGTTCTTTTAGTTCTTCATCATCCATTTCGGCAACCTCGGCTCCCAATACCTTTAATGTACCATCATCGGGTATAAGCATCCCAACTATACATTGTATCATAACTGATTTTCCTACTCCAGACCGACCTAAAATCACCACGTTCTCACCACGTTTTACCTCCAGGTTTATATCCTTTAAAACCTCGTTGCTTCCAAATGCTTTTTTAAGGTCTTTTATCTCAATAACTACCTCGTTATTGCCTTTTATTTGTTTGGGCTCCGCTATTGTTTTTTCTTCTTCCATAATTATTAATAAAATAACAAACTGGTTATCTGTACGGCAATGGCATCAATAACAAATATCCACAGCGATGCGGTAACCACGGCCGAGTTTGCAGCCAATCCTACACTCTCTGTGCCTTTGCTGGAGTGGAAGCCTTTATAGCAACCCACAAAGCCAATGGCCATGCCAAAAAATATAGTTTTAATAAAAGCAGGTAAAAAATCGGTATAATCAAGTGAGGCTACTACTTTGGTAGCGTATAGCGATAGGCTGATATGATCGCGAAGGTTTAAGGCGAGGAAGCCCCCAAACAGGCCTATTACATCGCCTAATACAGATAATATGGGTACCATTATGGTTGTTGCCAGTATGCGTGTAACAACCAGGTACTGCAGTGGGTTTGCACCGGATACATCCATGGCATCCAATTGCTCCGAAACTTTCATGCTGCCCAATTCGGCACCAATACTTGAGGCTATTTTACCTGCACATATTATGGCAATGATAACCGGGCCAATTTCGCGAACAAAAGATACGGAAAGTGTTTTGGGCAGCATGCTTGCCGCGCCAAACGCTACAAGGGTGGGCCTTAATTGTACTATTAAAACCACACCCATTATAAAGGAAGTAATACCTACCAGCATAAACGACCGGTAACCTATTTCATAACATTGCCTTACAAACTCTGACCATTCAAAACCGCCAACAAAAATATTTTTAAGGAAACGGGTAAAAAATGACACCTGCTCACCAATGTCTTCCAGCCACTTTCTCCAGCCGGGTATAATAATCTCTTCTGCCATGGTTTGTATTATTAATTGTATACAACAGGTTTTGCCCTGTTGTTAGCGCTCAATAAACTTACCCGGCAGGTATATCTGGTTTATAGCATTGGTACGTCAATTATAAGTAATCGGGTATTTGCCTGGGCATCAATAGTAATTGAACTGGTATCATAAACACCCAATGCGTCCTTTTTGTTTAAAACCTGGTCGTTTATTTTTATAGCGCCATCTAAAACAAACATGTATGCGCCATTTCCGGCTGTTTTAATATCATAGTTTATTGACTTGCCTGCTTCAAACTCGCCTATAGAAAAAGTGGCGTCCTGGTTTATCCATAAGGCGTCAATGTTTTTATCGCCGGTTACCAGGGTGGTAAACTCATTGGGCTTAAAAGAATCAGTAAAGTTTCGTTGATCGTACCTTGGCTCAATGTTTCTGTGTTTTGGAAACAACCATATCTGCAAAGTATTTGCAGCTTCGGTAGCAGAATGATTATATTCTGAGTGTTCAATGCCGGTACCTGCCGACATTACCTGCACTTCGCCGGCATTTATTACGCCTGTATTACCCATGCTATCTTTATGTTCAAGCGCGCCATGTAATGGAATAGTAATAATTTCCATATTATCATGAGGGTGTGTACCAAAGCCTGTACCACCGGCTATAATATCGTCATTTAATACCCTTAATGCACCAAAATGCACTTTCTCAGGATTATAATACGGACCAAAGCTGAATGAAAAATTAGCCTTTAACCATCCGTGGTCGCTTGTTCCCCGCTCATTGGCAGGATAAAATATACTTTTCATAATATCAAATTTATATGTTTAAACATACAATATTTATTCCAATAATTAATTATGCGTATTTTTGCAAAAAAACATAGCTTTAAATGACAAAAAAAGCAATTATAGTTGGTGCAAGCGGACTAATTGGCAGTAATTTGTTAGCAATGCTATCAACTCAACCCAACTATGGTGAAATTTTAATAATAGCCCGAAAAAAAACCCGGACAAATAATATTAAAGTTACCCAATTAATAATTGAATTTGCGCATTTGGAACGCTATGCCAAATCAATAACAGGTAGCGTTATATTTTGTTGCTTAGGCTCGACAAGGAATGAAACACCTGATTTAGATGAATATAGAAAAATAGATCATGACTATCCGGTTAAACTGGCAGAAATAGCCTTAAAAAATGGAATTGAACAATATCATTTAGTTTCATCAATAGGTGCAGATGCCGGATCATCAAACTTTTATTTAAGGATGAAAGGTGAAACAGAGGAAGATATAAATAAAATTGGCTTAAAAAGCTTGCATATTTATCAGCCGTCGGTGTTAATGGGATACAGGCAAAGTGCAAGGCGCTTAGAAGATATCATTATATTTTTTATGAAAATAACAAGTCCGCTTTTATTGGGACGGCTAAAAAAATATAGGGCTATATCTGCAAACAGTGTAGCTAAGACCATTTTTAAACAATCATTAAAAAATCAAACAGGCGTATTTACTTATACATCTGATAAAATAAAACAACTATCTAAATAAAAAACAAATAGTGAGTACATATATATCCGCCGAGAATCTTGGCCATCAGTTCCATGATAATTGGCTTTTTAAAAATATTACTATAGGCATTAATCGGGGGCGTCGTGTTGCACTGGTGGGCATTAATGGTGCAGGCAAATCTACCCTGTTAAAGCTTTTGGCCGGCCAGTTTTTGCCTACCGAGGGCAAGGTTGTGCAAACCAAGGACCTGCGCATGGGTTACCTGGAGCAAGATCCCGGTTTTAAAGACGCGGTGACTATAAGCGATTACATTTTTCATGCAGATAATGTGCAACAACAAGCAATCCGGAAATATGAAGAGCTATTAGAGAACGACCCGGAAAATGCAAAGGCGCTTGATCTGGTAATGGAAGAGTTAAGCGAGGTTGATGCCTGGGAATATGAATATAAGATCAAAACCATTTTAGGACGATTGGATATTCATCATTTAAATCAAAGTATTAACACCTTATCGGGCGGGCAAAAGAAACGTTTGGCATTAGCCAAACTGCTTATTGAGGACCCTGATCTGTATATTTTAGATGAACCAACCAATCACCTCGATATAGATACAATAGAGTGGTTAGAAAAATTGCTTACAGATGGCTCGAAAACTATATTAATGGTTACGCACGACAGGTATTTCCTGGATAATGTTTGTAATGAGATATTAGAGATTGATCGGGGTAAAATAATACCCTACGTAGGTAATTACGGCTATTATTTGGAGCGCAAGGCCGAGCGCGAAGCATCTGATGAAGCAACATTTCAGAAAAACTCTAATTTGTTACGAAAGGAATTAGAATGGATGCGCCGTCAACCCAAGGCCCGTGGCACTAAATCTAAGGCAAGGATAGATGCGTTTTATGACCTGGAATCGAAAACACAAAACAATGGCCCAAAACTGAATGTAGAATTAAGTGTTAAAACAGCACGCCAGGGCAATAAGATCATGGAAATACATGGTATAAGCAAAGCCTTTAATGGTGTTACTTATATCGATCACTTTAATTATGTATTTAAAAAGGGCGACCGCATTGGCTTAGCCGGAAAAAACGGCAGCGGCAAATCAACCTTATTGAATATGATAACCGGCGGCTTAATGCCCGATAGCGGATTTATACAAAAAGGCGAAACCACCGTTTTGGGTTATTTCCACCAATCGGGTATTACATTTAAGGAGGATGAGCGCGTTATTGATATCGTAAAAAACGTTGCAGAGTTTATTACAATGGCCGACGGAAAGATGATTTCGGCTTCGGCATTGCTTACCTTCTTCCTTTTCCCTCCGGCCAAACAATATGGGTTTATATCCAAACTAAGTGGTGGCGAGAAAAAAAGGCTGCAATTAATGAGCATCCTGATGAAAAACCCTAACTTTTTAATACTGGATGAGCCAACAAATGATTTAGATATTGATACTTTAAATGTGCTGGAAGAGTTTTTAACTAACTATGGTGGTGTGTTAATGATCGTATCGCACGACAGGTATTTGTTAGATAAGCTAACCGACCAGCTATTTATTGTTGAAGAAAAAGGCAAGGTTAAAATATATAACGGCAATTATTCGTCTTATAGATTAGAGCAGGAAGAAGAAAAACAACAAAACAAGGCAGATAAAGCTGCCGGTATTGTTGCACAGCCAACCCCTGTTATTACTAAAAACAAGTTAAGCTTCAAAGAACAGAAAGAGTTGGATACCCTGGATAAAGAAATAGCAGCTCTTGAACAGGAGATAAAAACACAGAACGAAAAACTTAATTCGGGCGCGGCAGACAACAATGTCATTATTGAGATAGCAGAAAAGATAACTACGCTAAATAGCAGACTTGATGAAAAAAGCATGCGCTGGATTGAGCTAACTGAACTAAGAGAAGCCAAATGAAAGCATCGGATATTATTGCATCATTAGGCGTAATGCTATTATTAATAGCGTTTTTATTAAATTTATACAAGAAAATACAGGCAACAAGCAGGGCTTATTGTTTTATGAATTTTATAGGAGCGGCGCTTTGCGGCCTCTCCTCTTATATGATAAGCTTCTATCCTTTTGTTATTTTAGAAAGCATTTGGGCGGGGTTTGCATTGGTATCATTCTTTAATGTTCCACGTGGAACACCGGAAAATGAATAAATAAAATCAAATGTTCCACGTGGAACATTTGCAAAAAAGAAAACATAGTATGTTCCACGTGGAACACGGAGGTTAAAATGTTTAAGAAATACGATGTAATTGTAGTGGGTGCCGGCCATGCCGGATGCGAGGCGGCTGCGGCGGCAGCCAACTTGGGCTCGTCTGTTTTATTGGTTACCATGAACATGGGTACCATTGCGCAGATGAGTTGTAACCCGGCTATGGGCGGTGTTGCCAAAGGGCAAATAGTGCGCGAGATTGATGCAATGGGTGGTTATTCGGGTATAATAACCGATAAAACATCCATACAGTTTAGGATGCTCAACTTATCTAAAGGACCGGCAATGTGGAGCCCGCGCGCTCAAAGCGATCGCATGCGCTTTGCGGAAGAATGGCGCCTGGCACTGGAAAGAACGGTCAATGTTGATTTTTGGCAGGATACCGTAAACTCATTATTGGTAACAAATAATACCATTAAGGGCGTACGCACCTCGCTCGGAATAGAGATAGAAGCGGATGCAGTGGTTCTAACTAACGGTACTTTTTTAAATGGCATCATACACATTGGCGAAAAGAAATTTGGCGGTGGCCGTACGGCAGAGAAGGCAGCAACCGGTTTAACCGAACAATTGGTGACATTGGGATTTGAATCGGGCAGAATGAAAACCGGCACCCCTCCACGTGTTGATGGGAGAAGTTTGAACTACTCCTTAATGGAAGAGCAATGGGGCGATGAAGAACGGGGCAGATTCTCTTACACCGATGTGGAACAGATACAAGAACAGCGGTGCTGCTGGATAACCTATACCAATACCAAAGTACACGAAACACTGAAAGAAGGCTTTGAAAAATCGCCTATGTTTACCGGGCGCATTAAGGGTTTGGGGCCGAGGTACTGCCCTTCTATAGAAGATAAGATTAACCGTTTTGCTGAGCGCGAACGTCATCAGATATTTGTAGAGCCTGAGGGATTGAATACGGTGGAGATATATGTAAATGGTTTCTCTACGTCCCTTCCTGAAGATGTACAATACAAAGCATTAACCCAGATACCGGGATTTGAGACTGCAAAAATGTTTAGGCCGGGGTATGCTATAGAATATGATTACTTCCCGCCTACCCAGCTTGGTCTTACCTTAGAAACCAAACTGGTAAACAATCTTTATTTTGCCGGGCAAATAAATGGCACCACCGGTTATGAAGAAGCGGCATCACAAGGATTTATCGCCGGCATAAACGCGCATCAAAAATTAAATGATAAACATGAGCTGATAATGAAAAGATCAGAATCATACATTGGTGTGTTGATTGATGACCTGGTAACCAAGGGCACTGAAGAGCCTTATAGAATGTTCACCTCGCGGGCCGAGCATCGTTTACTGTTGCGCCAGGATAATGCTGATATACGGCTAAGCCCTATCGGTCATGAGCTGGGGTTAATAAGTGATGAGCGTTTGGATAAGGTAAAACAAAAAGTAAAAAATGCTGACGACATTGTTGCATATACCCGAACAAAATCAATTGACCAGGCAAGCGTTAATGGTTTGCTGGAAGAGTTAAATACCAGCGCTGTTTCACAAACAACAAAACTGTTTAATTTGTTGAGCCGTCCGCAGGTATCTATTGATGACCTGAAAAGAGTTGATCCAACTTTAGAAACATTTTTATCAGCCTATAATAAAGAAACTATTGAGCAGGCTGAAATAAAAATTAAATATGAGAGTTATTTTGAAAAAGAAATGGATATTGTTGACCGCATGAAAAAAATGGAAGACAAAGAGATTAACCCGGATTTTAATTATCAGCAAATGCAATCCTTGTCAAAAGAAGCGCGCGAAAAACTAATGAAAATAAAACCACGTACTTTGGGTCAGGCATCACGCATTTCGGGGGTTTCACCGTCTGACATATCAGTTTTGATGGTGCACATGTCGAGATAGTATATAAGTTATTGTAGATCAATTAGTTAAAAAATATTAATTATAAGCCATTATTTTTAAATCTTAATGGTAATCCTTATAAAAAAATAAAAATCGTTTATTTCGCTTAAAAATGACGTTAAATAAAAAAGGAGTGTTTTTTTACAAAAAGTTATGGCTGTTAGTCTTCACTACCCTGTATTTTGGCTGCGCGTCGATACAAAAACCCCAGGGAGGACCGCGCGACCGCACTCCGCCAAAATTATTAAAGGCTACCCCAAAAAATCAAACACATAATTTTGCGGCTAAACAGATCCAATTAGATTTTGACGAATACTTTAAACTGACCAATCAGTTTCAGGAAATAACCATATCGCCGGCACCTGATAAGTTACCGGATTTTAAGGTCAAGCAAAAAAGCCTGGTTATTACTTTTAAAGATACGCTGTTAAAAAACACAACCTATGTTATAAATTTTGGAACTGCTATTCGCGATGTTAATGAAGGCAACATTTTAAAAAACTTCACCTACGTTTTTTCAACCGGCACCCATATCGACTCGTTGAGTATTTCGGGATCAGTAATTAATTCGCTTACCCAAAAGAAAGAAGTGCTGGGACCAAACGAAAATGTAACCGTTATGCTTTTCACTTTAAAACAAGACTCGTTACTATTTGGTAAAAAGAAACCCAGTGTATTTACAAGTGTAGATAGTGCCGGCAACTTTTCGCTTAATAATTTAAAAGAGGGCCTGTATAAAATATACGCGTTAAGAGAAACGGCACCCAATAAGATATATGATAACGACAATGAGTTAATCGCATTTTCAAAAAAAACTATTAATCTGCAGCATGATACTGCCGGTGTACGATTAAAACTATTTAAACAAATACCCCCAAAGTTTAGACTTGCAGAGAAAAAATTTGATATTGATGGAAAAATGCTTTTCGTCTTTAATAAAAGTCTTGATAAACCATCAGTACGCATACTATATCCTCCCGGCCTTGACGAACAAAAAATTGTTGACATTAGCAAAACCCGTGATACAGTATTGATCTATTCAAAAAAAATGGATTTCGATTCGGTACGCGTAGCTTTTTATGATAACAACAAACCTATTGACACTACCTATTTACGTAAAACCAAAAAAGAAACTTATACCCGAAACCTTCAATTAAAATTTGGCCTCAGTAAAAATGCCAGCGTTTTAAAACCAGGCACAGATTTGCATATTTATTCTAATACACCTATAGCCAGCTTTGATCAATCGCTTGTTACTTTGATGGAAGATTCAACAAGGGTAAACTTTACTTTAACAAAAGATACAGGCACGACAAAAAGTCTTATGTTAAAATATCGTTGGCGGCAAAAAGCAGCTTACACCTTAACATTTAATGAGGGGGCCGTTACCAGCATGTACGGTGATATCAGTAAAAAACAGTTAGCAAAGTTTATGATAGATAATCCGGAAGACTATAGCACTTTAACATTAAAGGTTAGTGTTCCTGACACAGGCAGATCATATATAGTAGAATTACTTAATGAGCAAAAAAATGTGTTAAGGAGTGACCGGGTTACCAAAAACACAAACATAATATATAAAAACATTTACACCGGCAAATTTACCGTAAGTGTTATATACGATGATAATAAAAATGGCAAATATGACCCAGGCAGCTTAAAGAACAAAACACAACCGGAAAATGTATGGGTTTACGACAAAATTTTTGCGCTCAGGCCAAACTGGGAAATAGATGAGCCACTTGTTATACCAAAAGAACCTACTTCTCCGTAAACCAGCCGGAGTACATAATATAGTTGTTAGGCAATTTATCCAACATAGTGCGTTGCTCTTCTGTTAACGGTTTTATCTTTTTTGCGGGTGTGCCGGCATACAGGTAGCCAGATTCGCAAATGGTCTTTTCTAACACAACGGACCCTGCCCCTATTATTACATACTCTTCTACCACCGCGTGATCCATTACAATGGCGCCCATGCCTACAAGTGTATGATCTTTTAACGTACAGCCATGTACCAGCGCGTTATGGCCAATAGATACATTGTTACCTATATTGGTTGGCGCGTACAGGTAAGTGCAGTGTATAACCACCCCGTCCTGTATATTGGTGTTATTGCCTATTTTAATATAATGCACATCACCACGTATAACCGCGTTAAACCATACAGAACAATTATCGCCCATAATTACATCACCAACTATGGTGGCGTTTTCGGCGATGAAACAATCTTTACCCCATGATGGGTGTTTATCTTTTACGGGTAGGATAACTGACATATTATTTTGTAGATTTGATATAATAAGTAAGTATAACTAAATCTGCTTAAATGAAAAAGTTATTATGTTTTTCATATATTCTTTTCCTTGCATTTAATGTATTTAGTCAAAAGCTTCCACCGTTATTAAATAATGATACATCTAAATATGTGTATCCGCCTGTTATACTACTATACTCCCCTAATAAACCTGTAGTAAAACTATTCTCTCCAGAAACATTCAATTCTATAGATCCTAATAATATTGATTCTATCCGCATATATGGTAAACCCGAAAGTGTAAGTTTATATGGCCCTGACGGCCAAAATGGCGCCATCGTTATTTATACTAAAACTAAAGTTCAATTAGCAAAAACAGATCTATATAATATTAATGATATTACCCGTGTTTATAGCTTAAAAGCCAAAAATATACCCGTATATATAGACAGCATCTTAGTTACACACCCTGATAGGGTGTATTTATCTCCGGGTAAAATTATCTCAGCAAAAATTTATAAAGATGGGTTTTCGGGCACAGAATATATAAATATTATCACGCTTCGCGATAAGCAGGAAGTACCAAAAAATGGTGAAATTTGGATAAGAGGATTACCTGGCAGATAATTCAATTACTATATTTGAATATACAAATTAAGCGGAAATAGCTCAGCTGGTAGAGCATCAGTTTCCCAAACTGAAGGCCGCGGGTTCGAATCCCGTTTTCCGCTCTAAAATACCGTATCCTCCAAGACTTCCCGGTGTTCCGGATAATCTGTAGTATAATGTAACCCCCTGCTCTCTTTACGCATCATGGCTGATTTTACAACAATAAACGATACCTGTATCAAATTACGTAACTCGCAAAGCTTTACGGATAGCTTGGTTTGTTTATAAAATGCCTCGGTTTCTTCGTATAATAAACCTAAACGGCGCATGGCTCTTTCCAGTCTAAAATCAGAACGAACAATACCTACATAATCATTCATCAGCTTTTGCATTTCGCGCACATTATGCGTTACCAGGATGTCTTCGTTTGACGATTTTACACCTTTCTCATCCCAATCAGGTATATTTTCGGGAATAGTTATCGTATCAAATTTATCAATAGCATTTTTATAAATACGATGTGCAAAAACCAACGCCTCTAATAACGAATTGGAAGCTAACCGGTTAGCACCATGCAAACCGGTAGATGAGCATTCGCCGCAGGCATATAAACGCATAATGGACGACTGTCCGTAATGATCTACCATTACCCCGCCACACATATAATGACAAGCGGGCGAAACCGGTATCATATCCTTGGTCATATCAATGCCTATCTCTAAACATTTAGCATATATATTAGGAAAATGTGTTAAAATATCCTTTTTACTGCGATGACGTATATCTAAATAAACAAAATCCTCGCCTGATTTTTTTATCTCGGCATCAATGGCCCGGGCAACAATATCACGCGGAGCTAAAGACCTCCGTTCATCATACTCCTGCATAAATTCCTCACCATTAGTACGTTTTAATATGCCACCAAAACCACGTACCGCTTCTGATATTAAAAATGATGGATAGTCGCCTGGGTTATACAACGCTGTTGGATGGAATTGAATAAATTCCATATTCCTAACTTTCCCTTTTGCCCGGTAAACCATAGCAACGCCGTCGCCAGTAGCAATAGTTGGATTTGTTGTAACCGAATAAATATGCCCGGCACCACCGGATGCCATTACGGTAACTTTCGATAAGAATTTCTCTACTTCATTAGTAACTGTATTTAAAGCATATATGCCATAACAGGTAATATCATCTGATGATTTATCAACAAATTTTCCCAAATGGTGCTGTGTTATCAAATCTACAGCAAAATAATGCGTAAGTATTTCAATATTAGCGTTTTGGTGTATCTGCTCTAATAAAGAGCGCTCTATTTCAAAACCGGTGATATCTTTATAATGCAGCACCCTAAATTCGGAGTGACCACCTTCTTTTGCCAAATCATAAAAGCCTTCATTTGTTTTATCAAAACTGGTTCCGTAATCAATAATTTCATTAATGCGGTCCGGGCCTTCCTTTACAACAATTTCAACAACTTCTTTATCGCATAGTCCGTCGCCGGCAATTAAGGTATCATTTATATGTTTTTCAAAAGAGTCTTCCTTTTTATCAACAACCACGGCAACACCACCCTGTGCATATTTAGTATTAGATTCATCTTCATTTGATTTTGTAACTATCAGTACCTTACCGTGATTAGCAGCTTTTAGAGCAAAACTCAATCCGGCAATACCCGAACCAACAACCAGGAAATCCACAGATCTGGACATAGAGAATGTGTTATATGTGTAAAATTATAAAGTATGTTAATAATAGGCTTCAAAGATGTTAATTTTGTGTAAGCAAAAACCTAACAAGTAATTAAATAGTGGATAACCTTACTTTTTGCTGATAATGGTAACAATTTTTAAGCGACTTTTGAGTCGTTTTAGCAATGAAACTAACATTATAATTATCAATAAAATATTAACAAATAAGTTTTAAAAATAAAACTTGATTATGATACGTAACTAATAATCAATAAAATAAGTGGTAACAAATATCAGAAAGCTGTTAGTAAATAGTTAAAAACAATATTTTACCCCTAAACGTAACCAAACTTTTAAACATAACTAACACACCAATAACAATAGTTTCTTTTTATATATAAATCTAATTGTTATTAATTGAATTGTTGAAATGGATATCTTCGAAGAAATAAAACTGAAAGGCTATGCCGAGGAATTAATTGACCCGACACTTGACCTTTTTGATGAAATAGAAAAACTTAAAAAAGAGAAAAATGCGGTTATACTGGCTCACTATTATCAGGAACCTGATATACAAGATATTGCAGATTATATTGGAGATAGTTTGGGCCTGTCGCAGCAAGCCGCGAAAACAGATGCCGATATTATTGTTTTTGCCGGTGTACACTTCATGGCCGAAACAGCAAAAATATTATCGCCAACAAAAAAGGTACTTCTACCCGACATAAAAGCCGGCTGCTCTTTAGCCGATAGCTGTCCGCCGCACTTATTTAAAAAGTTTAAGGAGCAATATCCTGATCACCTGGTGATAACTTATGTAAATTGTACCGCAGAGTTAAAAGCTTTAAGCGATATAGTTTGTACCTCAAGCAACGCGGTACAAATTGTTGAAAGCCTGCCAAAGGATCAGAAGATAATATTTGGCCCTGATAAAAATTTAGGCGCTTATGTGGCAAAAAAAACAGGCCGTGATTTAGTACTTTGGAACGGTGCCTGTATGGTGCATGAAATTTTTTCGAGAGAGAAAATTACCAAACTGAAAGAAAGACATCCAGGTGCTAAATTACTCGCACATCCTGAATGTGAAGATGTAATACTGCAAATGGCAGATTATATCGGATCTACAACAGGTATACTAAAATATGCTACAAATCATCCTGATAAAGAGTTTATAGTAGCTACAGAGCCTGGTATTATTCACCAGATGCAAAAGGATAACCCTGACAAGGTGTTTATACCCGCTCCACCGAATAATAATTGCGCATGTAATGATTGCCCTCACATGAAAAGGAATACGCTGGAGAAGCTTTATTTATGCCTTAAAAATGAAATGCCGGAGATAGACGTTCCTCAGGATATTATTAAAAAAGCTGTGATACCTATTGAAAGAATGCTGGAGATATCGGCGAGGTTGGGATTGTAAAAAAATCTGCTCCATTTTTTTTGTTACCATCAGCATCAAATCCCACGCTGCAGTCGCAGCGATAAATTTCTAATGAAAAGCCATGTTCGCTTTTGTAATATGATTTTGGAAATAGTCTAATCAAATTACTTCCATTAGATCCGATAGTAAATGGGCCGTTAATACCTTTTTTATTTTTAAAGGAGAATACCCATTCAAAAGTAACACATTATTAATCGCTACTATCCGGTAGCTGATTTTCCCTGATAAGCAACAGCGGTACAGGCGTACGAAAGGCCAGTTTTTGGGTTAGGCTGCCATGAAATAAACGGTCAAAGAAATTATGGTGCCGGGGTACAGCGATCATCAGCTGTATATCATGTTCCCGGGTGAATTGCAGGATGCCTTCCGCGATATCTTCATTGATCAGATAATGATAATCCGGCTTTTCCCGGTCCCAAAGCTCGTGCAATGCGGTTTGTTCATCTATGGTGTCCGGCGTAAAATGCGCCCGGTCTTTTGTATCCACATTAAGGATCAGCAAATGAGCATTCAGTGCATGGATAAGGCGCCTGATCACATCTGCCGGGGTAGCAGCGGAAATATTTTCGAGTTCGCAGGCAAAGGCCACCCGGCGGATCTTTTTATACACGGCCTCCTTTGGTACAAACAGCAAAGGGGCGGCCCATTCTCTGGCCATCAGCAGCGTATTGCTCCCGATCAGGACTTGTGCCAGCTTGCTTTTGCCGGTAACGCCCATCACCGTCAGTCCAGTCTGCTGTTCTGCCGCAATAGCGGTGGCAGCTGTCAGGAGTGGCCGGCCATCCGTCAGGATACCGATCAGCGTCCGTTCGCTGACATATGTGCGCAGCTCGTTTTTCAGTTTGGTCAAACCGGCCAGGCTTTCCAACCGCAAACGTTCCATGTCCGCGAGTTCCGGCAGGGGTACTTCTGCCGGCGGCATAAACTCATAGGAATGATATAGCATTAATTCATCAGCTTCCAGTTGGTGCGTCAGCCCTGCGGCATAAAGCGCTGCCTGATGCGACGCCTGGGAAAAATCGATCAACACGAGGATCCTTTTCATGGCTACCGGCCTAATAAAATGGTATTTTAGCCTTTAGCGAAGAGGCAACTAATACCGGGTGGTTTCTGGGCCTTTTGTGGCTTGGCTGCGCGGCATGTGGCTGCTCCGTCTGTTTGACAACAATCTCCCGGCCGTCTATCTCCATGCCGTTTAATGCGTTAATAGCTTGGTATCCAGCGGCATCACCGGTTATTTCCAGGAAGCCAAAACCTTTGCTCTGGCCTTTTTGGTCGGCAACAATTTTGGTGGCTTGCACCAGGCCGAATTGTGCGAACCAGCGTGTGAGTTCAGCGGCTTTGATGCGGTAGGGTAAATTAGCAATGAAGATTTCCATGGCCTGTCATTTATAAAGGTGAACAATTCATTTCTTATATCAGGGCGCCCGGGGAGCCGGGCCATTGTAACAAGTATTAGTGGGTATCGGAAAAATAAAAGCCGGCGGGGCCGCTACAATAAACTACACAGCAACAGCCAAAAAGTTTGGTGCTAATGATGAGATTTTTTTCACAAAATTTGACACTCATTTCAGGTACCATTTACTGAAATTAATGATCTAATCATACAACGATGAAAAAACATTTTTTTTAATTATCCTGCCAGCCTGCCAGCCATGGATTTTGGCGGACAACTGGCGGACAAAAAAATTTTATTACTTAATAATTTCCTTTTGGATCATATTCAAGGTTTATGTTATTTATTTTTCAGAGCGTAAAATAAAACCAAAACACTGGTTAAATGGTTTATAATATAAAAACAAACTGCTCATGGCAACAGCGACAAAGGAAAAAACCGTAAAGATAACTGCCAAAAATAAAGTAGCCAAGAAAGACCTGTCGGCCGGTTATAATCGCTACAAAAAATTCGGCAAAGCGCAATATACAGGCATGCAGATAGGGCGCGGGCACCACTGGCATTATGATGAAGGCGATTGGAAGGAAACAAAGATCACGCCCGATCTCTGGGAGATCTCGTATGCTGTAACTAAGCGGCGTGTCGGTCATGCGCCCGAAAACTCGGGTGTACCTGTTGGTACAGAATATCAATGGTATATTATTTCGCATCAGCACGCTAAAAAACTGAACGCGAACGATTATTCGACCGAAATGACCGGTTTAAAATTCAAACTGGCCCATAAACGTGCGGATAAAGCTGCCTGGAGTGCCAAAGCACCCACCCAACGAAAGCATTTGGTGCAATTTTTAAAAGATTTTATCGCCCAATTAGAAAAAGAACCGATACCGCTGGAATTTGAATATGAAGGCAAAGCTTATCAAGGCGAAGGCATACCGATTTCAGCAACCTGTGCAGATGATGTATGCTATTAAGTAGATGTTACGCTGAATGACGAAAACCTCGGCATAATCCGCTGCGCAAAAAGCGGCTGGAAAATGGACCGTTTAGAACAAGGGTTGGTTGACGCGATTGGCAATGAAATATTTCTTTATTTTGAATAATCAATTTCCAAATTATGCCCGAATTACCCGACCTGCAGGCCTTTAGCCATAACCTCACCAACATATTCCATGGAAAAAAGTTGGATAAGGTAGAGGTGATCGTTGACAGAAAACTGAACGTGTCTGAAAAAGAATTACAACAAACACTGTCCTGTCTCGAAGTGGAGCAATTCAAGAGAGCAGGTAAAGAACTCCATATCATTTTCAAAGGTGGCCATAGCCTGGGTCTGCACCTGATGCTGCATGGGCAATTAGTCATATTTAAAGAAGCAGACACTCCTCCCAAAAACCAGATTATTAACCTGCTGTTTGAGGATGGAACCAGGCTGGCGCTTACAGATTTTCAGAAAGCAGCGACCCCGACTTTAGATCCTGAAACAAGTTCTGTGCCGGATGCGCTGGATACGGACACTGATTATCTGTCAGACAAACTCAGCAAAACAAAAACGCCTGTTAAAACAGTGATAATGGATCAGAAGATCATCCGGGGCATAGGTAACGCCTATGCGGACGAGATCCTGTGGAACGCCAGGATATCGCCTTTTTCGGCAGCCAATAAAATCCCAAAAGATCAAATCAAAATACTGGCCAAATCAATAAAAAAAGTGCTCATAAATGCTGAGAAGCAAATTCTAAAAATAAAATCCGACATCATCAGTGGCGAAGTGCGGGATTTTATGGAAGTGCATCAGCACGGGAAAAAGCAGACCTCTACCGGAGCCGCGATCCATCATAAGGAGCTATCGTCGCGAAGCACTTATTATACCGATGAGCAGGAATTATTCAATTAACTAATAATGGCAGCGTTTCAGGACAAATATTTTTTCCCCGGACCTGTACAATAAAAAAGAACTCATAACAACACACAAAGCATATAAAGAAAACCCACTTTAATCAAAAAATGTGATGGCAACCGTAAAAAATAAAGCAAATGGAAAGAGGTCTCCTGTCCGAAAATGGTCAGCAAAAGTGACAGAAACAAGCAATGCGCTTGACCTGAAAAACAATGTTTTCGAATTATCCGACCCTAAAAAAATTGCGGTATCTTTAAAACATTCGGCGGAAAATAGCGAACGAAAAAAATCCACACCGTTTCGGTCTGCGATGTCCATGTTGACGTTTTATATTAACCGGGCGGGCAAGAACCTGGACACATCGCAAAAAAAGGTGTTGGAAAAAGCCAAAGATGAACTACGAAAAGCATTTGGGCGAAACCCGGTACACGGACGCGCCTGAATTACTCAAAGCGCCGGGACCATGATGGAAAACAAGTTTTTATGCAGCAGCTTCTCCCAAGCCCCTTTTATAAATATATATCAACAGCCCGATCAAAAACTAACTTGTCATACCCTGTTTTTTGCTTAAAAGGTGGCAGGAGGATGGTTTTAATGTTTGGTTTTTGCGTATAAACCTATCAGTTCGCCCTCTGCCAATACATGCCCGCTCATCGCTTTTTCCAAAGCTGGTTTGTCTGTACTAATGCCAATATTCAGGCGGGTATCAAGCGCATATACTTTAAAATGATAATGGTGAGTGCCGGAGGGAGGGCATATGCTTTTGTACCCTGGTTGCTTTGAACCATTCAGGCCTTGCTCCGCGTTTTTAAAATGCTCCGGGATATTTCCACTGGTATCAATATTCCAGACTACCCAATGCGTAAAACCACCTGTTACCGGTGCGTCCGGATCGTGCAGGATAAGTGCCAGCGATTTAGTACCGGCCGGAATGGCGGTTATGGTAAGCGGCGGGCTGATCTCTTCACCCTCACAGGAATATTTAACCGGGATCATACCATTTGCTGTAAAGCTGGCGCTGGTTACGGTTAACTTTGTTTGATGGGTAAATGCTATCATGAGGATGATGATCAACAAAATGAACAATAGGGAAAGGAAACGGTTTGTTTTTGCGGAACGGTTCATGATTAACCTCCTTTTTATGAGTCAAAGCTGTCCATAAAATACAATTGGGTTTAAAAATGGTTTTATAACGTTCAAATAAAAATACGGTATCAAATTCATCTGCTGAAACTTTTAACCACCTTGCTTCAGAGGGCTTCATTCAAAAGTAACAAGGGGATATGCGTATGAAAAGCTAATTTCTTTGTAACGCTGCGGTGAAACAGGCTTTCAAAAAAGCCATATTTTTGCGGAATGGTAATCACGAGCTGGATATCCTGCCGGTCGGCAAATCGCATAATCCCGTCGGCCACATCCTTGTGGGTGATGTAATGGTATTCCGGCTTTTCACCATTCCATTGGTCGTTCAGGGCAGATTGCCCGGCGATCTTGTCCTGATCAAAATAATGCCGGTCACGCCCAATATTTAAAATAACCAGCTGCGCGTTCAGGTCATGCAGAATAGTTTTAATGGCCGCTACCGGTATGGCGGCCGGAGACAGCTTCAGGTCGCAGGCAAAAGCGATCCGGCGTATTTTTTCAAACCGGGCGTTGCCGGGGACGATGAGCAGCGGAGCATGGCATGTTTTCGCAAGGTCAAGCGTATGGCTGCCAATGAGCAGTTGTTTCAGGTTACTTTTCCCGGTGATGCCCACGACCACCAGGCCGGCAGCGCCGTTCTCTGTCATGTTTTTAACCCCCGGGGCAATCGCGAGCTCATCGGCATAAGTTTCGATGAGGGTTTGCTTACTGACCACGGTCTGCAGTTGTTCCTTAAGGGTTTCCAGTTCCGCGTGGCTTTTCCCGGCAGTATCAATTACGCTTTCTGTTGCCAGCCCCGTAACGTTCAGCGCAATAGGATTAAATTCATAGGAATGGTATAAGACCAGGCGGGAAACGTGTAACTGGTGGGTCAGGCCGGCGGCATAGCGGGCCGCGTTGGCGGCGGTTTCCGAAAAATCGGTGAGGACCAGCAGGACTTGCATATGGGCTATTTTTTCGAAGCGGACATCAATCATCCGGCCGAGCTTTTTTAACGCACTTTCCGGGATGTCCCATTTGCCCGGGTTATCGACCAGCCATGACTTTTTGCCGGAACGGGTTAATACCACCGGGGCCTTTTCACCGGTCATCCGCTCCACCTTGAATTGGCGGCGTTCCTCATCCATCGTGGTAATGATCAGGCCTATTTCCAGATTGCCTAAAGGCAATCTTTCAGTGAATGTTTTCATCAGGTTTCCTCCGTATACTTTCCTATTGCGCGGTTACTCCAACCGCGCTGGTTTAATGTCCCCGATCAACTTTCGGATTGCTTTTTGGACCGTTCCGATCAGTATCTGATGATACTTTATACCTCATTTTTGATCGTTTTAACAGCAAATAAAAAGAGTCTGCTGGTGACCGGCAGACCCTAACCAATTGTGTAAATACTCCAAGTTAAAATTGCAAAAAACAACAGTTTAAGACTTGGTGATTTTATACGGTAGCAATTCAGGGGCTATTTTTTAAGATCAGTACCATAAGTACTGATCTTAAAAAAAGCCACAAACGAACTTTCAAATTGTTTTAATAAAAACAAATTAAAGACCTCATAACGGATCTGGCTATGGGTTGTATTTGTTATAAGGGGACCGTTGTTCCCAAAAACGGAGCACCGCGGCCAGTTTACGCACGGATGTTCAGCATCAATTGCAGGTCAATGTTTATTTAAAGATATTTAAACAGATTTCCATATTTTAAAGACATTTTCGTGCCTTGCGTCCTCGTCCCGGATAACGATCCCTAAATGATCCGGTCTTTCGGGGTGGTGGTGCTCGATCAACCGGTAGACCTGTTGCAGCAGATTACCCAGCCGGGTCTCAAAATCTGCCCTGCTGATATTGATCAGCACCTGGTCGCGGTATGGCGCCACCAGGTTTTTATCTCCCAGCTCGCTTTGCAGCAGTTGGATGATATTTGCTCTAACTTTTTCCATTTTTGATATGATGTTTTACTTTTCGTTTGTTTTTGATTCCATTCAGCACAATCTCCGGATCTGCATTAAAAAGAGATGCTATCGATCCGGTGATGCACCAGGGAATTGCGCGAATTCGGTTCTCATTAATGAAACGCCGGCAGGCATTCGCCGTAGTTTTTTTAGCCGGTTGATTAAACATTTCACCAAGTGAAGCATTTTTACGTACCTGCGCGCCGTCACTTTTGCTGATATTCTGAAATGGTTGGATATATACTGCCATCTGGATCACATTTAAAAATTAAAGGGATAAGTTTCCGGAACCAGGTGTCCGTCGGGTTGGATATGCAATGGATGCAGGGCCGTAGTCTCATCGATAAACAAAAAGGCATCATACCTGGAACCAAGGATTGTTGGCACATAATTGCCGTGCTTTTCATGCAGCGGGTTATATACTACGCCTACAGCACGGTGGGGCCACACTTCATTCCAGCGTTTCTGCGGATGTTTCCGATCAAAGATCAGCATCCGGTTTCCGGCATACGTGCGATGCATTAACTCCTCCACGCTGCCTCCCCTTGCAGCGGGTACCGGCATCACCTCCATGGGTGCGCCCCATTCTTTACCCGCGATCACTGTACCCAGGTAGGAGCCAAAGCCCACCAGCACCGTATCTTTTTCTCCCAATTGCTCGCGGGCCAGCTGCCCGGTATTATACATGCCGTGGTGCTGCATGTCGGTATAGCGCGCATCGCCGATATGGGTATTGTGTTCCCAGACAATGGCTTTGGCATCCGGGCCATGGAATTGCATCAAACGCTGCAGGGTTTCCATCATATGGGTATCGCGCAGGTTCCAGGTGTTGTCATTAAAACTCATCATGTTACTGTAGTATTCCTCGGCATTGACGGCGATATGCGCGTTCTGTTCTGTGTTTAAGGCCGCTTCAGGATCGGAATCATAAACGGGCGATTTTTTCCTGATTTCGGCCAATAAATTGATCACTTCCTGCCGGCACGAGCTTTCCAGGCTATATTGGGAGCGGGCATACTTGTGTGGGTCTTCCTCGTAGGGCTCAAAACAGCGGATAGCTTGTTTTGCCAGTTCCGCCGCTTTGGGGTCATTAGTCTGTAAATAGCCAACCAGCGCGTCCATGGATTCCCAGAGGCTGTAAACATCCAGGCCATAAAAACCAACCCGATTGTTGGCGGGCTTTCCGTTGTTAAATAATTTAAGCCAATTCAGCAAAGCGTCCACTTCCCAGTTGGCCCACATCCAGGTTGGCCAGCGGCGGAAGTCGCGCAATAGCTCGTGTGATTTTTTATCCTGATCGGCATAGCCCTTTATATAGCGGTTCAGCCGGTAACAATCCGGCCAGTCACCTTCCACAGCGATGAAATTAAAGCCTTTTTCCTCGATCAGTCGTTTACTGATCGCCATGCGCCAAGTATAATATTCATGGGTGCCGTGCGTAGCTTCGCCCAGCATCACGCAGCGGGCATTGCCGATGCGCTCCAGGAGCGGATCCAGCTCACCGGCATTCTTTATAGGATATGTCTTTTGCTTAGGCGTTGGTAACGGAGCTGTTTTTAAAGTCTGTTCAATGGTCATGTTTTACAGAATAAAGGGGTTAATAATTGACCAGTTTTGCCGGAATTCCGGCAGGATAATTCAATAAAAGAAAAGGATGGGCTTGCTGATTGAAGTATCGGAAAGAATGTAATGGCAGCAGAATGCTATTTTATAGCCGCTTTATGTATTGAGGAAAGTTTTTATCTCCAACGCCTCCTCTGCCATCTGTAGCCATGGCCAGAGTGTTCCTATGAACCCCACATATAAGTACGTACGGGCCTTGACCCGTCCCTATGACCACGTGTGTAAACGTATCCGCCTCCGCTCCACATCCCTTCACCATCGATCCAAACTTTGATAATGTTCTCATCTGTATACGTTTTTAATCATGCAAGCGCTGTTACAAGCCTGCTTACAAAAAACAACAACCATAATTAACTATGGTTTTAATAATTTTCAATTGTATATAAACAAAACAATATGTACTCCGGGTAAAGGCCATGGGGTACTAAAAACAAGATCTGTTGCGCTTAATTTTTTATTTTTTTAGCCAATACAAACCCTTTACATTGGTGCGATAATGGGGAAGCAGTATGATTAGCATGATCTCTTCGATAAGGTCTATGCCGGTGAGGATAAGTGTAAGATAGAACAACCAGTAAACGGGCTGTGGCAAAAAGAAAAATGCGATCAGGAATATCCCCTGGCACACTGCAGCAATTTTAGCCACATAAGTATGAAAGCTGGTCATCTTGCGATATTTAATGAATGCCAGGGTATTTTGCGAAAGATAAAGCACAAGTAAAATCACGATGGGTATGATTTCCTTTAAAAGAAATGCGGGATTTTGAACATACATACCGATAATAGCCGCAACAATAGTTAAATCATCGGCAACCGAATCGATCGTTGCCCCAAATGCACTTTTAATTTGATACCGGCGTGCAAAATAGCCATCTATCGCATCGGTAAAAAAGCTGACCACAAGGAGCCATTTAAACAGGTTAAACTGATTTATAAATACCAGGTAAATCAGCAACGGGGCGGCGATCATCCGATAGAGTGTAATGCCGTTAATTATATAATAGCTATTCTTCATCACGATGCTTTAAGGTTGGTGGCCGGCTATCCGCCAGAAATAAGCTTTGAGCGCACTTTTGTTCCAGCCCACCAGTCGGCCCTGTAGCAATAACACCGTCTTGTTGCCGGCAGTTAACGGATAGCGCAATACAAATGGGGCATTGGGCACCCTCCAACCCTGTACCTGACCGAACTTCAATACATTGAAATACAGCGAACTGCCGGTTTTTGAAAAGGTGTAATACCGATCAGAAAAGGTGACTAAATGCTGTAATGTCCTTTTATCCCCGATCTGATTGGCCAGCACCTCATTTTTTAGCTGCTTTTCATAACGGACCGGTTGCCGCGGATCATCCCATACGGAACTGTAGGCCGTATAATAACCACTATCGATGGCCGCGACAATGTACCATAACATACAATTGAATGGCGCCGGTGTAGTAAAATAATAGGCAGGGTTGAAGTGCTGCGATTTAAAAGAATGAATGATCCGATGGTTAATATACGCTTTGTTCAAACCTGCATAACCGGTATAGCAGGCTGAAATGAGGAGCATAGCCCAAACCCACTTTTTGCGGTAGGGATAAATGACGGGTTTAACGAATAAAACTAAGCTTCCAACCAGCAGTCCGGCGGTAAATAGCGGATCGGCCACATATAACAAATTGATGGAAAAACGCCGATGGCTGAAAGGTTCCAAAAGGCCGGTACCATAGCTGTTACAGGTATCAATCAGGTCATGCAGCGTCAGCTGTAAGCAAAAGAAAAAGAGCAGTGCGGTATAGGATAACACCGCCCGGCTATAAATTTTCTGCACCAGGAAGGCCAGAAGCGCTCCCGCGGTTAAGGCGAACAGCAAGGAATGCGTTAAGCCGCGGTGGATCAGCAAGGCCTCGTCCGCCGGAAAAAAGAAAGCGGGAAACGTATCGATATCGGGCAGCGCCTGTGCTGCTGCACCCCAAAGCAGCCCCTTTTTACCTAACCTTTTAGCTGGTAAAATTTCGGCGATGCAAGTGCCTAAAGCCAGGTGGGTAATAACATCCATGTTTCATCGATATACCACCTATAATAAGCGTTATCGTCATTAAATGTTTGATGCATAGTGATTTATTCCTAAAAGGAGTGGTTGCCCGGATTGCTTTTTAATCGCTTTCATAGGGTTGTTTTTTGGAGGCGTTTAATTTATTCTTCGCGATCCTTAAACATTTTCACATCCTCGCCTTTATGTAAATGGCGGTTGGGATGGTTAACTTCTGCATTTTCGGCCGGCTGATCGGTATCTTCGTTCATATATTCTGATCTTATCCGGTCTTCTGTTTCCGGCTTTACGCCGGCAAATGCGCTGTTCAAACCTTTGTTGTCGCGCCCGTTACCTGAAGGTTTGCCCTTTCGGTCAATGCTGTTTACTCTTTCGTTCTTTGCCATGGCTTAATGATTTGTTTAATCTAAAACAAAGCGCCTGGCGATATGGTTTTTAATTTGATCAATTCAATTAACAACACGCATATGAAAAGCTTTGAAATACCTGTTGGCCAGAGCCAGCACTTACTGAAATTCGAACCGCAGGAAAAAACGAATACCTTTAAAATTTACGCCGTAGACCGGGCGGAGGACTGGATTGACCGGGAACAAGCCCGGTCGGTGGATATACCGGTGGATGGGCTTTTGGGCACCATCACCGTCTATAGCGCGCATCAGTTTGATTTTGACGGAGTGGGCGCCTTCACCGGTCAGGATCTGTCCAACATCGCTGCCCAAATTGTACAGCACCCGCAGTTCAAGACAGAAGATTAAAGAATTAGTTGGAAGGGCAATATATCTGGCCGACAGCGGCCGTCAGCTGTTTTACGATGTGTCAAATAGTGCAGGAACCCTGCCTGGATGTGAAACGCGGGCATCAGGGGTCTGTAATCGCCTTTAATAGGCGCTGGCCGGGATCAGAAAAGTAATCCCAATACATCAGGCCCGCCAAATGCTGTTGTTGAATGTACCGGAATTTTGCTTTAACGGATGCAATATCCTCGTAGGCGATGCGCACACGCGTTTGCGGGTTGAACAGATAGGGCGCTTGTCCTACGGTATCCCAATAGCGCCCGTAGCTCTTTTGTGCGGCCAGGCGATAAACTTTCGTTAAGCCGCCCCGAAACGGGAGCTTCGCCAGGTAATGCCGGTCGCCGGGATCATTACTGCGCATACGCAAGGCTGCCGGGAAAAAACCAACACCAATCACCAGCTTTTCTTTGGGTACTCCTGCCGCCAGGAATGCTTTGACCGCACCGACGACGGAACCGGCCGGGTCCCAATTGGGGGGTGAGTATAAAAAATGCCCGCCGGCCATGCCTCCGCTATTAAAGTTATAGGTCATCAGGCAAACATAATCCACATACTGTGCAACCTGATCCATTTCGCTATGCGGCAGGAAATGCGTCGCCCAGCCATCCACAGCGGTTGTTAGCTGATAATTTGGTAACGCCTGACGCAAAGTTTTGAATAACAAAGTGTAGTTCCGTTTATCCTCCGGCCGGTAAATATTGCCGCCCCCGCCGGGATAGCCGGGGAACTCCCAATCAATATCTATACCATCCAGTCGAAATTGTTTGACCAGTTTCAGACAGCTTTGAGCAAAAGCCTGGCGGCCATTTTCGGTTAAAGCCATATCAGAAAAATTTCGGCTCCAGCCTAACCCACCTACGGATAACAATAGTTTTATACGGGGGTTGAGCTGCTTCAAGGCGGCTAAACGTTGCAGATTAAGCGCGTCAGTTTTGGGATACTTCAAAACCGCCCGGTTGCTTTCCAGGGTGGCAAAAGCGTATAAAACATGCGTTAGCCTGCCCGCTTCGATCTGGCGCGTATCGATGAGGTTACCCCTATAGCCGCCAGCGTACGTGATGATGACTGTTTGCGCTTGCGCCCCAAGCACTATCAGCAGGCTCAGGCAGGTGGTCACTATACTTTTCATTTGTATTATTATTCAACCTCAAATGCAAATTACGGTTTGCAATAATTTTAATTTATTGAAACCGCTAACACCACGCATTGTTATTAGCATACATGGGATTAGTAAGAAATTAAAGGAGGGGATTATGGAAACGACAACAGGAAAATTAAAATCCAAAAAGAGCGGTCGTCAACTGGCGACTGTCGACCAAAACGAAAAGATACGTCGAAAAGCAAAAACCGCTGCTACCAATGAAAGTAATGTAGCAGCCGAATTAAGAAACAGGGAACATGGCGGCGAACAGCCGGCGCGGTAATCAAAATTAATTTATCAGATCGAAGTCAAAGACCAGGCCATCGGCGCTTACCGCAGAAGGCCTGGCCCGAACAACACATAGGCGAACAATCCGCAGCAATGAAAGTTAAAAAGATCAAACGGGTATGGGACGAGGTCCTTTTCTGGGCTAAAAGAGAAATGAGCCTGACGCTGATTTTTTGTTTTGTCGGACTTCCCGGCCTTTATCCAATGGTTGTACCTCAAATAACCGGCCATGGAATTAACTGAACTTATCCGCCAGCACATCCGGGAGAATGGACCACTCTCCTTCCGCAATTTTATGGAAACCGCCCTGTATCACCCGGAGCTGGGTTATTACATGTCTGGACACGATAAGATCGGCGCGGGCGGTGACTTTTATACCAGTTGCTGCCTGGGGCCGGTATTCGGCGCAATGATAGCCAAACAACTGGCCGAAATGTGGCGACTGTCCGGCGAACCTGAATTTACAGTCGTTGAATTCGGCGCCGGTAACGGCTGGCTCTGTCATGATATCCTTGATTATTTCCGGGAATATACCAGCGTTTATGAACGACTGCATTATGTGATCATTGAAAAAAGCCCGTTCATGCGCGAAAGTGAAAGGACGCATCTGCATGAAAAGGTTTGCTGGCACAACGATCTGGAGGCGGTGGGGGCTTTTACGGGTTGTGTCCTTTCTAATGAACTGTTGGATAATTTCGCGGTACACCAGGTAGTCATGCAGGATGAGTTGATGGAGGTATTTGTGGATGATCAGGATGGCCTGGTGGAAGTGCTTCGGCCCGCAAGCCCACAGTTGAAGGCATACTTTAGCGAACTGAACGTGGAATTACCCGCCGGTTACCGCACCGAAGTTAACCTGGAGGCCGTGGAATGGCTTGATAAGATCAGCCGTTATTTGCAAAAAGGCTATGTGCTCACCATTGATTATGGCTACTTGTCTGATGAGTTTTATAAATCCTGCCGCAGCCGCGGGACAGTGCTTTGCTATAACCGGCACGAGGTAAACGAACAGTTTTATCATCACGTTGGAAAGCAGGATATCACCGCTCATGTAAACTTTTCTGCCCTATGCCATTGGGGCCACCAACACGGGATGTCCTGTTGCGGGCTGACCAGCCAGGCGGAGTTTCTTCTGGCGCTGGACTTTAAAGACTATTTGCGCAAGCAACCAAACGCAAACGGCGATATCGTTCAACTGGCCATACAGGAAGCGCGGCTGACCCGTACGCTGCTGATTGATATGGGCAGTAAGTTTAAGGTGCTTGTCCAACAAAAAGGCATGCCGAACGCGCAGCTTAGCGGACTAAGGCCGCTTGTTCAGAATGCCCGGCCCACCTGATGCGGCTGTGTGTGGGGTATAGTTAAAGAAAGGTTAATCATTCATATAGTCGCCATAATAACGGTAAAATTCATTTTCATAGGTTTCGGGCAGCGGCACGGAGGGATCAAATTCCGGGCTGTTTTTTACCGCGTTGACCGTGATATTGACGTAGACGGCAGATTCTTCCCATTTGACCTCGCTGATCCATTTGGGCGCGATCAGGACTTTCTTTCCGGGAAACCAGTGCCCGGTATCCACCACCAGGAAATGCATCCGCCAGCTTTGGTCATCTATGATAAAATCTTCCACATCGCCTATCTCGCCGTTCGTTGCATGGATCCGGTAACCCGTAACCTCGCCGGTGCTGCGCAAATGCGGATCAACCGGCTTGTCCTTGTTAGCCGCTGCCATGATGTTTTCCTCGAACGGGATCCGGGATTCCATCATACCCGACAAACCCATACCGCCATAAAACCCCGCGCCGGGGATACCCATATAGGGCCAGTCATAGTGCGTATAAAGATCAATCTCTTGTTGGCGCGAAACGGTTCTTTCCGTATCAATGTCAGGGCTGTTCTCAATTTGTGCTTTGGTCAGGTTTACCGGGAAAACCTGGTTTTCCCAGTCGGGTTCCTGTAGTGCCGCAGGAGAGATCAGTACCTTGCGGCCGAACAGCCAGCCACTTGTTTTGACAACCAGGTATCGGATGGTCCAGGTCTCGTCGTCAAAATAAAAACCATCTACTTTTCCAAATTCACCGTCTGTGGCTCCCGTGCGGAAGCCCACTAAACTTTTCACATTCCGTCTCATGATCCCTTCTGTTTATAAGCAGTGTAATAATACCATCCTGCAAAAATCATGCAGAAATGTTTGAAAAACTTTAAACATAAGCAGCGAAAAAAGTATTTATCCTATAGCAAATACTGATATGACAAAGCCAACGGGTTTGCCGCAAACGATGCGGGCGATGATACTGGAAAAGGCAGGACAGCCCCTGACCCTAAAGGAAATTCCTTTACCCGTACCAGCAGCCGGGCAGGTGCTGGTACAGGTACTGGCTTGCGGTGTCTGCCGGACTGATCTGCATATCATAGATGGGGAGCTTAATCATCCCAAACTTCCCCTGGTGCCAGGACATGAGATCGTCGGCCGGGTGGCTGAAATCGGCCAGCAGGTCGGGGAGCTGAAAATCGGAGATATCGTTGGCATTCCCTGGCTGGCCTACACCTGTGGACAATGTCATTATTGCCAAAGCGGCAAGGAAAACTTGTGTGAAAACGCAGAATTTACCGGCTATACCGTCAATGGCGGTTATGCGGAATATATGGTTGCCTACGCCGCTTATTGTTTTCGGCTGCCGCCTGATTATACCGGGCCCGGGGCCGCGCCCCTGCTTTGCGCCGGGTTGATCGGTTTCCGTTCCTATCGCATGGCGGATGCCGATGCCAAAAACATCGGTTTGTATGGTTTTGGTGCCGCGGCGCATATCCTGATCCAGGTAGCTGTGGCGCAAGGCAAGAAGTTGTTTGCCTTTACCCGCCCCGGTGATACCAAAGGACAGGCCTTTGCTATAAAGCTGGGCGCCGCCTGGGCCGGCGGAAGCGATGAGTCGCCGCCGGAAAAGCTGGACACGGCAATTATTTTTGCACCCGCGGGCGAGCTGATACCACTGGCCCTAAAAGCGACCGATAAAGGCGGCCGGGTCATTTGCGGCGGTATCCATATGAGCGCTATCCCCAGTTTCTCTTATGACCTGCTTTGGGAAGAAAGGATGATCCGTTCAGTGGCCAACCTTACCCGACAGGACGGGCATGATTTTTTTGCCCTGTTGCAACATATCCCTGTGCATACCCAAACGCGGTTTTTTAAACTGGCAGAAGCCAACGAGGCATTGGATCAGTTAAGAAACAGCAAGATCAAAGGCGCCGCGGTATTGGTGATGGATAAAAAAAACTGATGGGGCTGATTTGGAGCCTCAAATGGCCTTCCTCTATTGCCTCCCGAAAGGTATCAAGGGTTAGTAAAGCAGATTACTTATACGCAGACAAAATATTTTCAAATTATTTAAACATTGGCCAAAACCAAGTGTTATTTTATTAACATGAATGTGCGATTATAAGGTATACAGGTGATGGCCCTGAACGCCGGGCACCGGTGAACGGCTGACGTTCAATGGATTATTCAATCTTTGATTCATTCATGAAATTTCCTACGTTATCAATAATTAACGGTTTATCCTCAAATTTTAATAGTGCTGATTATGGAAACAACCATCATGCAGGCAACCAATTCAAAACTCAAGGAGTTTTTCGTGGACCAATTAAAGGATATGTACTGGGCGGAAAAGAAGCTCGTCAAAACCCTGCCCAAGCTGCAGGAAGCCGCGACTGCGCCCGAACTGAAAAACGCCTTTGCCAACCATTGCGGGCAAACCCAGGCGCATGTCCGCCGCCTGGAAGAAGTTTTTGGCCTGGTCAACGAAGAGGTAGACGACACTAAATGCCAGGCGATGGCTGGCATAGTGGATGAAGGCGCGGATATCATCGACGATACGGAAGAAGGCACCGCCCAGCGTGATGTCGGGCTGATTTTTGCCGGGCAAAAGGCCGAGCACTACGAAATTGCCACCTATGGCGGACTGGTTACGCTGGCCAGGACCATGGGCTACCCGGTAGCCGCTGACCTGCTGGCACAGACACTCGCCGAAGAAAAGGAGGCGGATGACCTGCTGACACAGATCGCGGAGAATAACGTCAACTACCGCGCAAGCCGCGAACAGGATTAATCCGGAATGTCGGAAGAATTTCGGGCGCCGGCAAGCAGCAACGCTTGCCGGCTATTGCTGTTTATACTGTAAAATAAAAAGTGATGGATATCCAGGTAAAAGATCCTTCGACAGGCGCGCTGCTCATGCTTGACGCCAGGCCGGAGCAACACCGGGGCGAACACGGCTTCCGCATTCGTCACCCGAACGGATCGGGCTTCCTGATCGTTAACCGGTCGGGCACCTGGCGGGTGGCGGACGACCACCATATTGACGCCGGGTTTTTGATCAACATCGGGCTGGCGCTGGAAGGCCATTCGGTCAGGGAGCAGACCGGGACAAATGCCAAGGAAAGCAGCCAGGCAGGTGATGATCTGCCTTATACAGATAACCAGCCTAACATCAATAGCGGATTTGGTGATGAAGGCATGATCAACCCTAACGAATCCTGAACATAAAAAAGAAGCGATGCAGCGTATTTTCAAAAACAGGCAGCACGCCGGGAAAGAACTGGGCCGTTGGCTTAGGCCAAAATACCGGCAATTGAACCCGCTGGTACTGGGCATTCCCCGGGGCGGCGTGGCGGTCGCGTATGAAGTGGCCCTGGAACTGGGCGCTGAATTGGCGGTGGTAGTAGCCAAGAAGCTGCCGCTGCCGACTCACCCGGAGTTTGGCTTTGGCGCGGTTGCCGAAGATGGCTCTGTCTATGTGAACCCAGAGGCCGAACAGGTGTTACCCGCGGAAATGATCAGGGATACCATTCGTGAGCAACAGGAAGAGATCCGTCGCCGGGTACAAGTTTACCGGCAAGGCAAGGCCCTGCCCGAACTGGCGGGCCGGATAGTGATAATAGTGGATGACGGTATTGCTACCGGCGCGACCCTGGTACCTGTACTGGAACTTTGCCGTAAAATGAACGCCGGGCAAATCATTATTGCTGTCCCGGTCTCCGGAACGCGTTATGATCCGCGTCTTGAAAAAGCGGACCGGATGGAAATACTGCACCAGCCCGAAGAGTTTAATGCGGTTGGCCAGGCTTATGCCGCCTTTGACGATTTCTCTGATAGGGAGGTGGTAGCCTTGCTGGAAAAGGCAAAAAAAACACGAAGCACAATTTGAAAACCGGGGATACCTAAGATGGTGTGGCAAGAAAAGATAGATGCCATGAAGATGTTTTATTTTTTTAAAGTATGGAAATCTATGTGATTGGATGAGCCGGTCTTGGTTTCGTAAGGCTTGTCAGATTTTAGGTAGCTTACTTTCTTAGGGATTTGGCCGGTAGGTTTTAACCCACCAGGTATTGCCGAACGGGTCCATAAAGCCGCCGCTGCGTCCATAGGGATTGTCTTTAGGGGGCAGAATAGGCGTCGCGCCCGCTTTAATGGCTTTATGATAGATCTCATCCGCATCCGACATATAAATAAAACCGCCACCTGTACAAGGAGCCAGTTGCTGGGTGTCGCCGGAAAACATGATGACGCTTTCGCCAATGGCGAGCTCCGCATGGGCGATGGTTTGCGCATCACTTTTGAAATTCATTTTTTCTTTGGCATCAAAAACTTCCTGCATGAAACGGATGAAACCAGCGGCATCCCTCATGACGAGGTAGGGCATGACCCGCTGGTGATCGGGTGGGAATATTAGTGTGCTCATAAGGTTGTTAATGTGTCTTTGGCATGCATAAATTCATGATACTTTTAAAACACTTCTCCTTAAACCGATGTTTTATAATTGTTTCGGATACATTCCGATTGTTTGCAATGATAAACGCTAAATCATGAAAAGTAAAGCCAGTATCAAAGGACATCCGCTTCATCCAATTCTTGTGACTTTTCCTATTGCGTTTTTTACAGGCACACTGGTATTTGATGTGTTAGGGGTTTTAAAGGGTAATACCGGTTATCGCCAAACCGGTGAGTTTTTAGAGCTGGCCGGTCTGATAACCGCCTGTATAGCCGCTATTCCGGGACTGGTAGATTATTTTTATACGGTACCTCCGGTTAGTTCTGCCAAAAAAAGAGCCACGCAACATGGGTTGATCAATTTGTTATTGGTTTTGATATTTATTGCAGCCTATGTGCTTAGAAATAAAAGTATAGTATCCTTTCCTGTTATTGTAGGATCAGAACTTGCCGGGTTTATTTTGATGGGCGTTTCCGGATGGCTGGGCGGCACCCTGGTTTACCGTAACCAGATCGGTGTTGATCCGAGGTACGCGGGTGCAGGTAAATGGAATGAGGTCTATCTGAAAGATTCAGGTAATTTAATGGTGGTAGCAGTAGCAGGAGAACTACAAACCGGTCAAATGAAATTGTTGCATATTGACAGTAAGCGTATTGTATTAGGTAAAACAGCAGAAAGTTATGTGGCCTTTGACGACCGGTGCACTCACAAAGGGGGTTCACTGGCTGGCGGAATGATGATCTGCGGTACGGTACAATGCCCCTGGCATGGTTCGCAGTTTGATTGCAAAACCGGGGAAGTAAAAGCCGGTCCGGCAAAAGACAGTATCAATACCTATAAAATATCCCTAAAAGAGGGAAAGGTATATCTTTCGCTTTCACCCGATTGACAACATTCGCTTAATGCGTTCCATGAAAAGCCTTTCCTGTTTTACCCCGGCGGGCATTAAGTTTTTGATGGTAAACTCCCCGCAGTAACCGTCAAATCCGGCAGGCTGAAAAAAACACAAACTAACAGGAATTAAAATTGTTTTATAGAGAGTTAATATATGTTGAGATGAAGGAACCAGGCCTCCGCCATTTAAAATTCTTGAATCATGGAAATGAATAAAATCAAACAAATACATGAATTCGGCCAAAGTATTTGGCTGGATTTTCTCGACCGTAAGCTGATCCGTTCCGGCAGATTAAAAAGACTGATCGAGGAAGACGGCCTGCGGGGCATGACCTCCAACCCGGCCATCTTTGAAAAAGCCATCAGCGGCAGCACGGATTATGACGAGCAGATACGGGAATTGGCAGAAAAATATCAAAATAATGAAGCCATTTTTTATGAGTTGGCAATCACCGATATTCGGGAGGCAACCGATCTGTTCGGACCCGTTTTTACGGGCGACCGGGATGGCTATGTCAGCCTGGAAGTTTCGCCACACCTGGCGCATGATACCAGCCGGACGATCCGCCAGGCGACGGAACTCTGGCGAAAAGTGGATAGAAAAAACGTGATGATCAAAATCCCTGCGACCGCCGAAGGCCTGCCCGCGATCCGCAGGGCCATTTGCGAGGGCATTAATGTAAATATTACGCTGCTTTTCGGCCTGGATCGTTATGAAGCCGTTACCGACGCTTACCTGTCGGGCCTGGAAGACCGCTTAGCAGATGGACATCCCATCGATCAGATCGCTTCGGTCGCCAGCTTTTTCCTGAGCCGGATTGATGTGCTGGTGGACCAGATGCTGGAAACCAAAGGACATCCCGAGCTAAAGGGCGAGGTTGCAATTGCCTGCGCGAAACAGGCCTACCAGATCTATAAGCAAGTGTTTAGCAGCGAGCGCTTTAAAAAGCTGCAGGAAAAAGGCGCCAGGCCACAGCATGTTTTATGGGCCAGCACCGGCACCAAGGATCCATCTTTCCCGGATACCAAGTATGTGGACGCCCTCATTGGCCCGGAAACGGTGAATACCGTTCCACTGGAAACACTGGAAGCTTACCGCGATCATGGGCACCCCGAAAGCCGCCTGGATCAGGACCCGGATCTGGCGGCACAGACGCTGGCCCGGCTGAAAAAGATTGGGATCAATATCGACGAGGTTACCGCGCAACTGGAAAACGAGGGCATCGAAAAATTCAACAAGCCCTATGACCAGCTGTTACAGGCTATCGAGGAGAAAAAAGCCCGGTCGCCGCTCAAGTCTTACGCGCTTTAATAGCCTTGCTCTGGAAACGGGCGCATTGCCAGATCAGGCCAAAACGGTTGGCAATTTGATCTGTTCCGGTATTTTGGAGTTTCCGGCTAAAATCCAGCGCTCCGGGCAGAATAGTTCGGCGGTAATTTGACCATTGCTGATTTCGCCAAAAACAATGGCAGGCTTTTCTGCCATTTTAACCAGGATGGGTTGCTTTGGTGCAACCGCTACAGCGGCACTTCTGTTTTCAGGTATTTGCCAAACCAGCCCAGGGCATAATCCGTCACTTCCTCCAGCTTCCCTGGCTCCTCAAACAAATGCGAAGCGCCGTGCACAATGGTCAGTTCGCTGATGGATTCGATCTCATCAAAGGCCTTTTCATTTTGCTCGCGCACCACCTCGTCCTTTCCGCCGACGATCAGCAGTACCGCCGCCTGAACCTTGTTTAAAGCGCCCGGTGCCAGGTCGGGCCTGCCGCCCCTGGATACAACGGCCAGCACTTTGTCCGGCAGTTCCGCTGCCGCAATCAGTGCCGCTGCCGCGCCCGTGCTGGCGCCAAAATACCCGATGGCCATATTAGACGTTAAAATTTCCGCAGCGATCCATTCGGTTACTTTAATCAGCCTACCGGAAAGCAGTTCGATCTGGAAGCGATAAAAATACTCGTGGCTCTCTTCTTCCGTTAACAGGTCGAACAACAGTGTCGCATAACCTTTCTCCTGTAGCCGGCGGGCGACATACCTGTTGCGCTCGCTGAAACGACCGCTGCCGCTGCCATGCACGAAAACCACAATGGCCTCTGCGCCATGGGGAATAAACAGGTTGCCATAAAGCAGGATCCCGTTCACCGGGATCTCCACTTCTCCGTTAAAATCTTCCATCATCGTCGGTTTACCTGCTGAAAAAACAAAGGAGATGAAAGGATGTTTCGTGAAATAAAAAAATCGAAACAAACCGGAGATCCGTTTTTTTTACCTCGCTCAAGGGATCGGTCTCGCTACCTATGACATGTTTATTAAACGGTGTGAGAGGGGCACTCAGAGGCCACTCAAAGAGTGAGCGCGAAGGCCCTCGCATATATTTCGAGGGCCTGCCAATGACACCCCGCTTATGTCATTTCACCTACAGAATTTTCTTAATTTTATCACTTTATCACTCGAAATGACACGTTTTTTAATTAACTACACCCCTATTTCAAATACTCATTAAAAAAATCGATCGTGCGTTTCCAGGCAAGTTCCGCGGCGGCTTTATCATAACGGGGGGTTGTATCGTTATGGAAGCCATGGTTCACGTTTTCGTAAATAAATGCCTGGTATTTTTTGCCGTTCGCTTTTAAAGCGGCTTCGTAGGCCGGCCATCCCCCGGTGATGCGGGTATCCAGCGACGCGTAGTGCAGCAGCAGCGGCGCTTTAATTTTTGGCACGTCCTCAACTGCGGGCTGACTGCCATAAAATGGTACCGCTGCCGCCAGGTCGGGTATCCTAACGGCCATCATATTGGCTATGCCGCCGCCATAACAAAAACCTACCACACCAACCTTGCCATTGCAATCCGGGTGATTTTTAAGGTAATCGTAGGCTGCTATAAAATCTTCTTCCATTTCTTTGGGGTTCCTTTTGCTTTGCATGGCACGCCCTTCTTCATCATTGCCCGGGTAACCGCCCAGGGGTGTCAGGGCGTCTGGCGCAAGGGTAATAAACCCGGCCAGGGCCGCTCTTCTGGCCACATCTTCAATGTAAGGGTTCAAACCCCGGTTTTCATGCACTACGATGATACCACCCAATTTCTTTTTAGCGTCTTTAGGTTCTGATAGTAATGCTTTGATAGTTCCGCCGCCTTTTGGCGAAGGATATTTAATGTATGCTGATTTCAATCGCGGATCATCCGCCCTGATCTGCACGTTGCCTTTATAATCGGGCATCAGGAAACTCATGAGTGTGGGTACAGTTAGCCCGCCAACGGCATAAAGCGATAGCTTTTCTACAAATCCACGCCGGTCAAGCCGGTTGTGCGCGTAGTCATCATACAGGTCGAACACCTCCTGTTTGATATCTTCTTTTTTTATCTGGCTCATAGTTAATGGTTTTATTCAAATATAATAATTTCAAGCCGGAAAAAATTAAGGGAAGAGCGCATGCGATTTCCTTCGGGGCGGCTCTTGGCCTGTCTGCACCGTGGGAATAAACTTAAATTTACGGGGGAGGAGTGGAAGTTTTGGTGACAATAGTTTGTCAGTACCGCATGAGTCCTAATAAGGCGACATTACCGCCAATGCACGGCGGCGATTACTCACCCCGACTACGCTACGCTGGTCGGCTCTCTTTCCGCGAAGCGAAGAGAGGGCAAAGAAATTTTAATGCGTCTGCCCTATCGGTATAGCGCAACACCAAACTTTTCATCTAAAATTCACTATCTTATTAGCATATTGCGAATAAGAATGCCCGGTGCGAAGTTTCCTTTCAGAAAACAGTTGGCTTATACCTGCGGGATGATAGGCTGGAGTATGATGACCAATATGATCATCGTAATGCTGCCATATTTTTATCTGCCGCCATCAAATTCGGGATTAATTCCATTCGTGCCTCAGCTGCTTGTGTTTGGCGTGCTTAACCTGTTATCGGTAATTGCTGCCTCGGGCCGGTTTGTTGATGCTATTTATGATCCGTTGATAGCCTCATTGAGCGATAAAAGCACTCATCCAAATGGCCGGCGCATTCCCTTTATGAAGTGGGCCATATTGCCCGCCATGTTTTTTTTCTGTTTAACATTTTCGCCATTGGTTAAGGGTGAAAGCGTTTATAACGCCGTATGGCTCACGGTTAACATGATCTGCTTCTTTATGGGTGCTACTACCTATATTATTCCCTACAACGCCCTGTTGCCCGAGTTAACAGATACCGCCGCCGAAAAAGTTAAGCTGTCTTCTTTTCAGCAGGTGGGTTTTATTATTGGCATTATGTTATCGGCGCTGGTAAATAACTTTGCAGATTTGGTGCAAAAACACTTCACGGTTATTGACCGCGATTCGGCAGTGCAATACACGATCTGGGGACTAAGCATTGTAGCCGGACTATTTATGCTGGTACCGGTGCTGTATATCAACGAAAAAAAATACTCCAGCGGCAAGCCCTCGCACCTGCCTTTGCTGCCCGCTATCCGCAAAACTTTCGGCAACCGTAATTTTAAATATTACCTGGTTTCTGATTTTTCGTATTACATGGCGCTAAGCATCATATCAAGCGGCTTATTGTATTTTGTTACAGTTTTACTGCACCTGCCCGAATCAGACGGTGGTGTTTTTATGGCAACCATGGTGTTGGTATCACTGGTGTTTTACCCATTGATCAATTACCTGTCTAAAAAAATAGGCAAAAAGCCCATCGTAATGTTTTCTTTTGGGTTGTTGAGCTTAATATTTGTGGCGATATTCTTTTTGGGAAAGTTCCCGGTATCGCCCAATGTGCAGATCTATACCCTGGTATTATGTGCCGCCTTTCCGCTGGCTTCGCTGGGGATATTGCCCAATGCCATCCTTGCCGAAATTGCCCAGCAGGACGCCATTGAAACCGGCGAGAATCGCGAAGGAATGTTCTTTGCCGTAAAATATCTGTTTGTAAAATGCGGGCAAACATTAGGGATAGCCCTGTTTGCTTTTTTAACAGTTTACGGTAAGGACCCGGGCAATGATTACGGACTGCGCTTAAACGGCATTTGCGGCTGTGTGCTGTGCCTGGTGGCTTTAATTGTATTTAGCCGCTTTAAAGAGGTAAGAACACGTTGAGCCTATTTAGTAATCGCTTTTAAAAAGCCATCAACTGCATAGGTTGATAGTTGCCCACTCGGGCCATTTAAATTATAATCAAACCCGTGCGTTGCCCAGGGCAGTTTGAGCCAATAATGTTTAATGCCATTTTGCTGAAGCTTTTCATTTAATCGCCGGCTATGTTCATAGGCTACTAAAACATCATTATATCCGTGAATAATTAGCGTCGGGACAGATAGCCGGTTTACAAATTCTATAGGCGAGCTTGCCACATAATTGTGCGGAACCTGTTTATACGTACCCCCTAAATAACTTTCCATTACACCTCTTGAATCCATAACCAACGGACTGGCCGGAGCAGAATATCCCCAAACCATATCCGCAGGGCCATAAAAATCTATTACACCCTTTATGCCTTTATTGTGCAGCATATAAGCGGCCAACAAAGCTATTTGCGCACCTGCCGACCGGCCCAGCAATACAAAATTATTGGTGTCTATTTTAAGTTCGGCTGCATGCTCATGCAGGTACTTTAATGCGGCTTCCGTATCATTTACAGCCGCCGGATTATGATATTTGGGCGCCATGCGGTAATTTATGGCCGCAACATTATATCCCAATTTTGCAAGATGGCTGTTAAGTCCGGGCAATTGTTTACTATCGCCGGTACTCCAGGAGCCGCCATGTATTACAATAACGCATGGCCGTTTTCCGGGGATTTGAGAGGGATAAAAATCGAGGGTTAAAGTGGTATCCCGATACGTAACATAAGTTGCGGTGTTATAAGGCACATCCTTATTACCTGCAAATAGTTTACCAAGGCTAAAAGGTTGGGCGTTATTATTATCCTTGCCAAAGGCTGCCGCCAAACCCGGCTTTAAACTGCTTGAAATAATATACGCGCTTACAATTGGTGAAAAAAACAACAGCACGGCCATAACACCAATAAGCATTCCGGCTAATTGAACCCATATACCCCATACGGTTAACAAAGTGGTAATACCTGCAAAAATCAGCGGAAACTCAGTTACTAAAACGGCCAACAGCCATAGGTGGTAGGTAGGCGCTTTAAAAATGGCTAATAATGAAATTAAGAAGTATAGGCTAATGGGGATTAATCGGATCATGTTGCTATCTAATCGTTAATCAACTCAACTTCAGCCACCGGGCTAAACAGGTAAATACGTTTGGTTTTTAACTCTACGCATTTATACCGCTTGCGCAGCTTCTCTTCCTTGCGGAAAATTCGGCCGTCCTTTAATTTAAATACAGCGTGCAGTGGCAGCTTCTCCACTGTATGTATATCTTCCTTGGGCGCATCATATTTGCGGAGAGAGCGATACAGGGTCAGATCAGAACAACTGGATGCCGCGGGGTTATTCAGGTAACTAACTATGGCATGCTTAACATCCGCAGGGAAAACCTCTTTTTCAAAAAAAGGCTGCATCATTTTTTTGAAGTTGTTTTTCCACTCGGTGCCGTGGGGTTTTGCTTTTTGCTTATGCTCGTTCCAGGTGTGCAGGTGCGCGAACTCATGTACGGTGGTCACCAAAAAAGCGTAGGGGTTAAGGTCGTAATTTACAGAGATGCGGTGCCCCTTGCCCAGGTGCGGCGCACGGTAATCGCCAAACTTGCTGCCGCGATTGCGTGAAATTTTAAACTCGCACTTAAAATAATCTATCCAGCGGCCAATCAATGGTGCCGCGTCAGGCGGAAGATATTTTTCTAAAACTTTTACTTTATCCAATTCTTACCTCTGTTCAAAGATAGTTTTTTTAAGGTGAAAGGTAAAAGCTGAAAGGCGAAAGGTTTTGATGCTGTTTTTTGAAGATGGTTGCTATTACAATTTTGTTTCATCTTGTTTCATGCTGTTGAGATTAACCGATTCATAATAATTTGATTACCCAGTAAATTATATAGCAATTACCTATAAAAAAGCAGACGAATAAAGTTGTTACATTTTGTTACATCACTTTTTCGTAATTTGTTTATTTTCAGTTGGTTAAGCCAAAATCTTGTTTCATTTTGTTTCACTCTCGCGTGAAACAAAGCACTTAGCAAACAGAAAGGCAAAACCTTACCTTTCGCCTTTTACCTTAAAAGATGATACGCCACAAAACTCGCCACATAAGCCAATACCGTCATATAAGCAAACTGTATGGCGGGCCAGCGCCAGCTTTTGGTTTCGCGGTATACTACAGCCACGGTACTGGCGCATTGCATGGCAAAGGCATAAAACATCATTAGCGAAAATGCTACCGCAAAGGTAAATACCGGCTGCCCGGTTTGGGTATTTTTAGCCTGATGCATTTTCTGCTGTACCGATTGTATATTGTCGGCATTGCCGTTTACGCTGTAAATGGTGGCCATGGTACCTACAAATACCTCGCGTGCTGCAAAGGAGGTAATAAGGGCGATGCCTATCTTCCAATCGAAACCTAACGGACGGATAACCGGTTCAATAACGTGACCTAATACACCGGCATAGGAGCTTTCCAGCTTTTCGGAAGCGATATCTTTTTGCAGCTGATCTGCATTTACTGTTTTGTATCGCGGTTGTTGATATTTCTGATCTATCCTTTCAAAACGATTGCCCGGCCCGTAGGATGCCATTACCCATAATACGATGGATACGGCTATAATAACGCTACCAGCATTCAAAACAAACGATTTACAGCGCTCATACATGGAGTAAGCTACATTGTTCCACCGCGGCATGCGGTAAACGGGCAGCTCCATTATAAAGTAGCCCCGCTCGCGGCTCTTTAAAATAAACTTAAACACCCAGGCAACCACCACTGCTGATACCAGGCTGAATACATACATGCCGGTTAAAGCTAATCCCTGTAAATTAAACAACCACCAAACATTGCGGTTAGGCACCACCAATGCGATAAGTAACGTATAAACCGGCAGCCTTGCAGAGCAGGTTACCAATGGCGTAACCATAATGGTTATCATGCGGTCCTTCCAGTTTTCAATAGTACGGGTACTCATGATAGATGGTACCGCGCAGGCAAAGCCACCTATCAATGGTACAACAGATTTGCCGTTTAAGCCAACCTTACGCATCAGCTTATCCATCATGAAAGTAACCCGCGACATATAGCCGGTATCTTCCAGTATAGATATAAAGGCAAACAGTATAGCTATCTGCGGTATAAACACCATTACGCCGCTTAAGCCGGCAATTATGCCATCAACCAATAAGCTGGTTAGCGGGCCGCTTGGCAGTATATGGTGCAGTGTGTTTTGCACCCATACAAACGCGTCGGCTATTAATTCCATCGGGTAGGCCGCCCACGAAAATATAGCCTGGAACATAAACATCAGTATGGCAAAAAATAATATAAAGCCAAATACTTTATGGGTAAGTACCTTATCTATTTTGTTGCTTGTTGTTTCGTCGCCGGCGGTATCGGGCTTTTTAACCGTATCATATAACAGGTCGTTAATAAAATTATAGCGGGCAATGGTTTCTGTCCCCTGTGCTTTTTGCGAGTGGAACGAATGTTCCTTTTCCAGTTCCTCAATACGGTCTGATTGTTCAACCGATAGGAATTTTAAGGTTTCGTGCTGGTGTGCAAGCTGTAAGGCAAAGTAAGGATTATCAAGATTCAGTTCGTTACTTATACTTTCGATTAATTGCGGGGCTATTGATCTTACATCTATGCTGTCTTCTTGCAGTGCTATTTTATTAGCGTAAGATACAGCTGTTTTAAGCTGCTCAATGCCCTCTATTTTCCTTGCCGATATGGGTACCACGGGTACGCCAAGGGTTTTTGAAAACAGGGCAACATCAATGATCGTTCCTGCTTTTTTGGCAAGGTCCATCATGTTCAGCGCTATGATAACCGGTATTTTCAAATCGGCAACCTGGCTGTATAGCAGTAAATTTCTTTTAAGGTTTGATGCGTCAAGAATGACGATAACCAGATCCGGACTTAGCGGGTTTGCCCTGTCAGCCAATACAGAGAATACGATGGATTCGTCCTGGCTTTTTGGATAAAGGCTATAGGTGCCGGGCAGGTCAACAATTTCGGCTACGCGGCCATCCGGCAGTTTGCTGTAACCAACTTTTTTATCAACAGTAACCCCCGGAAAATTTCCTATTTTTTGATTTAAACCGGTTAGTACATTAAAGAGAGTTGATTTACCGGTGTTTGGATTTCCTACAAGTGCAACTCTTATATCGGCTTTCAACTTAATTAAAAAACTAATGTAAAATTATTGTTGAGGCTTCGCGTTTACGCAAGCTCAACTGGTATCCGGATACATTAATGGCAATTGGGTCGCCCATGGGGGCAATGCGGTCAACCCTTATCTCTTCGCCGGGTAAGCATCCCATTTCCATTAATTTAATTGACATTTCAAGATCAGTAAACTCTTTTACAATACCTTTTTCTCCTACTTCAAGTTGTGAAAGCCTCATATTTATACGTTAACTGAACAAATGTATTGCTTATTTAAATTAAATCCAAATAAGAACCGGCAATTTTTACACTATAAAAACCTACCGTCATAATTTTATCATTATTATTAAAAATTTATAGGTGCAGACAACTAAAACGGCATAAATTACGTTAATGTATGTGTAGGCGCAAGCTTACAATGTGATAAGGTTTAGGTTGAAAGCCCCCAAGCAGCGAGTGTACGGGGGCTTTTATTTTGTTGTAATGTTTACATTTACAGGCATGAGCCATTTAAAAGAAAAGCTATACCAGCAATGTTTGGATTATGTGCAACAACGCATGCAAGCCGCCGAACAGGGAATTAAAGAGGCGCAAAAAGCGGCAAGCGATGATACCAAAAGCAGCGCCGGCGATAAATACGAAACCGGCAGAGAAATGATGCAACAGGAAACCAACCGTAATATGGCCCAGTTAAATGAAGCTAACAAATTAAAGGTAGCGCTTAACCTGGTTAATACCACTGCAGAATTTAAACAGGTAGAAACCGGCAGCGTGGTAATTACCGATAATGGCAATTTTTATTTAGCCATAAGTGCAGGTACGCTTAATGTTGATGGCGAACAATATTTTGCAATATCGCCGGCATCGCCTATTGCATTAAAAATGAAAGGGCTTAAGGTTGGGGATGAGTTTAGTTTGAATGGGAAGACATATACACTAATTGACACGAATTAAGACGAATTGCACGAATTTAGTTAGTGCTAATTTGAGGCAATTCGTCTTAATTTAATTTAATTCCCAATCCCGGCTCATTACCCAATATATATTTACCCTCCACAAAATCAGGCGTTTTAAACGGGTTGTTGCTAATCAGGAATGGTCCGTCAATATCGGCCCAGTCGCATTGCGGAGCCAAAGCGGCGGCGGCAAGGGTGGCGCAGCTGGTTTCGCTCATGCAGCCCATCAATACTTTTAATCCCAGCTCTTTTGCTTTTACTATCATCTGGCGCGCCTCATACATCCCTGCCGATTTCATGAGCTTAACGTTAATGCCATGATATACACCTTTTGCTTTCTCCACATCCGGCAAGCGCTGTACAGCCTCATCGCCAATAATAGGTATGGGGCTATTTTCGGTTAGCCACGCGTTGCCATCTATATCTGTTTTTAGCATGGGTTGCTCAATTAGTACCACACCTTGCTCCTGCAGCCAGTAAATCATGTCAAGGCTTTGTGCCCGGTCTGTCCAACCCTGGTTGGCATCTACATAAATTGGCACATCGGTTACCGAGCGGATAATGTTTATCAGTTCCTGATCACTATCCCTGCCTAATTTTACTTTTATCACTTTAAAACCTTCGGCTTCTTTTACTTTTTTCAGGAAAACTTCGGGCGTATCCATGCCAATAGTAAAGCTGGTTACCGGCATTAACGCGTGGTTGCTACCTGCCAGTTGCCAGCAGGGTTTTTTTAATAACTTTCCTTCCAGGTCGTGCAGGGCAATGTCTATGGCGGCTTTTATAGCCGGGTTGCCTGGCGCAATACTATCCAGGTAATTAATTATCGCCTCAAAATTAAAGGGAAATTTAACCTGATCTATATTTACCTTACGTAAAAATGTGGCGGCGCTTTCATGGCTCTCGCCCATGTAGGGCACCATTGAAGCCTCGCCATAACCTGTTTGGCCCTCGTGCTCAACCTGTACCAGCATTAGCGGGGTTGATGTACGCGAAAATTTGGCTATGGTAAACGGGTACTTTAATTCCAGTTCGAAGGGTTGATAAGTCAGTTTCATGTTATAAGCTCAAAGCTAAATTATTCTTTTAAAAATGATGGCTGTTGGTGGGGTAATAATTGTTTCATATAGGCACAAGCACGCCGGGCTCCATCATGTAAACACCCACCTTCATCGCACCGTCATTGCGAGGAACGAAGCAATCTCTTCACATGCAAATCAAATAGGATGATGTTATAAGCACATATACACCACGCTTTTGGCTTACACTGAATATTGCGCCAGCTTAGTGCATATATTTAAATTTGTATCTCCACAATTCTTTATTAATTTACAGGTCTCTGTAAAACATGTACCTAAGTGCTTATCACCTCTAATATATTATGCCTTTAAGCTGGAACGAAATTAAAGACCGTGCGCTTTCTTTCTCAAAAGAATGGGCAGATACCTTTATTGAAGATGCGGATGCCAAACCATTTTTAGATGCCTTTTTTTATGTATTCGGCGTTACGCGTAAAAAAATAGCCACATTTGAACATAAGGTTAAAAAATTAGACCACCACGACGGTTATATTGACCTGCTTTGGAAAGGCACTTTGCTTGTTGAAATGAAAAGCAAGGGCAAAAATCTGGACAAAGCATACCAACAGGCCAAGGAATATTTGCAGGGCATTAAGCAACACGAACTACCCCAATACATTTTAATTTCAGACTTTCAACACTTTCGCCTATATGATTATGAAACAGGCGATATGCATAGTTTTACCCTCGGCGATTTTGTAAACCATATACAGCATTTTGGATTTATAGCCGGATATATAAAGCGGGTTTTTAAAGAGCAGGATCCTGTAAATATAAAAGCCGCCAATTTAATGGGCAAGCTGCACGACAGGCTAAAAGAAATTGGTTATACTGGTCATGCTTTGGAGTTGTATTTGGTGCGTTTGCTGTTTTGCTTGTTTGCCGAGGATACAACCATTTTTGAAAAAGACCTATTATTTGATTTTATAACCGACCGTACAGCCGAAGATGGCAGCGATTTGGCTGCTCGTTTATCAGAGTTGTTTTATGTATTAAATACACCCGAAGAAAAAAGGCTTAAAAATATAGATAACCAATTAAACCAATTTCCGTATGTAAATGGCAAACTGTTCGAAGAAACCTTGCCACCTGCTTCGTTTGATACAGCAATGCGAAATACATTACTTGAATGTTGCAGTTTAAATTGGGGCAGCATATCTCCCGCTATTTTTGGTTCAATGTTTCAAAGCGTAATGAACCCTACAGAGCGTAGAAACTTGGGCGCACACTACACCAGTGAAAAGAATATCTTAAAAATTATTAAACCTTTGTTTTTAGATGAACTTTTGAAAGAATTTGAAGTAGTTAAGAGCAATAAAAATAAATTAGCAGAATTTCATAAAAAATTAAGTGAACTTAAATTTCTTGACCCTGCTTGCGGCTGCGGCAACTTTTTAATTATTTCTTATCGCGAACTAAGATTGCTTGAAATAGAAATTATTAGACAGCGATTGAAACTTGAGGGTATTAGACAGGAAGTAGCGCGGGAAGCGCAGATGAATGTGAACTATCTTGTACAGTGTGATGTGGATATGATGTATGGTATTGAATATGAAGAATTCCCAGCACAAATAGCGCAAGTTGCTATGTGGTTAATGGACCATCAGATGAATATGGCTATTAGTCAAGAATTTGGCCAATACTTTGTGAGGCTTCCATTAAAAAAATCGGCGAAAATTGTACATGCTGATGCACTACAAACTGATTGGGGAACTGTTGTATCAAAAACAGACCTTAGTTATATATTAGGAAACCCGCCGTTTATTGGCAGCAAAATAATGAAGCAATCGCAACGCGATGAAATTGTAAAGCTGCTTGACAACGTAGACGGAAGCGGCACATTGGATTATGTAACAGGTTGGTATATTAAAGCAGCAAAATACATTCAGGATACCACCATCAAAGTAGCATTTGTGTCTACCAATTCAATTGTACAAGGCGAGCAAACCAGCATATTATGGGGACAAATGCTGAATAAGTATAACATTACCATACACTTCGCACATCGCACCTTTAAATGGAGGAATGAAGCCAAAGGTAATGCTGCTGTTTATTGTGTTATTATTGGCTTGGCTAATTTTGAAACAAACAATAAGTATATCTATGAATATGATGATATAAAAGGTGATGCGCATGAGATTAAAGCAAAAAATATAAACCCCTATTTGGTAGATGCAAAAAATATATTGATTGAAAAAAAATCAAATCCTATTTGCAATGTGCCAAAAATGAATTTTGGAAATATGCCCTTAGATGGTGGAAATTTGCTTTTTTCCGATGCAGAAAAGGATGAATTTATTTTAAAAGAACCCGATGCAGAGAAATATATAAAGCCGTTAATTTCAGCATATGAATTTTTAAATGGCGAAAAGCGTTGGTGTTTGTGGCTTTTAAACGCAGAGCCGAGTGAGCTAAAAAAAATGCCGGAAGTATTGAAACGAGTTGAATTGGTAAAAAAATTCAGATTAAATAGTGTTGCTCCTTCAACGCAAAAATTCGCTGCTACACCAACATTATTTCGAGATAGAAATCAACCTGAAACTTTCATTGTCATACCAAGAGTATCATCCGAAAATAGGCCTTATATACCTATTGGATTTTTTGATAAAAATTCAATAGTAAGCGATACGTGTATGTCTATCCCCAACGCAATTCCTTATCAGTTTGGCATATTAACATCAACAATGCATATGGCTTGGGTTAAGTCGATTTGCGGACGGTTAAAAAGCGACTTTAGATATTCAAAAGACATTGTTTACAATAATTACCCCTGGCCACTTAATCCTACAGATAAACAAAAGCAAGCGATAGAAAATGCAGCGCAAAATGTATTAGATGCAAGAGCATTATTCCCCAATAGCAGCCTTGCTGACTTATACCACCCCCTAACAATGCCGCCAGTATTAGCAAAGGCACACCAGGCATTAGATAAGGCAGTTGATTTGGCCTATCGCCCACAACCCTTTACAACCGATGCCAACCGTATGGAATTTTTATTTGCCTTGTATGAGCAATATACCGCTGATTTGTTTGCGGTATTAAAACCAAAAAAGAAAAAATTAACTTAGCATAAGAATTAACTATAGTCAAATGAAAGAAGATAATAGTGCCAATTTAGAATTATTTCCAGAAGATGATTCTTCGAACGAAGTATTAGTCGAATATGACATTACATCGTATCCTTCGGATTTAAGCTTGCGAAGCTTAAAGGAAATGTGGGATAGAAAGGATATTGTTATACCTGATTTTCAAAGAGAGTTTGTTTGGAAAATTAAGCAATCTACTCTTTTGATTGAATCGTTCTTGGTTGGACTTCCAGTACCCCCTATATTTTTATATATAGATGATGATAATAAAAGTCTTGTTATTGATGGGCAACAAAGGTTGTTAAGCGTTATTTACTTTTTTGAAGAATATTTTGGAATTGAAAATTCAAAGGGTAAAAGGCAAATATTTAGACTAAGTAGTCTAAACGAAAGAAGTCCTTATTATAATAAAAGATTTTCCGATTTGGAACCAAAAGACAGGCGAAAATTAGAAGGATCAGTATTAAGAGCTATTAACATCAGACAATTGTCCCCAAAAGAGGAAAGTACTAGTGTTTACCATATTTTTGAACGGTTAAACACGGGTGGTACACCCCTTGCTCCACAAGAAATTCGAAATTGTGTTTTTAGAGGAGGTTTTTTAAACTCTTTAAGAAAGTTAAATACAGATAAGAATTGGAGGGCAATTCTTTCTAAGACTCCTATAGATAAACACCAAAAAGACGTGGAATTGATTTTAAGAGTTTATGGGTTATCATATCATCTAGATTCTTATGAAAAACCAATGAAAGAATTTTTAAACAAAGTTGCTAATAAGTATAAAAATCCTTCGCCAAGCATTATTGAAAAATTTAGCGAGGACTTTAAAAATACTTGTAAGATAATTAATGAACAACTAAGAAAAAAACCTTTTAATGTCCGTGGACCCTTGAATACGTCGGTTTTCGACTCTGTATTTTGTGTGATATTAAAAAATTTGAATACTCTTCCAAGTAATTTACATAACAGATACGAGGACCTGATAGTAGATCCGATTTTTGTAGATTATACTACTTTAGCAACAACAGATGAAAAAATTGTAAAAGCTAGATTTAAATATGTTAATGACAAGCTGATAAAATAGTATGGCTTATTCTGATCGATTTATTTCAACTGATAATCTTATCATTAATTTAACCCCTTACCTTTCAACGATAACCGACTCAGCAATTTTAGCAAGTTATGCAGGGTTTTTATCGGTTAGCTCAATTACGGTTTATGAACTTGCAATCAAAGATATTTTTAGTGATTTTGCCACAAGGAAACATTTGGTTTTTGGACACTTTGTCGAAAAATATCTTTCTCGCATTAATGGTCAAATAAAATTAGGCGATCTAAAAGGCAATCAGATAAAAGTATTTGGAGGTAAATACTTGCAAAAGTTTGAAACAAGCGTAAATAGCAAAGAAGCTTTATATTTATTGAGTCATGGGAAAAGTCTAAAAAGTTCATACGACAACCTGATCATTTGCCGTCATGTATTCGTACATAGGGGAAATCCAACATTAACAATTAATGAAGTAGTTGATAATTATCATATTGGCAAAGAAATTATTCACAGTTTATTTGATTCTATGAAAAGGTAACCCATGTTGGTCGAGGGATATTCCACCCGTCCTTGTTGGTCGGGATATTCTTGTTGGTTGGGATATTCCATCCCGTCCTAAAAGCGGGAGGATCTGCGATCCGGGTGCGGTGGCAATTAATCCAAAAGATGGTGCAAGGGTAGGTCAGGTGGGGTCAGGTCCAATGTTGGTCGGGATATTCCATTCCGTCCACTGGTGCAAGCCAAGCGTGGCGTACTTGTGCCTATACCACCATGCAAATAGTATTATAGTGATGTCAGAAGTACCCTTACCCGCTTGCCATCTCTACATACATGCGCCAGCAGCAATGGCGTGATTTTGTTTCATCTTGTTTCAAAATCTTGTTTCACCACTTCTAAAATTAGCAATTTGTAATTATTTGATTGTCAATGAAAAAGCATAATATTATACCTAAAAATACTGACGAATAAGTTGTTACATTTTGTTACATCACTTTTTGGCAAAATGCTTATTTTCAATATATTAACCCGAAATCTTGTTTCACTTGTTACATTTTGTTTCACACTCGCGTGTAACAAGATTCGCTTTTGGTCGGAATATTCCATCCTGTCCTAAAAGCGGGAGGATCTGCAATTAGGGGTGTTAGAAAGATGCTAAAGAAGCGGCGGGCGGTGCGATTCCCTCCCAACGGGAGGGTGCAGGGAGGGGTAAATGAAGCGATTTATATCGGCGAAACCCCTCCCTGCCACTTCACAACCAGCCGCACCCCTCCCGTGGGGAGGGAACTTGTTCACCCGTTCGCGGATGGCGCGGGTGAGCAGAACAAGGGAGATGAGTTAATAAACACGCTTTGCTTAACCTAAATCACATTACTATCTTTGTGGCATGCCACCAAAAATATATTCGCCGTTCGATGCTTCAAACTTTAGTAACCGGAGCTGTTTTCTTACGGGCGAAACCCTAAGCAGCGAAGAGGAAAAGATACAGGTATTTCCGCAATGGTTAATGAGCCTTTATAACCTGGAGGACCAGCCATTTAAATTGCTGGACGAAAGCATGGCTACCTACAAAGATATTAAGCTGCCCTGCTCGGCCACGGTTAACGAAACTTATTTAGAGCCGTTAGAAGCCGAAATAGCTGCTGCTTTTGATGGCGGATATAACGCGGTTAAAGCGCTTGAAGAGTTAAAGCTATTTCAATGGGCGGGCAAATTGCTTTACGGCATCATATTTAATGAGGTACAATCCGGCATTAAACTACAGCGTTCGCAAGGCGAAGAGTTTAACATTTCGCAATCTATCATCCATAAATTCAGTAACCTGCATTTAATGCTGCAAAGCATTAATCAGCCTATATTATTTGAAGATTTTAAACCGTTCAGCCTGTTTTTATTTAAGGTTAGCAATAATGAGCAGGAATTTGGCTACCGCGATGAGATCAATACGCTTACCTTTTCTTTACGCATAAAAGATTTTGGCCTGATAATTTGTTTCCAGGATAACGGGGCCAACCGCCACTATCACCGCGAAATGTTAGCGAAAATAGGCGATCAAACCCTGCATCCCATACAGTTTGAAGAGTTTAGCGGGCGGGTGTTTTACTCGGCCTACCTGTTTAACCGCTTGCCCGAATATAATATTCTGCCTGTTGACGAAGAGGTTTACATTGAGGCCATGCCGCTACGCGGAATGAGCAGCAAACCCCTGTTTGATAATTGGCAAAACAAAATTTACGGACAAGTACTGGAAAGTTTCTGGAAAAACTGGGGCTTCCTGCTGTTAGAGATCATTAAAAACCCCGAAGAGCCCATGAGTTTTTTGTTTGATGCCGATGGTAATTTTGTTAGTGAAGAATTGATTGCACTCCCCCACTAATTTGGTGTAAAAATATAGGCACTATTTTAGGGTTAAGAATTATGGTGATGGCAATACCACAAAGCGCTCCAAACAAATGCGCGTCATGGTTAATATTATCTTTTGAATATCTGGAAGCGTAGCTGCAATAAACCATATAAAGCACGCCAAATAAAATAGCCGGAATAGGTATTGGCAATGGCATGATCATCAACCTGGTCATGGGCGAATACATGATATAACTAAATACCACCGCGCTAACCGCGCCGGATGCGCCCAGGCTATTGTACCAAAAATCGTTTTTGTGTTTAGCAACAGATGGCAGATCACTTAAAATTAAACTTGCTATATATAATAAGCCAAATTGCCAGTGGCCAATGTATACTTCTAACTGAAAAGCAAAGAAATAATAGGATAGCATGTTAAAGAACAGGTGCATCCAGTCTTTATGTATAAGGCCGCTGGTAAGTAGTGTATATACATACTTTTTTCGGTATACACTGTAAGGGTGCAGCATCATTTTGCCGTACAAGTTCTCGTTAGAGAACGCCAATAGCGAAGTTGCAATAGTTATAGCAAATATGAATGATGCTACAGGTGCGAATGTTATGTATTCCATTTATTTTTTAAAGTCGAGTTTAGTATCTGTCAATATCCGGCCTATCGGGTAGCGCCTGTTTGTTTTTTCATAATAAGGCGAATTACGGTAAACAAATGTTAATTGCTGTTGCGCGCTGTTAGCCAATGCCGGGTTTTTTGCTTTTTCGTCATCCAGTTTCTTTTTCAGTTCCGGGTCCTTTTTGAGCAGATCGGCAGCAACTTCCTCAAAAACGTACGATGAGAAGCCTTCCTTCTCATCTAAAACAGAATCAAAAAAGTTCCAGGCAAAAAACGAATCTACACCTGCAGGCTCCAATGTTTCCACAATATAACGGTTAAGTGGTTGGTTGGTGTATACCACGTAATCGCCGGCGTAAAATTTAATTTTCCCATCAACCGGAATCACTTTAACACCTGTATGCAGGTAATGCCCCTCGTAGGGCCGGGTGGGTACTGGTAAATCGCCCAGATAGTATACCTGTAGATCAAGTGTAGTATCATGCGCTAATCTATGCATCACTACATTATTCAGCTTATACAGGTCAATTATTTTCCCCCATGCCTGTGGTATAACGTAGGCTAAGGGCTTATCAACGGTTTCTGTAGCTTTATAATTATCGTAGTATTTAATGGTTCTTGTCCAAGGTTTTGTTTCATCATAATATAAACGCCGCAGCCCGCTTACCTCGCTGGTTTTATACATGGCCGCATAACCTTTAAAGGTAATGGTATCTACTTTTGCGCGGTCAAGCTGCCAGTTCATGGCAAAGGTTTTTTGCCTGCTCACCTGCTCATCGGCTTTACGCTTTAACTCGCCTATCAGTTTGGCATCACGCTCGTTAATATCAACCAGCGCCTGCATAAAATTATAAGTGGCATAAACTCTTTTGTCAAAAGACTTTAACATATGTGCCTCTGTTATATAGCTGATGATGTTATGCTGGGCAGTATAGCCTGTGGCGTAACGCGGCGTTTCTAAGAAGGCAACAATACCACTGTCGGGCGTGCCGCTGCGCCCGCTTTCAACATAAGGAATCATTTCAAATCCGCTCTTTTTCATCCTTTTATATAACTCGGGCGAAAGCGTTTTTGAAGTGTATTCGGCCAGAACGGGGTTTTGCTTATCCTTTTGCGTTTCTATCAGCGTCATTACATATTGATAGTCGGCACCGTCACTGGTGTGGTTATCCAAAAATATTTCGGGGTTCCAGGTATTTACTATCTGCTCAAGCGCAAGTGTATTTCTGCTATCGGCTTTTATAAAATCGCGGTTCAGATCCAAGTTGCGGTAATTCCCCCTGAAACCATAACTGCTTGGTCCGTTTTGGTTAATACGGCTAACACCACGATTTAGCGCCCCGTCTATATTATACAACGCTACAATACATATTATTACGTTTTTAGGCAACGCCTTCTTTTTAAGCAGATCCCGGGCAAACATCATACTGGCATCAATACCTTCAGGCTCGCCGGGATGAATGCCGTTGTTTATCAATAACACCCTTTTATTTTGCTTTTTGATGAGTGCCGGATCAAAAATCTTATCGCGCGATAAAACAACCAGCGTTAAAGGATAGCCAATATCTGTTGTGCCGTAATTGATCAACTTCATTTGCGGATTTATAGCTGCTAACTTTTTATAGTAGGCGATAACCTCATGATAAGTTGCCGTATAGTTTTTATCCTTACTTAACTCGAAGGGGGTTAGCTGCGCATGCCCTGCGCCAAAAGTAAAACAAGCTAACAGGGCCAATAAAAGATGTTTCATAAAAGTGATTTAATAAATTATGCCCTTTAAGGTAAGGATTATTCAGAAATGCCAATAATTTCGGTCTGAATTTTTTTAGCGAGGCTTTGAAAGATCAGATCATAAGAATGGTCGATCATTTCAAGCAGTTGTTTACGGGTTAGTGTGCCATTCATGAAAACGGTGTTCCACATTTTTTTATTCATGTGGTAGCCCGGCTGTACTTCTGTATAACGTTCGCGAAGCTCAATGGCAAGTTCCGGATCGCATTTTATGTTAAAACGGTCTCCATTGTCTAAACCTGCAATTAAAAAAATTTTACCGCCAACCTTAAATACCAGCGTTTCTTCTCCAAAAGGAAATCCTTCGTTAGCGCCCGGCTTTTGCAGGCAATAATCACGCAGGTCTTCAATATTCAATGTTAATTTATTTGTTTGGTATATGATGAGGCGGCACCAAAATTAAACTTAATGCCAACAACTATTTGACTGTATTGATCTTGCGAATTGTTTTTAAAATGGCTCGGCGGGTCAATATAGCCATCCAGCCCTTCGCCCCAGGTAAGGTTGTGTATGTAGCCTATATTAATGCCTATAAATGGTTCATCATAGCCATTATATATTTTAAATTCATACCCAAAGCGTATGGGTACAAGCAGGTTGAGGCTGCTGTTTTTACCGGGAAAAGTATAAGTGCCAATGGGATACCCATCATTAGGGTCAAGGTTGGTGCGCTGTATAAAGGCCATATTATTACTTATAAGCCCAACACCGGTACCAACGTAAAAATCTTTTACAATTTTCATAAAAAAATCACCCTCATAATCCAGGACCTCACCTAATCCTAAGTCGCCATGTAAAATAAACGCTTTATACTTATTATCGTATTGCCGCCTGTTGGCATCGGTAATTATACTACCACCCGAAAGCTCTCCCGTCTGAAATTCAAGACCTATAGGCATATAGGGCGATAAATTATAATAACCGGTAATATTATATGTTTTGCCCCTGTTGGCTTCTTTCAGGTCGGCATAGGGTTTGTTATAACTGGCAAAAAAGCCAAGACCATACTTGGAAAAATTATAGCTGTCCTGTGCTTTTAATGATAGGGCGGAAATAATTATAAGAAAAAGCAGGCTGAATTTTTTCAAAACCAAATATTAATCAATATTTACAAATTATTACAATTAATCATAGATGTACCCCAACTAAATGTACCCCAACTTGTTACAAATATAAGATATGAACTTTAATTTAAGATTAAACTTTTCAGTTATAGACCGTTTTTTGCGCTATGTGGGTATAGATACTCAATCTGACCCCAATTCAGATAGTTATCCGTCAACAGAAAAGCAAAAAAATCTTGGTAAATTGTTAGTAACTGAACTGCAACAAATTGGGATAGAAGATGCCCATTTAGATGAATATGGATATGTATACGCAACTATTCCCGCTAATACTGATAGGCCCGGTATACCGGTAATTTGTTTTTGCTCGCATATGGATACATCGCCCGACTGTAGCGGCAAGGATGTAAAGCCAATAATTCATAAAAACTACCAGGGGGCTGATATTATTTTACCGGACGACCCATCGCAAATATTACGTATGAACGCGCACCCCGATCTTAAAAACCAAATTGGCAATGATATTATTACAGCCAGCGGTACCACCTTATTAGGTGCCGATAATAAGGCCGGGGTGGCCGAGATAATGGATGCCTGTTACCAACTCATCAATCATCCCGAAATTAAACATGGCATTATCAGGATATTGTTTACGCCTGATGAAGAAATTGGGCGGGGAGTTGATAAGGTAGATATTAAAAAACTGGGTGCTTATGCCGGCTACACTATTGATGGTGAAAGCGCCGGAAATATGGAAAACGAAACCTTCTCTGCAGACGGCGCCAAGCTGGTTATTCATGGTATAAGCTCGCATCCGGGTTTTGCAAAAGGCAATATGGAAAGTGCCATAAAAATTGCAGGACAAATTGTTGCCCGCCTGCCTTATCAATTATCGCCCGAAGGAACAGATAATAGGCAGGGCTTTGTGCATCCGGTTGGTATTGAGGGGCATGTAGAACAGGCAACGGTTGATTTTATTATCCGTGATTTTGAAGATGCTAAACTGGAGGCACATGCAAATACTATCCGCAAAATTGCTGACGAGGTTCTGAAAAACTTTCCGAACTCAACCTATGAGCTGCTGGTTAAACCGCAATACCGTAACATGAAAAGCATGCTTGATAAACACCCGCAAATTGTTGAGTACGGCATGGAGGCTATTAAACGTGCCGGGCTAAATGCCCAATTATGCAGTATACGTGGCGGCACAGATGGTTCCCGATTATCATTTATGGGATTGCCGTGCCCTAATATTTTTGCGGGCGAACACGCTTTTCATGGCAAACAGGAGTGGATATCTGTACAGGATATGCAAAAGGCCGTTGAAACCATATTGCATTTATGTATGGTGTGGGAAGAGCGGAGTTAATATCTGGATCTACTCCTTCACCCCATCAACAATAAGCGAGGTATAACCCAGCTTGCCGTCTTTATTCCGGGGATCATATCTGCGTGAGCGGTGTATCATGCCGCCGTCGGTGGTCCAGTCGGTATAATGGAACTCACCGTTTTCATCCCAATACTCCAGCAGCTCAACTTTAAAGCCAGCCTTTTCCAGCCTGCTTTTCATCACGTCATAAGTATATAATATTTTATGGTCATCAGCACCTACGCCGGTTCCGCCTACTCTAACCCATTCAATATATTCTTTATCCGGGTTGTTGCCGTCTGGTACAGCTATTCTTAGTCTTCCGCCCTTTTGCAGATAATCATAACAATTTTGGTTTGACAGGCGGGTTTCTTCATCGGGGATATGTTCCCATACATGCTCTGCCAAAATATTAGTTAAGCGGTTATCGCCAAACAGTCGTTGCCAGTCTGATGCTTTACTTGCATCAAGGGCATCATATTCAGAAAGTATCCACTCATTAGCAAGCTTAATTTTTGATGAGCCTATGGTTAGCTTCCTCTTTTTTAAAACATAAAAGTTAAACCAGATCTCTAATGATCCTTTTATTCTCATTAAAATATGTTTTATCATATACCCGGATATTTTTGTTTTAATGCTGTTTATTGCAAAGCCCAATTATAGGCATTTATTATCTTTTTAAACGGAAAGGCTAACTTCTGCCAAAGCCTCAACAGACAGATCTATACCATTAACAATATAGGTAGCCTGTTCATAAAAAACATCCCGCTCAGCTAATTTCTCAGTAATAAAAGCTACCAGTTCATCACCATGTAAGCCATGTAATAACGGACGCGTTATTTTACCCTTATCTAACCTATCTGCCAGTGTTTTGGGTGATAATTTAATATAGATGGTTTTGCCATTGGCATTCATCCATTCCATATTGTCAAAAAAGCAGGGCAGCCCGCCGCCTGTTGATATTACTGCGTTTTCAGGATATGCTGTTTCCTTTAATATTTTTGATTCCAGCTCACGAAACGAATCCTGCCCATGCACCGCAAAGTACTGGGCTATGGTCATGCCCGCTTTTTCTTCCAGGATATGGTCAAGGTCCATAAACTCATACCCCAGGTGTGCGGCCAGCTTGCGGCTCCATGTGGTTTTGCCGCATCCCATAAATCCTATAAAAAATAGCTTCATTGTAGTTTCACTCTTGGGTCTATCCAAACATAAACAACATCTACCAAAATATTTATCACCACAAAAATAAAAGCGATAAATAATATAGACCCCATTACCACCGGGAAGTCGGACATTTCTAAAGCGTTAACGGTAGTTTTGCCCAAACCATTATAGCCAAATACATATTCTACAAAAAATGAACCGGCCAGTAGCGAAGCAAACCACGTGGCAATGGCAGTTATAACTGGGTTAAGCGCGTTTTTTAAAGCATGCCTGTAAACAATGGTATTATTGCTTAATCCTTTTGCTTTAGCGGTGCGGATATAATCCTGACCTAAAACATCCAACATGGCATTGCGGGTAAGCTGTACAATTATAGCAAGCGGCCGTAAGCCTAAAGTAACCATAGGTAATATTAAATTCTTCCACGTTATAACCTCGCCTTTAAACGGGTCATAACTATATAAACTGCCAGACATATTTAAACCGGTGTACCTGCTCAATACAAAGCCAAATATCCATGCGATGATTATTCCCGCAAAAAACGATGGGGCAGAAATACCTAAGGTAGAAAAGGCTAAGGCCGAGCGGTCTACCCAGGTATCTTTATGCACGGCGCTTAATATGCCTAAAAACACACCGATAACAATTGCAAACAGCATGGCGGTTGTGGCCAGTATTAATGTATTTGGCACCACTTGTAATAAAAGGGATGCCACTTCTTTACTGGTTTGATAAGAGCGCCTAAGATATGGCCATTTTAAAGCAACAACCTTATATTGTGAAATAGCAAACAGGGGCACATAGTGATATCTTAACCGTTCGGCAGGAGTATTTAAATGGATACCTATTGCTGATAGGTCATTTAAGTAATATGCAAATTGTACCGGTAAGGGTTTATCCAGCCCAAACTCTTTGCGCACTGCCTGTAATGACTGCACATCAGCGCGCTGGCCCTGCGTCATCCGGGCCGGGTCAACAGGTAAAATATTAAACAAAAAAAATACTACTACCACAATACCCAGCATTACCGCCGAGCCATAAAGTAGCTTACGGATGAGGTAACTTATCATTGATGCTGAAAATATTTTTTTACCAGATGATCATAATCAGGCACAGTATGGTAATGCCATTTGTTAACGATAGTTCCGTTTTTAAGCAGGATAATACCTGGGTTAGCACGAACCATTGATTTTAGCGGCACCCCGTCGGCATAAAAAATTTCGCTTATTAAATGAAATTTCTTGCCAAACGCAACCGCGTCTGTTGCCGAATTGGATGTTAACAATACGGTACGGATATTAAAGTTTTGTGTAAGATTTGTAGCCAGCGCGTTTAGGCGGTTAATGGCGCCTTCGTCTGTCTTTTTCAGATCGTACGCCACAATTACCAGGCTGTAAAAAGGGTTGGCCAATAACTCCTGCGTATAATCATTACGCTGCGCGTCTTGTATGGCAAGGTCGGCAATTTTAGGGCTGAAACCTTTTTTAACCAGTTTGCTTTCGGGGTTACCAATAACGGCCCAATTGTTATCTTTCCAGATACCTGTTTTAAGGTATTCTTTATCGCTCATGGTTTTGGTTTCGCCGGTCTTTTTGTTTTTTAAGTTATAGGTTAACTCAAATTCATCAGGCATGGCACCCGGCGGGGTTTTCATTTCGTCAGAAATATTCGCGCCTATTTTATAGGGCAAAAAATCAATTATCGGCGAAAAGTTATAGGTATATAAACCAAAGCCGACAGATAGCATAACGGCGGCTATCAACAACCGTTCGCCGATTTTAAAGCTAAACAGGGGCATTATATTTTTCTTGTTTTTAAATAGTACCACAATTAATAGTAGTAACACCAGGTCCTTACTAAAAGATTGCCAGGGTGTTAGCGGTATAGCATCGCCAAAACAACCACAGGTTTGCACCACTTTAAAAAACGCCGAATAAAAGGTTAAAAAGGCAAAGAAAATTATAATGAGCAATAAGCCCCAGGCTACTTGTTTGGCCCTAACGCCAATTAGTAAAGCAAAGCCTAATATCATCTCTAAAGCGCAAAGCAATACAGCAAAGCTTAGCGCCAATCCGTTTAAAAAAGTGATATGGAAAACCTCGAAATATTCTTCCAGCTTATAAGAAAACCCCAGTGGGTCATTAGCCTTGATAAGGCCAGAGAAGATGAACAGTAACCCAACACTTATCCTGCAAAACCATATCAAGCTGTTTTTCATTTTACACCTAATTTTATTAATGCAAATACCGAGTAGTTTAATATATCCTGGTAGTTAGCCTTTATTCCTTCAGATGCAAGTGTGAGGCCCTTATTGTCTTCTATTTGTTTTACACGCAGCAGTTTCATCAATATCAGGTCGGTTAATGAACTTATGCGCATATCGCGCCAAGCCTCGCCGTAATCATGATTTTTTGCAAACATCAAATCCTTTGTTTCCTTAACCTTATCATCAAATAACCGGCTTACATGGTCGGGCGCCAGCTCAATAGCTGTTTCTGCATCGCATTCCAGCTGCATCATGGCTATAACGCAATAGTTTACTATGCCAATATATTCGCCGGTAATATCTTCGCCTACTTTTGATATTTTCTTTTCTTCAAGTGTGCGTATGCGCTGCGCTTTAATAAATATCTGGTCGGTAATTGATTCAAGGCGAAGTATGCGCCAGGCGGTACCATAATCATGGGTTTTCTTCATGAAAAGCCCCTTGCAAATATTAATTACGGCTTCGTATTCGGCTGATGTATTGTTCAAGATGTTATAAAGTTTTAATGTTTAAAGGTTAAAATGTTATAGCATGTGGATGCATTTAGGCCACATCTAAAATCACAAAATCTAAAGTAACTTTACAACTTTACAATCTTGCAACTTTAAAACAAAAATAACCAGTGGCTAAAGATACATTTTTTCATAAAAAGGCAACGCTAAATGCAGGTGGCAAACTCATTGATTTGAGTACACCAAAAGTAATGGGTATAATTAACCTTACACCCGATTCTTTTTATGCCGATAGCCGGCAACCCACTGTTGCCGACGCGCTGCAGCAAGCCGAAAAAATGCTGGACGATGGCGCTGCTTTCTTAGATCTTGGCGCTTACTCTTCCCGCCCGGGAGCCGATGATATTTCTGTACAAGAAGAAACGGATAGATTGTTACCCGTTGTTGAAGCGATAGCCGCTAATTTTCCCAATGCGGTTTTATCGATAGATACTTTTCGCTCGTCGGTTGCCGAAGCGGGTATTAGCGCGGGGGCACATATCATCAATGATGTATCCGGCGGACAATTAGATGTGGATATGTTTGCTACTGTAGCGCGCCTGCAAGTGCCTTACATACTGATGCACATGAAAGGCAATCCTAAAACCATGCAACAACTGGCTACCTATGATGATGTTTTTAACGAGGTGCTTGATTATTTTACCGAACGATATAACATATTAAAGCAATTAGGTGTAAATGATGTAATTATTGATCCCGGTTTCGGCTTTGCCAAAAAACCGGAACATGGTTACACACTGCTAAATCGTTTGGATGAGTTTAATAGATTAGGCCTTCCGGTATTAGTTGGCGTATCGCGTAAAAAAATGATCTATAGTTTATTGGGTGGTACAGCTGCCGATGCTTTGAATGGCACTACTGTGTTAAATACCATCGCGCTTACTAAAGGCGCTAATATTTTGAGGGTGCATGATGTAAGGGAAGCAGTGGAAGCGGTGAAAATTTGGGAGGCGGTGAGTAAATAAATAAGTTTAAGTGATATCTTGATGTGCTTTAATTTATCAATCGATATTTAAATAGCCAATTTGATGAGGACTGTATTTAGGCTAAAGCCAATGTCGTTTATCCTTCTATCCGTTGGTTAAAAACCAACGGATAGAATTGCTCTGAGGTAATTCATTGCCGTCCAATTTATTGGACGGATAGCAACAGAAAAGCAAATGGCTTTAGCCAAACTAAGCGCACTTACACTCTCCCCATATCCCTCACAGCCCACTCCGCTATAGCATGCAAACCAGTGTCAGATCTTGCCGCTACGCTTAATGTATAGGTTACCAAAAACGGCATAACAATTTTATTCATAATATAAGTAACCGGGGCACGCGCTTTGTGCTACTGTTTACTGGCATTGCGGGTTGAGCTTTCTTTAATTGCTGTCATGATACGCACTTTGGGATAGGTACTTGTATAAAAGTAAGTGCAAATATGTCTTTGTCAACAAATACAAAAAATTAAAACTATGAAAATTACATTAACAGGGTCAATAGGAAATATTGGCAAACCACTTACCGAAAATTTGGTAAAAGCCGGCCACCAGGTAACTGTAATAACCAGCAAACCAGCCAACGCTGCCGAAATTAAGTCCCTGGGAGCTATACCCGCGGTAGGATCAATAGAAGATGTGACATTTTTAACTAATGCCTTTACCGGTGCCGATATAGTTTATGCTATGGTGCCGCCAAATTTCGACGTAACGCATTGGAAGGAATATATAGCGGGTATAGGCCGTAACTACGCAGCAGCTATTAAAGCGGCAGGGGTAACCAAAGTAGTTCAATTAAGCAGTATTGGTGCACACTTAACAGAAGGCGCCGGACCGGTTACCGGTCTTCACCTGGTAGAAGCTGAGCTGAATAAATTAGAAGGTGTAGTAGTAAAATATGTGCGGGCGGGCTTTTTCTATACCAACTTCTATTCGAATGTGGATATGATAAAATATGCGGGTTTATTGGGCAGTAATTATGGTGCAGGCACTTATCTTCCACTTGTTCACCCGGCAGATGTTGCCGATGCCATTGCCGAAGAAATACAACAACCATTTACTGCTAATAGCATCCGTTATGTAATTAGCGACGAACATACTGCGGGCGAATCTGCTGCTATATTAGGGAAAGCGATAGGTAAACCCGAATTGCCCTGGGTTGAGTTTACTGATGCTGATGCCTTGGGCGGCATGCTGCAAGTTGGCGTGCCCGAAGAGATAGCCAAAAATTATGTAGAAATGGGTAAAGTTTCCCGGAATGGAAAAATGCAGGAGGATTTCCTGACACATAGATCTGTGTTAGGAAAAAGAAAGCTTGAAGATTTTGCGGTAGAATTTGCTAAAAGTTTTTAAGCTGATAATTAAGCATAAAATGAATTTATCACAGGTAATGGATTTTAATATTTCAATACAACACTGACAAATCCTTGTCAGTGTTGTAGGTGTTGCAGGTATTGCAGGGTGTTGTATATGTTGCGCAATGCAACATCCCTCAATTAATGAAACCCTGCTATAGGGTGCGGTATATACAATTCTTCCAGTTTCTTTATTTCTTCGGATGAAAGCTTGACAGACAGGGCTTTTACCGCGTCGGCTAAATGCCCCGGCTTACTTGCGCCGATAATTGGGGAAGTAATAGCCGAATTAGCTAACAACCAAGCCATAGCTACCTGCGCGTTAGGCAAACCTTTTTGCGCGGCAACTTCATTCAGGCGCCCAATCACTTCAAAATCGCCGAATTTACCATATATATCTTTTCCAAAACCATCGGTCCGGGCACGTTCTGTTTCGTTACGGTCCTTGTTTAGGGGGCGGGTTAGTAAACCCCTTGCTAATGGCGACCACGGGATAACCGCTATTTTTTGATCTTTACATAACGGTATCATTTCGCGTTCCTCTTCGCGGTATACCAGGTTGTATTGCGGTTGCATAGATACAAAGCGTGTCCAGCCATGCAGATCAGAAACATAAAGCGATTGCGTAAACTGCCAGGCGTGCATAGATGATGCACCAATATAACGCGCCTTGCCGGCTTTCACCACATCATGCAGAGCCTCCATGGTTTCCTCTATCGGGGTATTATAATCCCATCGATGGATTTGATATAAGTCTACATAATCGGTGCCTAAGCGCTTCAGGCTGGCATCAATTGCACTCATAATATGCTTGCGCGACAGGCCCTTGTCATTCGGCCCGGGCCCCATAGCGTTAAACACTTTGGTTGCCAGTACAATCTCATCGCGTTTAGCAAAATCTTTTAGTGCCTTGCCAACCACTTCTTCGCTGGCGCCATCTGCATATACATCGGCGGTATCAAAAAAGGTAATGCCAAGCTCCAGCGCCTCTTTAATAAACGGGCGACTCTCCGCCTCATTAAGGGCCCAGGGCCATCTTTCTGTAGGTTTACCATAGGTCATGGTACCTAAACACAGGCGCGAAACCATCATGCCTGTATTTCCAAATCTTACGTAGTCCATAATAGTTGTAAATTTCAGGCAAATTACAAATTGTAACTGAATGGGTTTATACTGTTTAATTAGTTAGTACCAAATGCCTTAATACCCGATGATGGTAAAACAGCGATTAAATATAGCTTAACCACCATTGTTGGTGCGTCTTTTTATATTTGCTGAACCACCTGCATGGCAGGTATAATATTGCTATTACCACCAACCATATTACATACACGCCCAACAAGTTAAACCCAAAGCCAGCGGGTGAAAACAGGAAAGGTATTTTAGGATTAACGATTTGACTGGTAGAATAGCCTTTCGCGAAAAATATAATTACGTGGATGGCTTGAATTAAATACCAGTGGCATATGTAATAGAAAAAGGGCACATTACCATATACTATTACAATGGATGTAAACTTGTTTTTAACGGTTTCTATACTGGCTAATACAACCAGCGAGAGTCCTATTGTCATGCTCAGATATAGTAATGAGCACGGGTATTTGGTAACATTAAAAAACGAGATAATACTCAGCGCGGTTGTTTTTTGAACCGACCATGGCGATGGGTCCCCATAAATATTAAACGCCCTGAATATAAAGAACAGCGCCAACAGGCCCAGGCCCGAATACAATAATATTTTTCTGCGTTTTACAGCATCAACCGAGCTTTTGTAAAGTGATCCAAAAACATAGCCGAGCAGCATTACGCCTGTCCACGGTAAAAGTGCATAGGCTATTAATACGTAATGATTGCTATCAATTTGTACAAGACCGCTAAACCCGGCAGCAGATAAAAGCAGTTTCCAGCCAATAGTTGCAGTAATGGGTCCCGGGTTTACAATGTCCAGTATATTATGCCCAAAGAAAATAATTGCGCCAATAATACCAATAACGGTTAATGAGGCTTTTAACCTTACCAATATTCCCAGCAAGACCATGCTGCCGCCAATGGCCCATATAACCTGCAATATCAAAACATTATAAAGCGGGTTAAGGGTAATAGCAAAAGTTATAAAAACAAGTTCAACTATAACAAGCCATAACCCGCGTTTAATCAAAAACGCACTTAACTCATTTCTGGTACGGCGCATACCCGCCAGGTAGGCCGACATGCCGCTTAAAAACACAAAGGTGGGTGCGCAAAAATGAGTTATCCAGCGGGTAAAAAACAAAATGGGGGTAGTTACTGCCAGATCTGTAGGTTCGGGTTGGCCCAGGTGAAAAACATCCCTAACATGGTCAATAGCCATAATCAGCATTACTAAACCGCGTAATATATCTATAGATTCTATGCGATACTTTGTAGTAGCAGAAGTTGTTGTTGTCATAAAGAGATCAGGTTAAAGAAATTGCAATGCCGAATATAAACATAATCAATTTCATAACAAATTGATTCTTAACAATTAAACACCGTTTTAGTCTAAAACAAAAAAGCCCGTAAATATAATTTACAGGCTTTTCTACTTATCTAAATATTATTTATGCCTTCGCAAATTCAAAAGGCAATTTTCTATACCTGATACCCGTTGCGGCAAAAATAGCGTTGCCTATTGCGGGTGCCATTGGCGGCAGTCCGGGTTCGCCTAAGCCGGTTGGCGCATCTTCAGATGGTACAAATTTCACAATAACCTCTATTGGCGCGTCCTTCATCCGCAAAAACTTATAAGTGTGGAAGTTGGTTTGCTCAACAGCGCCCTTATCAAAAGTAACCTTGCTAAATAGGGCATGGCTCAGGCCGTCAATAATAGCCCCTTCTACCTGGGTTTCGGCACCGCTTTGGTTAACCACTCTGCCGCAATTAACAGCACTGTATACTTTAGTTACCCTAAACGTTCCATCCTTCAATTTAGTTATTTCGGCCACGTGAGCAGCATAGGTACTAAACGAAAAATGCGCGGCAAAGCCTTGATATACGTTTGGTTTTTTTGTTTTGCCCCAACCGCTTATTTGCGTAACCAGGTCTATAACGCTTTTATATTTAGCTACGTCATACCCCCCGTCGGTTTTGCCAACCGGTTGATTTTTTGCTTTTTCTAATAGTTCAAGCCTTAACGCTACCGGGTCCTTTTTCATTTGGTGGGCCAATTCATCCAAAAAACATTCATCGGCAAATGCTACCGAGTTACTGGTAGGTGCACGCCATGGCCCCGTTTGTATATTTGTTTTAAGCGAATGATTATCTGCACGGTAATTAGCTACAGCTTTTGCCGGGAAACCATCCGGATTGGATGCCCTGCCTCCGCTTAATACCGCGGCATTAAGGTGCCAGGCCACCAGCTCATTCGCCGGACTAATTGCCGCTTTATATTTAAACATACTTGGCGGGCGGTAAAAATCGCCCTGCATATCATCCTCGCGCATCCATAGCATTTGTATAGGCACTTTAGCAGCTTGCGATATTAGCGCTGCTTCTACTCCGTTATCCGGCTGCAGCTTGCGCCCAAAACCACCTCCCTGCCTCGGCATGCCTAAAGTTATATTAGTTTCTGGTACACCTACAGCTTTTGCAACCTCGGTGCGTAAGCGCGCAGGCACTTGTGTTGGGCCATACAGATCAACTTTACCATCTTTTACATCAGCAAAAAAGTTAAGCGGCTCCATGTTGGCATGCGATAGCGCGGGTGTTTCGTAAACCGCTTCTACAATCTTGTAGTCCTTATTATTTAAAGCAGCATCTATGTCTCCATCATTCCTGCCCGGCTTTTCGCTGTAGTTGTTTAACAGTTCTGTAAACGAGGCATCGTGGTCGGGAGTGCTTTCCAGCTTACTTGTCTCTTCCCAAACAACCTTTAATACATCCCGTCCTTTTTTAGCGGCCCAGGTTGAGGTTGCCAAAACTGCCACTAAGTTTCTTGAAGGTACCGAAACCACATTTTTAACACCGGCCACCTTGCGCGTTTCGGTGTCATCAAATGATTTTAAGCTTTTGCCAAACGCCGGCGGGCGGGCAACTATCGCGAATAACATGCCTTCGCGGCGGGTATCTATACCAAATAAAGGCTTGCCGGTAATTATTTTATGGTTATCAATATTATGTACCCGAGTGCCTATTATCTTAAAATCTTTAGGGTCTTTTAATTTAACACTGGCAGGTACCGGCAATAATGCGGCTTTAGCAGCCAGGTCACCATAGGCTAATTTCTTTCCGCTTGGCTTATGTATTACAAAGGCATTTTCGGCATAACAATCACCCTCATTTGCTCCCCATTGCTGCGCGGCCGCGGTAATCATCATTTGACGGGCAGTTGCCCCGGCGTTGCGTATCGGTGTGAAACGGCTTCTTACCGCACCGCTGCCACCTGTTGTTTGCGAGCCGTATTTACTTTGATCAAGCGGTGCCATTTCTACCACCACTTTATCCCATTGTACCTCCAGCTCTTCGGCCAATATCATGGGTAGCGCTGTTTTTACTCCCTGGCCAATCTCCGGATTGGGCGACATTAATGTAATTAAGCCATTAGAATCAATTGATACATAGGCATTGGGCGAAAATATTGTGCCCGCGGCATGTTTAACGGGGCTTGCATCTGTTAACAAATGGAACCCAAACATTATACCGCCCCCGGCAATTGAGCTTACTTTTAAAAAGTGGCGCCTTGAAACTGTTTGATCGCTCATTTTGTAACCCCTCCTTTACTGGCTGCCAGGTGTATGGCTTTACGTATACGATAATGTGTGCCGCAACGGCATATATTACTTATGGATAGATCAATATCCTCATCTGTTGGATGCGGGTTGTGTTTCAGCATTGCCGCGGCGGCCATAATTTGCCCTGATTGGCAATAACCGCATTGCGGTACATCAACTTCGCTCCAGGCTTGTTGTACCGGGTGCGTGCCTTCGGCGCTTAATCCTTCAATAGTTACAATTTTAGAGTCTTTAACTTCTGATACGGGCAACTGGCACGATCGTACAGCAAAACCGTTAAAATGCACAGTACAGGCCCCGCACTGCGCAATGCCGCACCCGAATTTTGTACCAACTAAATTTAAATGATCACGCAATACCCAAAGCATTGGGGTGTCTGGATCTGCATCAACAGTAAGCAGCTTATTGTTGACAGAAATTTTGTATGTGGCCATAATGACTTTTGTTTTAAGTAAATCTATTAGTAAAAACTTTACTTTACAAATATTAGTGGGTAATAACTAAAATATTACATACTGTTGGTAACACTATTTAACACCCCGATAAAAGCGGCTTTGGTTTATATCTAAGCTGGCGCCTGTTGGATTGGTGATAGTGGGCAAGCGGTCTTTTTACTTTATAAATTAAAAATATTATTTCGTTAAAAGGAAAATATTATTTAATACATTAAAAATTCAATATATTTGAAATGATTACCGATCAATTTATCTGTAAAGCGCGTGAAGAAAAAAGTATTGGTTATTGAAAATGACCAGGATATCCGACATATTGTTGTCTTTGTTTTAGAGGAAGAAGGCTTTACCACTTTGAGTATTGCTGAGCCGGAAAACCTGGAAGATATCCTGCAATTCAAACCGGATGTGATCCTGATTGATGAGTTTATAAATAACCGGCCCGGGCACCGGTTATGTCTGAAGATCAAACAGGTTAAGCAATTAAAAGAGATCCCGGTCATCGTACTTTCCACCGCGAACAATATTGAATTGATCGCTACAGAATGTAAAGCAAATGATTATATCCGCAAACCTTTTGATCTGAAAGAAATAGTCGACAAGGTGGTTCGGGTGGTTAATAACCAGTCATTGATCTATTAGTATCACCGGCTTGCAGTTTTCCACAAAAGTGGAAAACAACCGCCACAATAACGGGCAATCAGATACTACATAAATAAAATACTACGTTAATATTTAATAACTATTATTCTTAACTTTATTTATCTTTTCAGCCGCTACTACTAATCATACGTCTGCCCCCGGTTTCTATCTTTTCACTTAAAAAATTAAGTCTATGGAAACGATAATGATACAAGAAGCGGATGCCGCCACCTTAGAGGTACTCACCTTTGCTTTGCAAATGGAAGGCTACCGGGTTTGCAGCCTGACCGATAATACTGAAAATGTCCTGGATTTGATCCGGCGGCATCACCCCAAGCTGGTTTTGCTGGACTGCTGGCTCAGCAATTATTCCGGCAAGCAGGTCTGTCAATGGATCAAGGCACATTTTCCGCGCCTGCCGGTAATCGCCTTCAGTTGCGATAATCAAATCGCTGAGCAATACCGCCTTTTGGGTTTTGATGATTACCTAAAAAAGCCATTTGACCTTGATCTCCTTTACCAGGTGATTCGAAAACATTTACCTCAACAAAAAAAGCGCCGCTATATTAGTACACCGGCTTAATAATGATTGTCTGATTAAGATGGAATTACTCCGTGAAAACATAATAGACCTTATCCGTGAAACATGCTCATCTCATTGGGAGCTGAATGTATTTAACGGACACATTATTGTTAACCTGCCGGATGCAGAAAAGGATTTCCGTTCAATATATAATAAAGTAAAACAGGAAATCACAAAATGTATAAGGCAGCATTTTCCCGATAGGGATGAAGAGCTATTATTCGAGGTTAGGAACTGTTCATGGAATTGCAGCTTTAAATTAGGGAAGACAACTTTATAATAGACAACACGGGCAAACAAGCAGTTGAACGTTTGGTTTGAAAAAGATAAAAAATGAAAAACCTGTGCTTATACTGATTGTTGTATTCTATAGCCGGGATGTTCCGGCAAGTAGGGTTTTATAAGGAGGATAAGTTATGACACTGGTAAAATTTAATGAGCGAAAAGACACCGGCATGTTAAGCCCGGTCTTTAATGACATTTTTGAAAACTTTTTTAATGATGCTTTTATATCAGACCGGATGGTATCCAGAATACCGGCTGTAAATATTTTAGAAACAGAAGGGCACTATCATATCGAACTGGCTGCACCGGGACTAAAGAAAGAGGATTTTAAGCTGGACCTGAATAGGAATATGCTGACCATATCGGTAGAAAAGCAAAACGAGCAAATGGATAATGATAAAAAATATAATAAACGCGAATACACCTATACGTCATTCGTGCGCTCTTTTACGCTGCCCGACTCGATTGATGATGCCAATATTGAAGCCCAATATACTGACGGCATACTCAAAATTAATGTGGCCAAAAGCAAAGAAGCGACAACGCCCAGCCGTCAGATAAAGATTAAATAATTGCTCATCATCAATTGTTAATCAGGCGCTGTCTCAGCGCCTTTATTTTTTTATGCCATGTTAATACCATGCAGCAACCGACACCCTGTTCCCCAGGCGGCTTTATACATGTGGGAGATATATAAAGCTATCTAATTCGCCAAATGTTAATTATTTAAAACCAAGAGCTACAGAGATCACATCAGATACCAGGTTAGTGCTTTGCGAATAATGTCCATATCTGATTTCAAAATCATGAAGATGTTGCCATCCCATTACCCCCGTTGGCGGTGCTATTCTAAATCCTACACCAAAAAACTGACTGTTAAACTTAGCATATTCATAATTACTGGTATAATAGGTATCAGTAGCGTTATGGACCTCATAAGGGGCAAAATATTTAGCAGCTGATTGATTGTAATACCTGTAAAACGGCGAAACCGAAAAGAAGGGTGTAATTTTATAAACCATTTCCAGGTTGGCTGTATTAGAGTTGCTGCCCCAATTGTCCGTATAGTATCGGTAATATGATCTGAGAATAATATTGTCGCCGAGAAAATAATTAGCCCTTAATCCTAAGGGAAGCTTAAACCTTGACGATGGTAATTTCTCGATAGTGTCTTTTTTGTTCGTAAAATACACCCTGTGAAAAGGTAAACTTAAATATCCCTTTTGTGCAACCGCGTCTGCCAGGAACATTACCTGCAGCCTGGAATTTATCATCTGAGAATAGGATACTGAAATGGTATAAGTATTCCTGGGACTGGTTGGAATGCTTGGTGTTGAACTACTGCCACTCAAAACAGAGTTTCCACTGGCAGTGGTTACATAAGTAGGCCCGCTTGAGACGGCGACAGTTGATTGCGGAATAAGTTCTGAAGGATAAATAAGTGTAACATGGTCAAAATAAGCTTGCAGCTTCATGCCAAATTCTCCACTCTTATCATTTGTCTTTTTTGAGAAATGTATATCAGCGCCCAATGATTTATAATTATACTCGCCCGAATAATAAGTGCCCAACCCAAAACTGGTGCCTTTAATTTCATTTTCAATTGTCCAGTCTAATGACGGATATATGCGTGATCCGCCGGTTTTTGATGCCCCTGATGTAGATACAAAAGCTGCTGACGCCGAAGTATGATGATCAATACCTAAACCAAATGAAAGTATGTTTTTATGTTTCGGCTGCCCGTACCAGAAGAGTTTCAGATCCAGGCCATTTGAAAAATCTGTTACTTTTTCTGTTCCGATACCCCCTGTAACTGCAGAATGATCCCCATTTTGGTTATAATAACTGGATACCAAATTTATTTCTTCAACCCCGAGTTGTGTTGGATAATAGCTGGCAGTGTCATCAACATCAATTGGGGTGTATAGGCCAAATGGATTTTTATTGCGGCTGGTATCTTCCTTAATTTGTGAAAAGGCATTTAAACGGCAAATGAGTGCGAAACCAAGTATAGTTAAATATTTCTTTTTCATGAAAAATTGATTCTTTGTAAATTAATTGCAGCCGCAGCCACCACCGGTTTTTCCGGCATTGGCGCCAGAAGCACTTTCACGGTAGGATTGAAAATTTAACTCATTCTTTTCAGCCTTACGGTTTCCAAGCGCCATTTCAGAATCATTGAGCCGGGTTTTTTGATATTCCCGTAAACGTACACACGAAGAGAAACTTATTATTATTACAAAACAGGCCAATAGTTTTACAATTTTATTTACCATTTTTAATCGGGGGATTTATTTTATATTTATGTTTTTTGAAGGATATAAATTATTGTAATCATCAATTATAACAGCTTCAATACCTTTCATTTGGTTAATCATATTTAACCCGGTATTAATACCCATAATCATTACCGGCGTTGTCATAGCATCGGCAATTTCTGCATTAGTTGTAATAATGGTTACGCTTTTAATACCGGTAACGGGCAAGCCTGTAAGCGGATTAATGGTATGCGAATATTTTTTACCATCCACCATAATAAACTTTTCATAATTACCTGATGTGGCAACAGCCATATCAGTGATGTCCATATACGAAAATATTTCATGTGAAGAATCCGGATTTGCAATGCCGATGGTCCACTTTTGGCCGTTTGGCTGTAACCCCCAGGCATTCAAATCGCCAGACGCGTTTACCACCCCGCTGCTTACGCCGCCTTGTTTCATAATTTGTTTTGCACGCTCGGCAGCATAGCCCTTGCCCATACCGCCAAACCCTATCCTCATTCCTTTTTCCCGCAAAAAAACGGTGCAGTTTTCATCGTCAAGCACAACGTTTCTGAAGTTAATAAGGCGCACCATTTTTTTTGCTGTAGCTTTATCCGGTAATGCGGTCATTTTTTGATCAAAGTTCCATAGTTGCTTATCCACAGATCCATAAGTAATATCAAATGCACCCCGGGTTACTTCAGATATCCTGATAGATCGGTTAATAAGATCAAATGTTTCCCGGCTTACTGCAACAGGCCGGATACCGGCATTTTGGTTAACCCGATTAGTTTCACTATCATCGCTAAAAGTGGTCAATAACTGCTCGATTCTTTTTATTTCATTAACTCCCGATTCTATTTTTTCATTGGCCCATTTTTCATTATCAGTAACTACACTCAATTCAAAACGGTTACCCATTAACTTGCAGGCCCTTTTAAAGATTTGCTGATCTGGCATCCGGTTTTAAAATAAAAATTAACAGTATTTCTGTAATTATCTTTAAACAAGAGTAAAGGGACAATCTGAAGATTAGATGAAATTAATACGTTTATATGCGTCTTTTAACGTTAATTAACATATTCAATATCATTGCTATTATAAACCACACGGATCTCTTAAGCGATAGTGAAAAACTCAAACTATGCATACGTCGCAGGGGCAGATTCTAAGTATAGCTTAAAGCGAGAGATCGCTTATATACAACTCTCCGTCAACCAGCCCATCCAACTCTGCCGGGTTATGACTTACTATTAAAACAGTTGCGCTTAACTCTCTAAACACAACTTTTAATCCTATTGTTAATTCTGCTTTCATATCCGGGTCCAAAGCCGAAAAGGGTTCATCCATCAATAACATTTTAGGTTTGATAGCAAGCGCACGCAAAATAGCTAAACGCTGCTGTTGCCCGCCCGATAGGTGCGCGGGTTTATGATTGGTCAGGGTATCCAGCTTGCCTAAAATTAATAGTCGCTTTATCCAATCTTTATCGTCCGTAGCGTATGCTAAATGTTCAGCAACCGTCATGTTTGGAAACAGGGCATAATCCTGGAAAACAAAACCAGTTTTTCTTTTTTGGGGCGATAGGTTTATGTTTATATTAGTATCTAACCAGGTAGTATTATTAACGGCTATCCTGCCTTTTTCGGGCGAGATCAACCCGGCTATTATTTTTAAAAATGTGGTTTTGCCTGCTCCGGATGGCCCGTAAATTTTGGTAATACTTCCATTGGCAAATTGGCGGTCAATTTTCAATATTTGCCGGCCATGATAAACTTTTAGTTTTTTCTCTATTGCTATGTCTATCATTCCAACGGAGATTTTGCCTGGTACTTATTAAACACAAACACGCTTATTACCATAATAAAAGTTATACAAAACAAGATAAGTGAATAAGCATTGGCGCTGGCGTAATCCATTCGCTCGACAGAATCATATACGGCAATTGACGCTACACGGGTAACACGGGGAATGTTGCCGCCTATCATCAGTACCACGCCAAACTCACCTAATGTATGAGCGAACGTTAGCACAACAGCTGTTAATAATGATGGTTTGATATTTGGTATTAATATATTCTTAAAAGTTTGCCACTTTGTTTTACCCAGGGTATAGGATGCCTGCGCTAATGATGCCGGTAATTGCTGCAGCGCTGATTTAATGGGGCCCACCATAAATGGCATGCTGTAAATAAATGAGGCCAGCACCAATCCCTGGAAGGAAAAAACAAATTGGATATCAAACGTATTTTGCAACCATTTACCCAAGCCATGCTGCGGACTAAAAGCCAGCAACAAATAAAACCCCAATACCGATGGGGGCAATACCAGTGGCATAGTAATAATTGCCTCTATAATAGTTTTAAAAAACGAGCGGCCCTTTGATAACCACCACGCAACCGGCAAACCAACAATTAACAATAACAGCGTGGTAATTGCTGCCAGCTTTAACGTAAGCCAAATTGGTGATAGATCCATCCGCCGGGATTAATTATTGAATACGATAACCGTATTTTTCAAATATACGCTTAGCGGGGGCACTTAAAATGTATTGATAAAATTTTTCGGCATCGGGGTTGTTTTCGGCATGTTTTAGTATAACCATTCCTTGCTGTATGGGCGCGTAGGTTTTAGGGTTTATCACTTTCCAATAAAGCGGTGTTTTATTGGCCGGGTCTTTTACTAATGCCTGGGTGGTGAAACCCACTTCGACCACACCGGTAGTGATATAGGTATTTATCTGCGATATGCTTTCGCCATAAACCATTTTGCTTTTAACGTTTTCCAGTATGCCATTTTTCTTTAACAATTCTTCGGCAGCTAAGCCATAAGGAGCGACTGCGGGGTTAGCTATCGCGATCTTTTTTATGCGGGGAGTTAGCAGTATGCGCTCCCAATTCTGAAAACCGATATTCTGACTGCTGCAAATTATTAAACTGCCATAGGCATAAACAACAGGTGCTTTGGCGCTAAGTCCTTCTTTATATAATTCCTGGGGAAAACTCATATCAGCCGATAAAAAAACATCAAATGGGGCACCGTTCTTTATCTGTGCAACCAGCTTGCCCGATGAGCCAACAATTGGTTCTATCCCGATACCTGTTCTTTGTTTAAAATCTTTTTGAAGTACTTCTATAATGGATTGCAGGTTGGCGGCCGCAGCTACTTTTAACCCTTGAGCATAGCATGGTACTGAAAATAACATTCCGGCAAATAATACTATGCCCACCCGTTTAATATGGAATATGTTGAGTTTCATGTTTTGTAATTTGATCATACAAATATAAAGCGTTTTTAAAACCATCGTTTTTAAATTTAAAACATTAACCCCGGATGGTGTTAATGTTTATACAAAAAAAGGGGTGAAAGCCGTTGGCCCTCACCCCTTAGTATTTTACATCGACTATTTATTAATTCCCCGGCGCATCATTTGGTGTGCCTACAATTTTAAAAACTTTGTCGCCATTGGTATCAACGGCATCCTGGAAATAATACCCTTCTTCTGATACATAATATTTTTGTCCGTTTAGCCTCAACATTTTACAACCTTGTGGCAGGGTATCAACCAGATCGCCAACTTGTGGCAGGTCATCCTGAGCATTACCATTATTGTCTGTATTTAATTCGCCGTCTTTACCTGCTATTTGGTAAACTAATGTACCATCGTCTTTAGTAATAGGTTGGTAATACACACCATTCAACTCATAGTATTGCATGCCGTTTATGGCAATTGGCTGCGCTTTTGCAGGCAATTGGTTTATTACTGCACCAACCGGTGGTTCAACCACGGTATAATCATTATTATCCAGGCGATAGTATAAGCCATCGCTATAAAAATATTGGTCGGCGCCAAAATAGAACGGATAATAGCCAAAAGGCAGCACATTTAGTCTTACACCTAATTGTGGCTGGTAATAAGTTCCGTAATAACCGTGGTTGCGGTAATAAAACCCTCTTGGCCTTACTGCTATATAGTTGTGCCCATAAGGCAGGCCCGGGTAGCTACGGTAGCCGGTACGGGGACTATAATAAGTATTGGTTCCTCTTTGGCCCAATCCAGAATAGCGGCGAGGGGCGTAAGCTCCATTGGTGCCGCGCGGGTTGGCCGGTGTAAAGCTCATACTCTGCTGGTGGGCAGCACCGCGTGGCGCAGATGGTGTAAAGCCATAACTGTTTGTGCTTCTTTGCGGCTGGCCGCTATTGCCGTTATAATTAGGGTTACTACGTTGTTGAGGTGCTACGTTTACATTGTTGTTGCGCTGTTGCTGTACATTATCATTGCGTTGCACCTGCGGCTGTGGATTGCTGCGTTGCGGCTGCGGTTGAGCTTGAACGGGCGCTGCAGGAGCCGGAGCGGAACCACCATTAGTTGTGGTTTTTCCGTCACTATGATCGCCGCCTCTTTGTGCCATGGCCGGCATAGCAAGGCTGGTGCACAATATTGCACTAAAGGCAACACCAATTAATTTTATATATATCTTTTTCATGTTTTGATTATAACTGATCGTCATTAAATCGTGCCGATTATTGGTGGTTTGGACTATAAAAAGTCTAAACGGTTTAATCCTTGTCATAATAACGTTATTGGCTTAATTCAAGTATCCAGTAGGTAGACGTATTTGATGGGTGAAAAGTTACAACGCTTCGGCAATAAATATACAAGAATTATCAAAATGCAGCTCAAAAAAACCATCTGCCAAGGTTTTAAAACTGCTATCATTTATTTTTTGTAATCCGCTTGTTTTAAAGTTTGCAGGATGTTGTAGAAGTTTAATGCCCTCGCCCGACGGTTTCCATTTACTAAAGCCCGGGTTAACCGCATATATTTTTTGCTGATCATAAAATATTACCAGGTTAATTTTATCAGCGAAAGGCAGATAATCATTCAGATCAAATTCATCAGCTACAATATTAACAGCCGGATAGCCTTGTGCAATCAGATAGCTTAAGGCCGACGCGATTATTGTACGGTCGCCCAAAGGCAATGATTTTATATCTGATTGCAGGGACTCGTCTATTTCATCGGTTATTACCCAATCTATTTTAATCCCATACGAATTTAGTTTTTCGGCAATTAATGGAGTTACTATTAAAGTGGGGCTCCATTCTAACAATTGGCCCAGCAATTCATCTGTAAAATTATCCAATCCCAACACCAATAGGGCCGGCTCCTGTTTTTCGCGAACGATGTGGTGGGATGACATGGAGATTTAGTGATTAGTTAATTGGAGATTGGTGATTAGTTGATCAAGCTAATCCCAAAATCTTGTCAATCATTAATTCATACAAAGGTATTAATATATCTTTTGATAAAAGTCCTTTATAGCCCTACCGGGATCAAGGGCTAAGTTTATTGCAGCAGATACCGCGAGACCATAAATGCCGGTTTGCAATAATGGCTCAACATCCGTTAGCTTAATGCCGCCTACGGCTATTACTGGTATATCAATAGGCTGTTTTTGCAATTCGCGATAACCCTCAAAGCCCAGCAGCGGCTTATTATTGGGTTTGGTATCTGTATGCGCAAATGGGCCATACCCGCAATAATCTACAACACCGGTGGCCTGGGTTGCCAGTAAACGCTTTATATTGGTTGCCGATGCGCCAAGCGTTTTATCATCACCTATGTGATTGCGGATAGCCTCAAAGTCCGCATCAAAATCTTCAATATGTACGCCTTGTGCATCAACCCTATCCAATAAATGGTAATGATTGGTTAGAATAAGCGTTGTGCCCCATTCATCGCATATTTCGGCAATTTGATTTATCTCTTCAATCAATTCGTCATCAGTTTTGGTTAAGCAGCGATATTGCAGCCAGTTTGCACTTGCTTCGCAAGCTATTTGTGCCTGTTCAACATGGCTGCGGTTAGGCAAATCCTGGGTTAAATAATGAAACTTGGATATGTATTTTTTCATAATTATTTCAGCGCCTCACCGATAGGCACCCCAATAGAACCATTTGGCGCCTGTATATGTAATAACGCCGCAATGGTTGGCGCAATATCCGTCATGTGTGTACTGCGGGTAATTGCACCGTGCTGAACGCCCCAGCCCATAAATATTAGCGGTATGTGCGCGTCATATGGGTTCCAGGTGCCATGTGTGGTGCCGGTTGGGCCCTTATCATTTGTTCCGTGCCCGGTAAAATAAGCGGGTTTCAAAATGATTTGTATAACACCGCTGTGTTCGCGGTTATAGCCATTTATTATACGCGTACGCAGTTCTTCGGGGATACTTGCTGTTTGTGCCTTTTGCATATCAACCGCAAAAGCAACAGAAGGCAGTTTCTGCAGGTAGGCTATACAATCATTTTTTAACGCGTTTTCATCCAACCTTAAATACTTAATGATTTTATAATTAAAGTTAACCTGGTAATTATTAAAGCTAAGCACCAGACCGTCAATTTTATATTTTTCTAATAAAAAGCTATTAATATCTTTTAATGAGATTGCCTCATCCCACACACCGGCCGGAATATTTTTATCCTGCAAAAACGCAGGGTTATGGGCCGCGCCGTGATCGGCAGTTAAAAACACGGTGTATTTTCCTTTGCCAATTTTGGCATCAAGGAAGGTTAAAAAAGTACCCAGATCGCGGTCCAGGCGCAGATAATTATCTTCAACTTCTATCGAGTTAATACCAAACTGATGACCGATGTAATCAGGGGTAGACAAGCTCAGCGCTAAAAAATCGGTTGCATCGCGGGTGCCTAACTGTTCAAAGTTTATAGCCGCAATAGCCATATCAAGTGTAAACGTGTTACCAAATGGCACATTACGTATCAGCCCTAAATTACCCTTATATAAATTTGATGTTTTTACCGGCAGGGTTGGTGCATCAGTGCCTTTAAACGCTCCTTCATATTTGTTGTTATCTGCCGTACTTTGTAAATAGGTATCCATTGGGTACAAAGCGCTCCAGTCTAATTTTAGATAAGTCTCCGGTAGTTTCTGATCATTAAAATCTTTTACCCATTGCGGCAATTCTTTCATGTAATAAGTGCTGGTTATCCAGTTGCCGCTTTTATCATCAAACCAGTAGGCTGCGTTTGCTGTATGTCCCCCGGGTAAAATACCGCCACGGTCCTTTAAAGCTATGCCAATAACTTTCGAACGGAAATTTGTTGCCAGCCGTAGCTCGTCAGTAACCGTTGTGGTTAATAAATTTCGCGGCGACATCTGGCCTGCCTTTGATACGGCACCCACAGCCTGTACTGTGCTGTCATCTGTACAATACATTGATTTGCCGGTGGCTTGTATTATAAAATCATTACCCGCAATGCCGTGTATAGCCGGTACAGAACCGGTATAAATAGCGGTATGCCCCGCGGCGGTTACCGTAGGTATGTAGTCTATATTAGTATTTTCACAGCTGAAACCTTCGTTTAACAAACGTTTGAAGCCGGTATTGCCATAACGCGAATAATAACGATACAGGTAATCCCAACGCATTTGGTCAACCACTATGCCTACTACCAATTTGGGGCGAGGCAAATCTGTTGAAGCAACAACTGCGGTAGTTGCTGCCGAAGGGATTGTTTTCTTTTTTGTTTGTGCCGATGCTATAACTGCAATAGAACAGAAAAATATAATAAAGGAGTGTTTAATTTTCATTGTACAAGGTTAAAACATCAAATATCAATAATACAATTAAAACTGTATATGAAGTTTATGTTAATTCAAAATTCGTTTACTAAACCGCAAAAGTTAATAATGAATGTTGGCTTGCAGTATGCAGGTCGCGCCATACCCGGTTAATTTCCATATCAGGCGATGCTGCTAACAAGCCGCAATAAGGGTAAAGTATATCAACTGTTGCAAGGGCTTGCTTTGCTAATGCCCGGCTTGTTTGGCTTACAGCTAACAATTGCTCGTTGGTGTTTTGATCCTGGTTCCGGGAGTTATCTATTGCAGCAAAAAAAACAGTCCGTGCCAATTGCAGCTTATCCGTTTCAAGGGCAAATACCTTATCGAGTTCGTGATGGTTCTCGCCGGTAAGTTTGGGTTGCTTTCTTTTTTGTTCAAAAACAGCATGGCAAAGGTCAGTAAAATGTACGGCCATACCAGAAAGGTTTACTGCCAGCGTAGCCTCTGCCAATTGCAAAAACGGGTATTGATATAATCTACCCCGAACCTCTGCATAATCTGCATTTATACGGAAACAACGGTTCGCGTTTACCTTTAAGTTTTTTATTTGAAATGAATGGCTACCCGTGGCAACCATACCTATATATTTCCAGGTCGGCAATAAAGCAACATCCTTTTTATCAACTATAAATGGCAGTATGCAAGGCTCATTTTCGTCGTCAAGCATAACTTCTCCATTCTTTTTTATAATACAATTAGCGGTAAAGTGTGTAGCATGGTAAGCACCGCTTGCATATTTCCAGGTGCCGTTAATAATATACCCGGTATCTGTAATTTCGGCAGTTCCGTCTGCCGCCCCGCTTCCGGCCAGGCAAACATTATCTTCTTTAAAAATAAAATCCGCAATTTCCGGCGATATAAATCCGCCAAACCAACCCGCGCCGCTGCATAGCGTTACCACCCAGCCTAAACTTCCATCTGCCCAGCTAAGGGCTTCTTGCAGCCTTACCAGATCAGTCAATGCTATTTGCTTCCCTGTGTAAACCTGCGGCACTAACAGTTTAAACCATTTTTGCTGGTAAACAATTTTTAATTGCGGGGCGCTTAACATGCCAAGCTCTTCGGCTTCGATGGCGGCATCCCTAATTATTGTTACATCCTGGTGATTTATATATTTTGAAGGGTGGGCTACTGAATGTTCCATTTATTTAGTTTATTAGTATTAATAACGTGTTTAGCGAGGACCGCCGTGAGTTATGCAAAATATTAACATTTAAACGGCAAGCTCCTTAACTATATTAAACATGCGCTTGTTGCTTAATTTTCAATCGCTAAACATGTTAATTCAATAGTTAGTTTATTTGTCAATTACTTAACGTATTTATTTTCAGCCAATTACAGCTTTTGGTGTGCCAAGGTGTACTTAGGTGTATCAAGGTGTTCGTGGTACAGTACAGTAACAATATTTAACGGGTATAGGTTTATTGCGCATTTGCTTACTTCACGGGAGAACTAATTTTCTATATCGAATTTAATCACTAAACGCGTTATTAATAAGCTGTTCTTTTTTCCAAATGGAGCGCCAGTCAAAAAAACCAAAAATGGCTACAACAAATAAAAACAGGGTCAACGCCGAAAACAAAACGAGCTGCTTTTGCCATAGCAACGGTATAGCAAACAGGTTTGAAATATTTAATAATACCCAGTTCTCTAATTTACGCCTGGCCAGCAACCACATACCGGCCCATGCTGTTGATGATACCCACGCATCCCATACCGGAACGGTTGACGCTGTAAAGTTTTTAAGCAACAAAAATAGTATACCCCATCCCGCAAAAACAATAATCAGGGTAATTATCCACTCATTACGTGTTGTCCAGGAAATCTTTACCTGGGGATGATCGCTCTTTTTCACCCAATATATCCAGCCATAAATACTCATCACAACATAATAAACACTCAAGGCCGATTCTGCATATAGGCCCGCTATCATTAGTATATAAATACCTATTGCCGTGCCTGCTATACCTGTTGGATAAAGCCAGATATTATTAATCTTTGCCAGTAATACTTCGGCAATGCCAAGTGATACAGCTCCCCACTCCCAAATTGTTGTTTGTTGTATTTGTTCATTAAAAAGATGCGCCAGGGATTGAGCGGTCATAACTATTATAATATATATACTGTTTGAACAAAAAGACAGTTCCCTTATCGTTCAAACAGTATTTTTAAATTTTAAAACCGAATATTTACTGATGCCAAAAAGTTAACCGGCGCCTGAGGAAAGTAGTAATTGTAGTTAACCACTTTACCACCTTCAATATCCGGGTAGGTTGCACCGTCCGACTGGTATTTGGCGCTAAATACATTGTTTATCAATAACCCAATGCCAATATTTTTAATGCCCTTTACATTAAAGTTGTAATTCAACCGCACATCGTTCACAAAATAGCGCGGAAGCGAGCGGCTCTGCGTTGAGGTGTTATCTAAATATTGCTGACTAACGTATTTGCTGATAAAAGCGATCTCCGCGTTTTTTAAAGGCTGATAGCTGATAGTGCTTGAGCCGGTAAAGTTTGGCGAGTAAGCGATATCCGTTTTATTGTATTGCGTTGCATCTAAAGTATTGGTATCATAATTCTGTAAAAACTGCTGGAAGTTTTTAACCTTGTTGGTACTCAATGTAGCGTTAGCATACCAACTTAATGGCGATGCTATTTTTACTTTGGCGTTGGCTTCTATACCTGCACGGTAGCTGTCTTTAATGTTGGTACGTATGGCCGCTCCCACGTCATCTAAAGCACCCGTTAGCACCAGCTGATTTTTATACAGCATATAAAAACCATTAATGCCCGCGCTAAAGTTTGATTGGATAGTACGATAACCTACTTCAATATCTTTTAAATTCTCTGCCTTCGGGCGGCTTGCCGGCGATGAATTTACAAAATCGCTGCGGTTGGGCTCATGGTTACCCACCGCTAACGAAGCATAGATATTATTATTCATATCCAAATTATAGGTAATGCCCACTTTCGGGTTAAAGAAATTAAGCCCTACCTGTTGCTGTACATTTTTTAAGTTTTGGTCATACCCTAAAAACGAATAATAAATGTGGCGGTATTGCACATCACCATACAGCAATACGTTACCTATATGATATTCGGCCTTGCCAAAAATATTAAAGTCGGTTTTCTTGGCGTTGTTGCGCGAATATTCATAATCGGGCAAAATATTGGTGCTTTGCTGGGTCCACTCAATATTGTTATAATGCTGGCCCCTGTACTCGTTATAGGCCCCGCCTAATGTCAGGTCCAGTTTATTGTTTGGTTTATAGTTAAAGTTATAGGTTGCGCCATAAAAGTCGTTTTTTAACCATAGGCGACGCACCAGGTCAGTATTATTAATAGTTATACCGCCAACAACAACCGGCGTAATACCGTAATCGGTTAAAGCCTGGTCATTTTTAAACTCCTCATAATAACCATAACCACGGGTATAGTGCAGCGCACCGCTAAATGATAATTTGGAATTGATCTGTTGATTATACAGCAGCTGGTAATAATTCTGATTATAATTATCGGTTTGATTATTATAATAAGTATCGCTTGAGTTTATATAACCCAGTTCGTTATATCGCCTGTTGCCATGCTTTACACTATCCTCGGGCACGCCATCCCAGGTCTGGTGGGTTTTTTCATATCCACTAAAAACATTCAGGCGCAACACGCTGGTTTTACCATAATAAGCACCGCTTAAAAAGAACGATTTTAAGGTTGAGCCCGACCGTTCTATATAACCATCAGATGTCATATTTGATAACCGCCCGTCAAAACTATAATGCCCGCCTAATAAACCTGTACCTACGTTAACCGTGTTTTTTACTGTACCGTATGAGCCTGCCGAGCTGTTGATCTCGGCATAAGCCGTATCACGGCGGGTAGTGGTTTGTATGTTGATGCTGGCTCCAAAGGCTCCCGCGCCATTGGTTGAAGTACCTACGCCACGCTGCACCTGTACATTATCTACAGATGAGGCCAGGTCGGGCAAGTCAACAAAATACACGCCCTGGTCTTCCGCGTCATTCAGGGGTATGCCGTTAAGGGTTACGTTAATGCGGGTAGCGTCTGATCCGCGTATGCGGATACTGGTATAACCCACCCCTGCACCGGCATTAGAAGTTACTACCGTTGATGGCGTTTGCTCCAGCAAATACTCAAACCCGCGGCCCGAATTGTTTTTATCAATGTCCTTTTTGCTCAAATTAGTAAAAGCGGTAGGTGAATTTGCCGAAGCGCGGGTAGCACTTACCGTAACTTCTTCTGTAAGGATAGAATTATGGCTTAAAGTAAAATTTGCCGTTGTATTGGCTGATACTATAATGCTTTTTTGTGCCGATTTGTAGCCCAGGTAGCTTACCGCAATAGTATAGGTACCGCCTGCTAAATTTGCAATAGCGTAATTCCCGCCGGCACCGGACATTATGCTAATGGCTTGTTTTTGAATGGTGATAGTAGCTCCGGGCAATGCTTCGCCGGTTTGCTGGTCAGTAATTTTCCCTGATACAGAGAATTGGGCCGATGCCAGGACAGGCAGCAGCAAGGCAAATAATGCCGTGAATAAATTTTTCAATGTGTGTTAAATAAAAATTGTTAAACCATCTGCACACCAGGGTTGAATATGCAGTACACTTAACTTGTTACCTCTCCCTACGCCGGCATTACCCGGATCAGGTGCATGTGGGAAGTCATTAGGTCATTGGTCATTAGTCATTGGCCTGTATATTGGCTTTTAACTTTTAACTTTTGACTTTTAACTTAACACAATGGGTTTGATCTCAGCCTGTCTTTCAGTTTGGTAAAATATGCTGCAGCGATATTTATCTTTCCAAAGCAAGGCACCCCTTGAGAATTATGGGGCAAAGGTATAGTTTATTTTGGATTTTGCATGTTCGATTTTTGGATTAAGGCTGATTTGGCTAAAGCCGGACGATTATAGCCCTTATCAGTTGGTTGAAACCAACGGCAATGATTGCATAATTTTTGCCGTCTTGTTTAATTCATTACCGTCCAATTTATGGGACGGCAATGAATAACAGGCGAAAAAGGCTTTAGCCAAACAATCCGTTTTTAATATTTGATTTCAGATCTGTTAAAACCTTTCTCCTTTTACCTTTCACCTTTCCCCTCAAAAATGTACTTTTGCAAACTTTATAAACACGTTACTATGTTAAGAACACATACTTGCGGCGAACTAAATATCAATAATTTAGGCCAGACAGTAACTTTATGCGGATGGGTACAAAAATCGCGCGACCTTGGCGGTACAACGTTTATTGATGTGCGCGACCGTTACGGCTTAACCCAATTGGTGTTAAATATTGATACCGATGCCTCACTGCGCGAAACCAGCCGCACATTGGGCCGCGAATTTGTAATTAAAGTAAGCGGTACCGTAATTGAGCGTACCAACAAAAACACCAAAATACCTACAGGAGAAATTGAGATCGCCGTAGAATCCATCGAGGTGCTTAATTCGTCTAAGGTGCCTCCGTTTATGATAGAGGATGAAACTGATGGCGGCGAAGAGCTGAGGGCTAAATATCGTTATCTTGATCTGCGCCGTAACCCTATACGCAACAATTTAGTGTTGCGTCATAAAATGGCGCAGGAAGTTCGCAAATATTTGGATATGCTTGATTTTATTGAGGTAGAAACCCCGGTACTGATCAAATCAACGCCGGAAGGCGCGCGTGATTTTGTGGTACCAAGCCGCATGAATCCGGGCGAGTTTTATGCCCTGCCGCAATCGCCGCAAACTTTTAAACAGTTATTAATGGTTAGCGGTTTCGACCGTTATTTCCAGATCGTAAAATGTTTTAGGGATGAAGACCTGCGTGCCGATCGTCAGCCTGAATTTACACAGATAGATTGCGAGATGGCTTTCATTACCCAGGAAGATATCCTGAATATTTTTGAAGGATTAACCCGCCATTTATTTAAAGCCCTAAAAGGTATTGAGTTTAATGATTTCCCGCGGATGCAATATGCCGATGCCATGCGTTTATATGGATCAGACAAACCGGATATCCGGTTTGGAATGCAGTTTGTTGAGCTTAATGATATAGTTAAAGGCAAGGGCCTGGGCATATTTGATAGTGCCGAATTAGTAGTTGGCATCAACGCCAAAGGTTGTGCCGACTATACCCGCAAGCAAATAGATGAACTAACCGAATGGTTAAAACGCCCGCAAATTGGCGCAACCGGCATGATCTATTGCCGTTATAATACCGACGGGACCTTAAAATCATCAGTAGATAAATTTTATTCTGAAGACGATCTTACCAACTGGGCCGCCGCGTTTGAAGCAGAACCGGGCGATTTGATATTGGTATTAGCCGGCAATGCCGATAAGGCGCGCAAGCAATTAAATGAGCTTCGCCTGGAAATGGGTAACCGTTTGGGCCTGCGCGATAAAAACATTTATGCGCCTTTATGGGTGTTAGATTTTCCATTATTAGAGTTTGATGAAGAATCCGGTCGTTACCATGCCATGCACCATCCGTTCACTTCACCAAAACCCGAGGATATTGCTTTGCTGGATACAAACCCCGGCGATGTGCGCGCCAATGCTTATGACCTGGTTATTAACGGGACAGAAATTGGCGGCGGCTCTATACGTATTCACGACCGTGCATTACAGGCTCTGATGTTTAAGCATCTAGGCTTTACTGCCGAAGAGGCCCAAAAGCAATTTGGCTTTTTAATGGATGCTTTTGAATATGGCGCGCCTCCGCATGGTGGCATAGCTTTTGGGTTCGATCGCCTATGCTCCATATTTGCCGGGCTGGATTCTATACGCGATGTTATAGCTTTCCCTAAAAATAATTCGGGTCGTGATGTGATGATAGACTCACCATCAACCATTGCGGATACACAGTTAAAAGAGTTGAAAATTAAAACAGCATTATAGCCGATAATTTTTGATCACACATACTTTTTAAATACAAAAACAGTTATAACGTAAAAATTGCATGAAAAAATACTTTTTACTATTCGTTATTTTAACCATTGCATTGTCATCATGCAAAAAATATGATGTTAATAAACAGAACGCCCAGGATGATGCCACCATACAAACTTATTTAAAAACAAATAACATTACTGCCGTTAAAGATCCATCAGGCCTTTACTACCAGATAATTACTCCCGGTGGTAATACGCGCCCCGGGGCCTCATCGGTTGTTAATGTAAACTATGTGGGTAGCCGGTTAGACGGGTCTGTATTCGACCAAAATTTAAACGCATTACTTGCTTTAAGCCAGACAATACAAGGTTTTCAAATAGGCGTACCTAAAATTGGTACCGGGGGCGAAATAAAGCTTTTTATGCCCTCATCATTAGGTTATGGCAATACTGATACCGGGCCCATCAAAGCTAATACCATATTAATGTTCGATATAAAACTCTTAGGCTTTAACTAAGCCGGTATTGCAGGAATACATGATTATTAGGCTGATAATTTACAGCGGATATAATTTTGTATTTTTGCGCAAATGCTAAAAAAAGTTAAAATTTAACCCTGCATATAATTTTTATATAAATTACCGGCTGTAAAGTAAAACTGCATGAAAAAATATATTCTACTATTTAGTTTATTTGTTATCACATTATCATCTTGTCAAAAATCAGACGTAACTGCCGAACAGGCAACGATTGATGATGCGAAAATACAGGCCTATATAAAAGCCAATAAGCTAACACTTACCAAGGATCCTTCAGGGTTCTATTATCAAATACAAATTCTAGGAACTCCTGATCTCACAAAAACGTCAACACCCAATCCTATAGCCACTTCTACGGTAAAGGTTAGTTTTACAAATTCATATATTAATGGTGTCGCTTTTGATCATGTGAGTAATGTGAGTTATAAACTTAGCGATGCTACAACTATCAAAGCATTTCAACTTGCCGTAACTAAGATCAGTAATGGCGGCCGGATATATTTTATAACACCATCGGCTCTTGCCTATGGTAGTACCACGCAGTATACCGTTCCAGCCAACTCAATACTTATTTATACGATTGACCTTATAGGCTTTAATTAATACGTGTAGAAATTTAAATTACAGAATCACAGCATGAAAAAATACTTTTTATTATTTGGCCTTTTTATCTTCGCTTTATCATCTTGTAAAAAAGCGGCAACATTTGATACTGCAGCACAAGCGGCAACAGATGACGGATTAATCCAGGCTTATTTAAAACTGCATACCGAAATTACCGCTACAAAAGATCCTTCAGGCCTTTACTACCAGGTAATTAATGCCGGTACAGGAGCACACCCAACAGATGCTTCTAATATAACCGTTGGATATACATCTATGACATTAGATGGCGTTGCTCTTGACAGCAGAGCCAGCAGCTATTTTGCACCACTTGGGCAGCTTATAGAAGGGTGGCGTATAGGTTTACCCAAAATTGGCACAGGCGGAACAATTTTATTAATAGTTCCTTCGGGGTTGGGTTATGGTAATACAGCCCATGGCGCTATTCCGGCCAATACTGTTGTAATATTTAATAGTATTACGCTGCAAGGGTTTAATTAATAGCATAATACCTATCAATTTAACCTCTTAAATTCATACGGGTCGGCTTCTACAAAGTCTGCTACTTTAACTTTTACGCTTGTTATTTTTCCGTCTTGAAAGGTAAAAGGGAAAACAGTTTTACCAAATACCGGGTCAGAGAAAGTGGCATAAAACCTGTTGCCGCCTAAAGGCTGCAAGCGCACAAACATTTTGGTATGGTGCTCAAAACGGGCCTCCAGGTCATTGTTTTCGCCCTGGGTAATTATCATATTTCCATATAGTTCATTGTAATATTTACCCGTATAATTTACTACAGGCATAGCTGGCGGCAAATTTAACGCAACCGAATCACGCAGGGTTTTATTAACTTTTTGTTCGCGGGCAATATTGGCTTTAAAAAAACTTAAATAAGCATCGCTGTAATTAAAGTAAGGCTTTTTAAAATAGGCATCCATAATTTCCCAGCGCAGAGCTTCGTAAAATGCGTTTTGATCTGTATTGGTTAAAATAATTATTCCTAAATGATCTTGCGGATCGAGTGTTACAGATGATACATAACCATTTACTCCTCCATCATGCATTACCAAACGATGGCCCGAATAATCCTGCAAAAACCACCCAAGCCCGTATAATTCATAATTGATTTCGCCATTTAGGTGGCGGATGCTGCCTACTACGTCCTGCGGCTGCCGGGTTGCTTGTATTGCAGCCATCGGTATAACCTGTCTTGTACCAACTTTACCAAAATTTAATTGTGCCATTACCCATTTACTCATATCATTTACAGATGATGAAATGCTGCCGGCAGGTGCTATTCCATCTAATTGAGCATAAGGTATGGCGGTAAGACGGTCGTCTACCAATGTATGTGGTACCGTTCTGTTAAATGATTTGGGCATATCGGCTGTTAGCGCTAATGTATTGGTCATACCCAAAGGGGCAAAAATATTGTCTTGTAAATATGCTTCCCATGATTTGCCCGAAACCCTTGGAATGATCTCGCCTGCTGTTAAAAATGCCGCGTTGGTATATCCCCACTTACTTCTGAAGGGATAGGTAGCCTTCATGTGGCCCAGTTTCTCAATAATCTGCTGGCGGGTAAGATCAGTGTTATAAAAAGTAAAATCTCCCTGGAAGGTTTTAAAGCCTAATCTATGGCATAATAGATCGCGAATTATGGCTTGTTCACCTGCTGCTTTATTTTCCAGCTTAAAACCGGGCAAATATTTGGTTACATTATCATCAAGCGATAGTTTTTTTTCCTCTTGCAGCATAGCCAGGGCGGTAGCCGTAAAGGCTTTGGTATTACTGCCTATCATAAATAGCGTATTCTCATCAACTTTGTTTGCCAGGCCAAGTTCTTTAACGCCATAACCCTTCATTAATACCACATTATCGTCTTTTACTATACAAACAGCAACGCCGGGAATGCGCCAGTTAGTTAATGCCCGGTTTATATAAATATCAAGGCTATCTTTAATAAACGAACTTCTGTCTATACCCTGGGCCTGGGTTAAAGTGATCAATGAAATGCAGCCGAAAAATAAAATAAGCGTCTTTTTCATTAGTATATTGTTTTGATGGGAAGAATGATGTAGCCGCATGATCTATATAAAGTAACAAGCATATAATACAAACCAATATTATTCTAAAAGTACTAATTTAACGCAAAAATCACCCCCTCCATTACTTATTAACTTAACTTGGGATTTAAATTAACTATTCTTGTTTGAAACAATACTGCCACAGCGAAGGAAAGATAATAGCTTAAAAAAACAAAAGCCCTCCTGAACTAACAGCGAGGGCATGCATTGGTTCATATATTGTGATTAAATTTCTTCTGTACTGTTGTCAAAACCATTTGAACCCTCTACACTTCTTACTCCATTGCGCGGAAACGCATCCGGCTCAAAATCAGTTTTTCGGCCCAGCATGGTAAAGTTCTCGGCCACTACTTCTGTAGTATATTTTTTAATGCCTTCCTTATCTTCAAAAGATCGGGTACGTAATTTACCTTCAATGTAAACCAGTTTACCTTTTTGTAAAAATTTAGCTGCTACATCCGCAAGGCTTCGCCAGAGTACAATATTATGCCACTCGGTTTGTTCAACTTTTTTACCATCCTTGTTAAAGGTTTCTGATGTGGCCAGGGGGAAGCTTGCAACAGACACGCCACCTTCTAACTGGCGTATTTCGGGGTCTTTGCCTAAATGGCCAACCAGTATTACTTTATTGATTCCAGACATAATCTAAATGTAGGATATTTATTTCTAATTTAAAAAATTATCTAAAAATATAAAAATCACCTTAGGTAAAGCTGTTTTTTTTGCTTTTTCTACTTTTATGAAAACCCAGCCTTCTTTTATTTTTATAGGCTGCTGCGATAATGTGATAAAACGAACATGCAAATGCTGATGAGTTAATAGGTGCTTTTTTACCATTACATTTCCTGATATTTTGAGACTATTACCAAAATATGCTGCGGTTTCGGGCAATGCCAATAACTCATCAAGTGGCAATAAAGATGAAGTTTCTATTAAAGGCAAATCGTACATATTGGCCCATATATCGCTCTCATCGCGTTTGTTCATTAAAATACTGCCGCCGTCGGTATATAGAAAATAGTTGAAAAATCGCTCCCTTATTTTAACCTTATTGAGTTTTACCGGTAAAGCAGCAGCGGCATTATTTATAAAAGCATAACATCCTTCCTTAACCGGGCATGTGCCGCAAGCCGGATTTTTTGGTTTACAAAGCATGGCCCCAAATTCCATCATGGCCTGGTTATGTACTGCCGGCATTTTTTTGTTAAGCAAATCGTTTGCAGTAGCTTGGAATATTTTTTTACCTGCTGTGCTGTTTATTGGCTCACTAATGCCGAAGTAACGGGCTATAACCCGATAAACATTACCATCAACCACAGCCTTTGCCTCATTAGCAGAAAATGAGGCGATGGCAGCAGCGGTATATTCGCCAATCCCTTTTAGCTTAATTAGCTGATCATACGCTTGCGGAAACTTTCCGTTAAAATGTTCCTGAACAATACGTGCGGTTTTCAACATGTTGCGTCCCCGTGAGTAATATCCCAGGCCTTGCCATAGTTTTAATATCTCATCTTCACTGGCATTGGCAAAGCGGGTAACATCGGGGTAGTTCTCAAGAAAGCGATAAAAATAGGGCAGTCCCTGCTCTACGCGGGTTTGCTGTAAAATAACTTCAGATAGCCAAATAATATAAGCATCGGTTGTGTTGCGCCAGGGCAGGTCGCGTTTGTTTTCATTGTACCACTGTACCAATTCGTCAGAGAAATTCATAATGAACAAAAATATAGTAATAAGTGCTTAATGGCGTGGTATTTGTAAAGATTATGTAGCACTTTTTGCCTTAAGTAAAAAAAATGTGTTAATAATTTCGATCTTTAGTAATAAAGCAATACTTTTGCAACCCCAAAACAGTTAAGTAATTACATTTTAAATAAAGTTAAATTAAGGAAAATCAGATATGACTAAAGCAGAAATTATAACTGAAATCTCATCTAAAACAGGAATTGAGAAGGTTGATGTACAAGAAACCGTTGAGGCGTTTTTTAAGGTTATTAAAAACTCAATGGTAGGTGGTGAGAATGTTTATGTAAGAGGATTTGGAAGTTTTGTGGTAAAGAAAAGAGCGAAAAAAACAGCACGTAACATTTCAAAAAATACTGCTATAATTATTCCTGAGCATTTTGTTCCAAGCTTTAAACCCGCAAAAACTTTTGTTGAAAAAGTTAAAAGCGGCAATAAAACATCTAATACAAAATAAGCAGATGAATAAGAAACAAATAGTTGTTATGGTAGCTATAGTAGCTATTATGGGCTATTTGTATTCATTGCCTGTAAAAGGTTTAATAAAAGCAAGTTCGACACATGATACCGCCAAAGGTGCTCCTGCAGAGCGGCCCCAGGCAAATATTACTGTGGCAACCGTATCAGAACCGGCTAAAACTGCAATTGGTGCAGCCTTATCGGCAAAGATCAACGATTTAGAGGGACAGTTAAAAAACGCTACTGCCGATGCAGACAGGCTAAAGCTTGAAAAGGAGTTAGCTACCCGATGGGACGATGTTAATCAACCCGCGCCGGCAGCATTTTATTATTTGGAGCTTGCACGTAAAGAAAATACGTTAACCGATTGGTTAAATGCGGGCAGCCGTTTTAATGATGCATTTAAACTAACACAGGATACTTCGGTAACACCGGTGTTTATAGCAAATGCGGTCGAGGCGTTTCAAAATGTATTAAAGCTTAAACCCGAAAGCCTTGAAGGAAAAACAGGTTTAGGTGTTGCTTATGTAAACGGCGGCGCAACACCAATGCAAGGTATTGCCTTGTTGCTTGATGTTGTTAAGCAAGACCCCAACAATGAAAGCGCAAACCTTAATTTAGGTTTGTTCTCTATGAAATCAGGACAGTATGAAAAGGCCGTGCAGCGCTTTAAAACAATTATAGCGCACAAGCCTCAATTTGAACCATACTTTTATTTGGCCGAAAGCTACAAGCAATTGGGACAAAAAGCAGAAGCGATTGCAGCTTATCAAAAATGCAAAGAAATGATGCCCGACCCGGTTTTTGGTCAGCGCATAGATCAATATATTAAGGAATTAAAAAATTAACACATTAAAAAATTATTATTATGCCAAGCGGTAAAAAACGTAAAAGACACAAAATGGCTACCCATAAACGCAAAAAGCGTTTAAGAAAAAACAGGCATAAAAAGAAATAAGGCGGCTATTTAGCCCCTTATTTTTACCTGCTTTATAGCAAGTAAAGTGCATACAGTATTGTTTTTTACCCCTATTGTTTTTAATATGCGGTAATTATACCGTTTAAGAAATGGAGTAGCAGTTGATAAAAGAATTAATTATCGATTCATCCCCTAACGGGGCTACTATTGCATTATTACAGGATAAACAACTTGTAGAACTACATAAAGAGCAAATCAGCAACAATTATACTGTTGGTGATATATATCTGGGCCGTATTAAAAAAATAATGCCCGGTTTAAATGCTGCTTTTGTTGATGTAGGTTATGAGAAGGATGCATTTTTGCATTATCTTGATCTTGGTCCGCAGGTTCAAAGCCTGCTTAAATTGGCCAAGCAAGTGCGTAGTGGTGGATACCAGTCAAAGCTTTTAGATAACTTTAAGCTTGAGGTGGATATTAGCAAAGGCGGAAAGGTCTCTGAGATATTGACCAAAAACCAGCTTATACCTGTACAAATAGCCAAGGAGCCAATTTCTACAAAAGGCCCCCGCTTAAGTTCAGATCTATCTATTGCAGGCCGGTATGTAGTTTTAGTGCCTTTTTCTGATGTTATCTCTATCTCAAAAAAGATAAAGAGCAACACGGAAAGGAACCGTTTGCGCAGAATTGTTGAAAGCATAAAGCCAAAAAACTTCGGGGTAATTATACGCACCGTATCAGAAGGTAAGGGTGTTGAAGAAATGCAGAAGGACCTGCTTGACCTGATATCAAAGTGGGAATCTTTTATTACCCGCCTGCCATCGGTCGAGCCGGGTAAAAAAGTACTGGGCGAAATTGGCCGTACATCAACTATCTTAAGGGATATATTAAATCCCGATTTTCAGCACATCTATTTGAACGACGCGGCTTTGTATGAAGAAGTGCGCCAATACGTTCATGATATTTCTCCGGAAATGGAAAGCATCGTTCGTTTACACAAACACAAAGAACCCATATTTGAGCACTACGGTGTTGATAAACAAATAAAGGGCGCTTTTGGTAAAACGGTAAACCTGGCCGGCGGCGCTTACCTGGTAATTGAGCATACAGAGGCCCTGCACGTTATTGACGTAAACAGCGGCAACCGTACAGCCAGCAAAGAGAACCAGGAAGAAAACGCGTTCCAGGTAAATAAAGAAGCAGCCAAAGAAATTGCCCGCCAGTTGCGCCTGCGCGATATGGGTGGTATTGTGGTGATAGACTTTATTGATATGCACAAGCCCAACAACCGCAAAGATCTGTTTGATTATTTACGTGCCGAGATGTTGCTTGATAGGGCTAAGCATACTATTTTACCGCCAAGTAAATTTGGGCTGGTACAAATTACACGCCAGCGTGTAAGGCCCGAGATGAATATTGTTACCAGCGAAGTTTGCCCGGCCTGCCACGGAACGGGAACCATAAGGCCAACTATTTTATTGCTGGATGATATTGAGAATAACTTCAATTACGTTTTAACCGAGCAAAACGAAAAAGGCATAACCCTTTCTGTACATCCTTATATTGAGGCCTACATCAGGCAGGGCTTTATCATGACCCGCCAGGTAAAATGGTTCTTTAAATATGGCCAATGGATAAAAGTTAAAAGCAACCCGGCTTATCAAATTACAGAATTTCATTTTTTCTCATCGAAGGATGAGGAGATTAAGTTATAGACGATTTGCAGATGTGCAAATATGCGGATGTGCAGATGTTTTAATAGCATCTGCATTTTTTGTTTTAAATCAATTTAAGTATTCCAAGCCTGTTTGAGGCTAATTGGATGATTAGCCAGGGCAATCGCTTTTAAAATTGCAGGCAGGCATAGCTCCAAAATATAAGTACCGGTTTTGGCTAAAGCCCGTCTATAATTATAATCTTAGCCCGTTGGCTGAAAGCCAACGGCAATGAAAAAACTATTTTGCTACCATTGCCGTCACATTTATGTGACGGACCCGTAGAAGAATTAGCACCGGCTTTAGCCCCAAAATCTCCATATTATCAATTGGCGCTACAAATCAAATCCCTGGTTAACGAAAGGATTGTTTTATAACTACTTTATGCGCATTTTTTTAGCTTGATATAAACCGATTGACTTTACAATAGGAGCAATTGGTTTCTTTGGTACCACTGCTTCGGGCTGCTTCTTTTCTTTACCTGTTGTATAGGCGTTGGGTATCCATTCTAAATTAAGTTTGTTGCAGTTATCCATTAATATCTAAGATATTCTATTTTTAAATAAATATCAAGCCATAAATTACTAATTAATTTAGCAAATCCCCTTGCCATTCCCAATATAATCTGCACATTTGCATATCTGCACATTCGCACATTAAAACAATATGGCCAAAACCAAGATCGCGTATTTCTGTCAAAGCTGTGGCTTCGAGTCGGCCAAGTGGCTGGGCAAATGCCCTTCGTGCCAGCAATGGAACACCTTTGTAGAGGAGGTGATTGAAAAAGATCCCAAATCTATCCCTACCTGGAAAGTTAGCAGTACCACGCAGCAACGCGCCAACAAGCCCGTTGAAGTTGCCGAAATTACTTTTAACGAAGAGGACCGTATACTTACCCCTGACAAAGAATTTAACCGCGTTTTAGGCGGCGGCATTGTAGCCGGATCATTAGTATTAATAGGCGGCGAGCCGGGTATAGGCAAATCAACCTTAATGTTGCAGTTGGCATTGAATATGCCTAACCTAAAAGTGCTGTATATATCGGGCGAGGAAAGCGAAAAGCAAATTAAAATGCGTGCGGAACGCTTAACCATCCAACCCTCTCAGGAAGAACCGACAGGTTTAAGCGGCGCAATTCCTCCCCTTTCAGGAGGTCGGGGGGCTTGCTTTATCCTTACCGAAACATCAACCCAAAATATTTTTAAACAGATTGAAGAATTGGAGCCCGATCTGGTTGTGGTTGATTCTATACAAACGCTTCACTCATCGCATATAGAATCTACGCCGGGCAGTGTATCACAGGTGCGTGAATGTACTGCCGAATTGTTGCGCTTTGCCAAAGAAAGTGCCACGCCTGTATTTTTGATTGGCCATATCACCAAAGACGGTGCCATTGCCGGGCCAAAAATACTGGAGCATATGGTTGATACCGTTTTGCAATTTGAGGGCGACAGGCACCATGTATACCGCATATTGCGCACAGTAAAAAATCGGTTCGGCTCTGCATCCGAGCTGGGCATTTATGAAATGTTGGGCGAGGGCTTGCGCGAGGTTTCTAATCCATCAGAAATATTATTATCGCAGCGCGACGAACCATTAAGCGGCATCACTATATCAGCTACATTAGAGGGCATGAGGCCTATGCTGATTGAAACCCAGGCATTGGTAAGCACATCCGTATACGGCACGCCTCAGCGTAACGCAAATGGCTTCGACACTAAGCGCATGGGCATGCTCCTTGCCGTATTAGAAAAACGCTGTGGTTTTAACCTGGGTGCTAAGGATGTATTTTTAAACATAACCGGCGGCATACGGGTTGAAGATCCTGCTATCGACCTTGGGCTTGCAGCCGCTATCATATCATCACATCAGGATATTCCTATTCCGTTTAAAACCTGCTTTGCCGGCGAGATTGGTTTATCGGGCGAAATAAGAGCGGTTAACCGGGTAGAGCAACGCATTGCCGAGGCCCAAAAACTGGGCTTTGAACAGATATATATATCGAAGTATAATATGCCATCAGCAGCGCAGGATAAAAAGCGCATGGATCTGTCGCGCTATACCATCGATATAAAGATGGTTGCAAATATTGAAGAAGTATTTGGTTTGCTGTTTGGTTGATACTAATAAAAAAGCTCCCAATGTAAATCGGGAGCTTTTTTATTAAGGCACTTGAAATATCTTATCTATTAGTTATTACCACCTTACGGATAGCGTTATTGCCGAAATCGGCTACGTACAGGTTGCCCTGCCCATCAAGGGTTAAACTTTGCGGGTTATTAAAAGTAGCGGCCGAACCAATGCCATCAGCAAAGCCGGTAACATTTTTGGCTCCTGCTAATACATACAGAATTCCGGCAGATGTAACTTCTAATATTCGCCCCTTATTGTCGGTAATATATACATTGTTTTGTGCATCAACCGCTATGCTTGACGGCGAACCAAGAAGGTCAGGGAAATTACCGCCGCCGGCTATTGTAGTAACATTACCGGCTTGCGAAACTTTTCTTATCGCGCTATTTTTATAATCGGCAACGTAGATATTTAAAGACGCGTCTATAGCTAATGCCATTGGGTAATTAAACGCAGCTGTAGCGGCATCACCATCCACAAAACCCGGTACCGATGATTGCGGATACCCATTAATGGCCCTAAGTCCGGCTAAAACACTTACTGTACCCGATGGTGTAATTTTACGTATCAGGTTGTTGCTTCTATCGGCAACATAAACATTTCCTGCCGGGTCTGTTACTACCGCTTGTGGATTATAAAACTCTGATCCTAAAGCTGCGCCATCAATATAACCGGCAAATGTATTTCCCGCAATCGTAGTTACTACACCGGCTGGTGTAATTTTGCGTATTACATTATTACCAATATCTGCAACATAGATATTACCCTGTGCATCAAATGATACACCTCTGGGGCCATAAAACTGCGCGGTTGAAATATTACCGTTTACGTATCCGATGGTTGGGTTGGTTAACGTATGTGACGTACCTGTTGTTGTAACAGTTCTTATCAAATTATTAAAAACATCGCTAATATATAATAGCCCTGATACCGGGTTATAAGAAATTGTTTGCGGGCCATCAAATAATACACCCGTGCCGGTTCCATCGGCATAGCCCGACGTTCCGTTACCTGCAATGGTAGTTACCGTGCCGGTTGGAACAGCATCTGTAGCATTGGTTTTAAATATTACTACACCGCCATAACCGGTTCCTGAACTTGTTGTAGCATATGCTCTTAAATAATACGTTGTGTTAGGTTTTAACCCGCTTAAATTACTTACCCAGTGATGAGCAATGGTATCTGTTGTTTTTGAATCATCTACAGTAGGTGTTTGGTTAGTAGTGCTCCAGCATACGCCGTTGGCTATTACGGTATCATAGTTAAAGATCAATCCGCCGGCTATTGCTGTAGTTGAAGTTACCGTACTTATTATAGAATTTGTTCCAACAAGAGGTACAGGGTAGGATGTAGAAGTAGAAGCTTTTTTACACCCGCCTACAGTTACAACAACAGCTAAAAGGAATATAAATAAAAAAGTGCTTTGTAGCGATTTTTTCATGAGTTAAAATGATATTACAAATTTATTAGTTCAATTCCGCATTCCATTTAACGCGGGCACAAAGATAGTTGTTTATTACGGCTTTGAAATTAAACTATTAATAATGCTGTTAATGGTTTAAAATAATTTTTAAATATAATTTATTTCATAGCTATTTACCTTGCTGCTATGGCTAACAAGTCCTTTTTTAACAAATATTAACATAATTGGGCCGGATTAAACCGATGTATACCATTGCATTGGCATGTAAGTTAAAACTAACCTTAAACTTTTATGTTGTATGCCTACAAGCGCGTTGTTATGAAACACCTGTTTTTAACAGTTATATTTTTTTTAAACATAAGTGCTTTTGCACAAAAGCATACGCCATTGCCGCATGGTATGGTTTTCGGGGTAAAGCCCAATATTACCGCTATGGTAGATGCCACGAAAGTTGAGGCATTAATGGGAAAAAGAACACGGATAAACACTACTATACGGGGATGGGTAACCAAAGTGACCAAACAAAAAGGCGGCTGGTTTGAGCTGGATGCCGGCAAAGGCAAAATAATTGCCGCACATTTTAAAAGCTATACGATCACAATCCCCGCTGAGCTGAAAGGAAAAATTGTAATAGCAGAAGGCATAGCCGAAAAGAAATTTATGGCTGATGACCTGCAGCATTTTGCAGGAGATACCGTAAGTGGTAAGAAACAACACATGGTAAAGACCGATCCAAAGCGGAGGCTGATTTTTGAGGTAAAGGGGTTGATGGTGGATCAATAGAAGGGAAAGGATAAAAGATAAAAAGGTTTTTTATTTGTGTTCGTCCTGAAATAGGTTTAAAAAAAAGTGTTTCACAGCAGGTGTTTCACCCTATTTTTGCAAAATCGCTAAAAACAGCATAAAATTCTCATTGTAAGCAATTTATGTATTTTACCTAAAATTTTTGTACTGTTTCAAAGTGTTTCACTCATTTTGTCAAGTTGCTATATATCAGTATATTAACCTAAAAGAGTGTTTCATGTGTTTCATCATTTTGTGAAACACTTTTCTATCTTTTTTAACGTAATAATCCGTTGCTATCCCGACAGGGTACGCTACGGGAAATGTTAATAATAAAAAAGGCGAAAAGAAAACCCTTCGCCTTTAACCTTCTATCTTTAAGCCTCAACTTACTTACTCAAATACATTGACTTCTCTTTATACAAATGCCTGAAGTATGGGTCCTGCAGGTCGGGTATAAAGCGTATGGCTTCGCCGGTCGATTTCATTTCGGGGCCAAGCTGCTTTTCTACTTCGGGGAACTTATCGAATGAAAATACCGGTTCTTTTATAGCATAGCCTTTAAGCTTGCGTACAATGGTAAAGTCTTTAAGCTTATTTACTTCGAGCATAATTTTGGCCGCTATATTAATATAAGGCACATCATATGCTTTGGCTATGAATGGTACAGTGCGCGACGCGCGTGGATTAGCTTCAATTACATACACCTCTTCATTTTTTATAGCGAACTGTATATTTAATAATCCCCTTACATTTAATGCCCGGGCAATTTTAGCCGTGTACTCTTCCATTTTGCTTATAACATGGTCAGACAGGTCAAAAGGTGGTAATACAGCAAACGAATCGCCCGAATGGATACCCGCAGGTTCAATATGCTCCATTAAACCAATAATATGCACATCGTCGCCATCACTTATAGAGTCAGACTCGGCTTCTGATGCCCGATCAAGGAAGTGATCGATCAATACCCTGTTGCCGGGTAAATTCTTTAATAAGCTCACTACTGCTTTTTCCAGGTCCTCATCATTAATTACAATGCTCATGCCCTGGCCGCCTAATACATAGCTTGGGCGTACCAATACCGGGTAACCCACATGGTGCGCTACCTCTAATGCCTCTTCGGCACTTTCGGCAACACCATATCTTGGATATGGGATATTAAGGTCTTTTAACAGATCTGAAAAACGACCGCGATCTTCGGCAATATCCATATTATCGAATGATGTACCGATAATTTTTATACCATGCTGGTGCATTTTCTCTGCCATTTTTAAAGCGGTTTGCCCGCCAAGCTGAACGATAACGCCATATGGTTTTTCCAGTTCGATAATCTCCCTGACATGTTCCCAGAATACCGGCTCAAAATATAGCTTGTCGGCCATGTTAAAATCTGTCGATACTGTTTCGGGGTTACAGTTGATCATTATCGCTTCAAAACCAGCTTCTTTAGCGGCAAGCAGGCCATGTACACAACTATAATCAAACTCAATGCCCTGGCCAATACGGTTAGGCCCCGAGCCTAATACAATTATCTTTTTCTTATCGGATACGATGGATTCATTCTCACCCTCGTAAGTAGAATAGTAGTATGGTGTTTTTGCAGGAAACTCGGCAGCGCAGGTATCAACCATTTTGTATACGCGCTTAATACCCAGTTCTTTTCGGCGCAGGTAAACATCTTCTTCAGTAGTGTTATTATGCAGGATATAAGCTATTTGCGCATCCGAAAATCCTTTTTGTTTTAATGTAAAGAAAAAGTCTTCCGGAATATTGTTTAACGAGTAGCGACGCAGCTCGATCTCCAAATTCACTATGTCCATGATCTGGTTCAGGAACCAGCGATCAATTTTAGTGGCTTTTCTAACAGACTCAATCGGCACACCTAAACTTAAAGCATCATACACATGGAACAACCTGTCCCAGCTTGGATGTTCCAGGCTATGCATAATTTCTTCGAGATTGCGGCTTTGTTTGCCATCGGCACCCAAACCGGCGCGGCCAATCTCTAAACTCTGACAGGCTTTTTGCAACGCCTCTATAAAACTGCGGCCAATGCCCATCACCTCGCCAACCGATTTCATTTGCAGGCCCAACTCGCGGTTAGCACCTTTAAATTTATCAAAGTTCCAGCGTGGTATTTTAACTATCACGTAATCCAGTGTTGGCTCAAAATAAGCTGATGTGGTTTTGGTGATCTGGTTTTCTATTTCATCAAGGTTATACCCGATAGCCAGTTTAGCGGCTATCTTGGCAATAGGGTAACCCGTTGCTTTTGATGCTAATGCTGATGAGCGTGACACACGCGGGTTAATTTCGATAGCTATTATGGCTTCATCGGCCGGGTTAACAGAGAACTGTACATTACAACCGCCAGCGAAATTACCAATGGCACGCATCATTTTGATAGCCTGGTTACGCATTTCCTGGTAGCAACGGTCGCTTAAGGTCATGGCCGGGGCCACGGTTATCGAGTCGCCGGTATGGATGCCCATCGGGTCAAAATTCTCTATCGAGCAAATGATGATTACGTTATCATTATTATCCCTTAACAACTCCAGCTCATACTCTTTCCAGCCTAAAACAGCCTGTTCCACCAATACTTCGTGGGTTGGTGATGCCTGCAGGCCGCGGCTTAAAGCGGCATCAAACTCTTCTTTTTTGTGTACAAAGCCTGCTCCTTTACCGCCCAATGTATAGCTTGGGCGTATAACCAGCGGGAAACCAATTTCTTGCGCTGCTTCTTTGCCTTCTAAAAAAGAGTTTGCAATTTTTGAGGTAGCCACACCAACACCTATATCCACCATTAACTGGCGGAAGGCCTCGCGGTTCTCTGTTTTTTCAATCGCGGCTATATCTACGCCTACAATTTTTACACCGTATTTTTTCCATAATCCTTGTTCGTCAGCTTCAATACAAAGATTAAGCGCTGTTTGGCCACCCATAGTAGGTAGCACGGCATCAATTTTTTGTTCGATAAGGATCTGTTCAATGCTTTCACAAGTAAGTGGCAATAGGTAAACATGGTCGCCAATAACTTTATCCGTCATGATAGTAGCGGGATTGCTGTTAATGATGGATACAGAAATGCCTTCTTCTTTTAGTGAAAGTGCGGCTTGTGAGCCGGCATAATCAAATTCGCAGGCCTGGCCTATAATAATAGGGCCCGAACCGATAATTAGTACAGATTTAATGGAGGTGTCTTTGGGCATAGTCTTTTTGAGTCTTTAGTCTTAAGTCCCGAGTCTTAAGCCTGGCCCGAAAATCAAATGACTATGGACTATTAACTACCGACAACGGGCTTGAAATACTATGCGCTGAAAGCGAAAAATCCCGACTTCAGCGTCGGGATGCAAAGATAGAAAAATACAGCTATTTGGGACTTAATTTTTTACAATAATCCTCTTCAATCAAATTATCATGATTTTCAAATGATTTTTAATTTATATTAACCGATATTTACTACTGAAATAGTTACTAATTTATATTTAGCTTATGACAAGGAGAGCTTTATTTATTTCAACCGTATTGTGTTCGTTTATTACCGCTTGTGGTATGATGCAATCTATTGTTAAATCTACTTTTCCGTATACGGCCAATTTAACCATTCCGGCTTCGTCAGCGATTAATAAAAGTTATTCAGCCGTGAGTTTGGCTACCAGTTTTGACCAAAATTTTTCAAAAAGCGGCAATAATGGTAATAATGTAAGCGAGGTAAGCATTATTTCGGCCAAGCTGCAATCAGTCCAGCCTGATGATTTTAATATAGGAGATTTAAAATTTGTAAAAATTTATATGGCCAAAGAGGATGGGAAAGATGAGGTTTTAGTGGCCTCACGCACAGATATAAGCCCCGGCGTTGGTAATACCATGACGCTGGATATTGATAACTCAAAGTTTTTAGATCCTCTGGTGCGCGAACCGGATATCAGGGTAAAGATGGTTTACGAATTGCGCAAAAAAACACCTGTTGATGTAAGCCTGCATCTGGTACTGGGCATTAATGCTTATCCGGCGGGTAAAAAATAGTTATTTAAGCAGTTTATTATCCGTATCCGGGAAAACTAAAATAGGCTCGTAAGCACGCGCTTCATCCATTTCCATATAGGCATATGACATGATAATAACAATATCGCCAACCTGGGCCAGTCTGGCAGTAGCTCCGTTTAGGCATATAGTGCCGGTACCTCGTTCGCCTTTTATTACATAAGTTTCAAAACGGGCGCCGTTATTATTATTTACAATCTGCACTTTTTCGTTGGCAATTATATTTGCCGCATCCATCAAATCTTCATCAATAGTAATACTGCCCACGTAATTTAGCTCGGCCTGAGTTACCCTGGCGCGATGAAGTTTTGACTTTAATACCTCAATAATCATGGTGCAAAGTTAGTGTTTGGTTATTAAAGATTAGTTATTAAAGAGTAAAGATTAGTTGCCTTTGTATTGATATAAATGCATAAAAGCCCGACAATTGACAGGCCTAATCTTTAATAACTAATCTTTATTCTTATATTATCACATTATCAATCAACCTGGTTTTGCCTACTGTTGCTGCTACCAAAGCAACACTGTTTTTGGTATGCTCATTTGCAGGTAGCAAGGTGTCGCCATCAACAATTTCAAAATAGGCCAGCTCAACCTCGGGTACATTGTTAATTTTTGATACAGCCTCTTGTTTTAGCTTATCTATTTTATGACTGTCAAAATTTCGCTTAACATCATTCAGTGTTTGTGACAGAATAAGTGCATGTTGCCTGTCATCAGGTGTTAAATGTATGTTTCTTGAACTCATGGCCAATCCATCGCTTTCGCGCTCTATAGGGCACATTACCAGCTTAACCGACATATTCAAAAGCTTAATCATACGGCTAATAACCATGAATTGCTGGTAGTCTTTCTGTCCAAAGAAGGCAACATCGGGTTTAACTATGTTAAACAGCTTATATACCACCTGTGTAACCCCCTGGTAATGTCCCGGCCTGAATTTTCCTTCTAACAATCCTTCCAACTCACCTATGTCCAAATGCCATTGCTCATTGCCGGCATACACCTCATCAACACCTGGATTAAATAAAATATCGCAGTTAACCAGTTCCAGTTTTTTTATATCGTCTTGTAAGGGGCGGGGATATATTTCAAGGTCCCTGGGATCAGTAAATTGTGTGGGGTTAACAAAAATACTGCAAACCACAACATCGCATTGTTGTTGCGCCTTGGTTATTAGTGATAAATGCCCCTGGTGCAATGCCCCCATTGTTGGCACAAAGCCAATAATGGCACCTTTAGCCTTCAATTGGGCCAAATATTGCTGAAGTTCAGCCTTTGTAGTGAAGTTTTTCAATATTATGTATTACAAAAAGTGAGCGAAGTTGCATAAATCATTAAAATTAACCAAAACTACTTGCATAATTGATTGATAGTTCATATATAATGCTTATATTTGCAAACCCAATTTTTTGGGTTCTTTACATAATTTAAATTCTGATTTGGAGATGGGTAAATCTAAGCTTTTGTTTATAACTCATGAAATGTCGCCTTTCCTTGAACTCTCAAAAATTTCTGAAATCACACGCCAGCTTCCGCAGGCTATGCAGGAAAAAGGTTACGAAATTCGTATCCTGATGCCTCGTTTTGGAAATATTAATGAGCGTAGGAATCGCCTTCATGAAGTGATCAGGTTATCGGGCATGAATATTATTATTAATGACAACGATAATCCGCTGATCATAAAAGTTGCATCTATCCCGGCGGCGCGTATGCAGGTGTATTTTTTGGATAATGAAGAATATTTCCAGCGTAAGCATGTGTTTGAGGATAAAGACGGCAAATTTTACGCCGATAATGACGAGCGTATGATCTTCTTTTGCAAGGGTGCATTAGAAACGGTTAAAAAATTAGGCTGGGCGCCTGATATAATTCATTGCCATGGGTGGATGAGTTCATTGGTTCCGGCTTATTTAAAAACTACTTATAAAGACGATCCTACTTTTAAAAATTCTAAAGTAGTTTATTCAATTTATGAGAATAATTTTAAAGGCCAGATGAATACTGATTTTTCTAATAAAGCCGTTATGGGCGATATGACCGAAAAACATACAGACATTTATAAACCCGGCACAAACACGGCACTATACGAAGGTGCTATTCATTATAGCGATGCAATTGTATTGGGTAGTGAGAATATCGATGAGGATGTGTTAAATAATGTTAAAAACAGCCATAAATCGGTTTTAGAATTCAATTCTACCTCAGATTTCGAAAATTATTACAATTTTTACGACGAAATTACCAATGAGGAATTGGTGAACGTTGTATAAGCTTTGAGATCATATATGAAATTTTTTAGATTAGACTTATTAACCCTGTTGATAAGTCTTTTTATTTTGAATAGCTGTAAAAATCAGAATACTATTGGTTTGGGTGTTAATTCGACAACTCAATTAAATGGGACTCTGATAGATACATCAACTATAATAGTTAATACTATTCCGGAAGATAGCGTTGTAACCAGCGCTTTGCTGGCAACCCCGCTTTCTTATTTTAAGGATCCGCTATTTGGTACAACCGAAGCTAATTTAGCTATCGACCTGAATTTGCCAAACCGCACAGCCTATGTTATTCCGCCGGGAACTATAAGTATAGATTCTGCAATACTGGTGCTTAGGTATGCCCCGGGTTTCTACGGCGACTCTATAGCATCAAGGTATAAAGTAAATGTATACCAGCTTACTGAAAGACTATTTCCAGGTTCGAAGTACCTTAATACAAAAAAGTGGAAATATGATAGTTCGAGCCTGCTGGGTACCAGATCTTTCTTTTCAAGAACAGGCGATAGTATAAAAATTATTCAGGCAGTAGCCGGTGGCCCGGATACACTTGTAAAAATTCCGCCGCAGTTGAGGATACCAATCAACCCGAATTTTATAAATAATGTATTATATAATGCAAGCACTACACAGCTATCCTCAAACCTGGTTTTTACAAACAATGTAAAGGGTTTGTATATTACGCTTGATAAAAACCAATCAGGACCTGGCGGTACATTTATGTTCGCGTTAGATTCGGCGGCTAGAATACAAATATATTATAAGAACTACGACGGTACCGCAATTGATACGGCATCGGTATCATTACCAAGCATTTTACATGCTGCAGAAATTAAACATACTTACTCTACTACAGTACAAGCAGAACTGAATAATACTACTACTACGTCCGGCAAAGCAATTTATCTTCAGGGATTAGGTGGGTTAAGAACCCGTATAAGCTTTCCTTACCTTAAAAATATTGTTAAAAGCTTAGGTAGTAACATTGTAATAAACCGGGCCGAACTTGTTATTACGGCCGCCCCGGGATCAACAATACCTTTTATGCCTGTACGCAAACTAACTATTTACAGGTATGATCTGGCAAATCAACGTGCATTGGTTGAAGATGCTACTCCGGGTGATCCGCGTGCATTTGGCACAACCGGTTTTGGCGGTTTTTATAATGCACCTACACAGCAATATCACTTTCTTTTAACGGCTTACATACAGGACTTGCTGGCCGGCGCAACTGACCATGGTACTTTTATTGGGGTGGTTCCAAATAATATTAATAATACTATAGCCGCTACCGCGCAAGTTGATGGCCGCACATTTGCTATCGGTACTGATAAAACATCACCTTACCGCATAAAGCTTAATTTAATCTATACTAAAATAGCTAAATAAAATAGTCGGCTATTGATATTGTCATATAGCTGACTATTTTTGTTAGATTACTTAATCTTAATTTATTTTGTATGTGTGGAATTGTGGGCTATATAGGTTATAGAGAAGCTTATCCGATAATTATCAAAGGCTTACACCGCCTGGAGTATCGTGGATATGACAGTGCCGGAATTGCTTTATATGATAAAGGACTTAAAGTTTATAAAAAAGCCGGAAAGGTAAGCGATCTTGAAAACTTTGTTAAAGATATAAACTTAACGGGTAGCGTTGGCATGGGGCATACCCGCTGGGCAACACATGGCGCACCCAGTGACCGCAATTCGCACCCGCATTCTTCAGGAGATCGAAAACTTTCTATTATCCATAACGGCATTATCGAAAATTATGGCGTTATTAAAGAAGCTTTGTTAGCCAAAGGCCATGTATTTAAAAGTGATACGGATACCGAGGTTTTAATACACCTGGTTGAAGACATACAAACAGAAACCGGGCTTGACCTGCTTGAAGCGGTTAGAATTACCTTAAATAAGGTTATAGGTGCCTATGCTATAGTTATAATGAGCGCCGCCGAACCTGATGTTTTAATAGCGGCCCGTAAAGGCAGCCCTATGGTAATTGGTGTTGGCAAAGGCGAGTACTTTGTAGCATCAGACGCCACGCCAATTATTGAGTATACCAAAAACGTTATTTACTTAAATGATAACGAAATTGCGTACATCCATCGTGATAAGCTGCTTATAAAAAACATTGACAATACGGTACAAACCCCGTACGTACATGAACTTGACATGAAACTGGAAGCCCTGGAAAAGGGCGGCTATGATCACTTCATGCTAAAAGAGATATATGAGCAGCCCCGTTCCATTCGTGATTGTTTGCGCGGACGTATTTACCCCGCACAGGGTAAGGTACAACTGGGGGGTATAAAGGATTATATTGAAAAGCTTAAAAATGTTGACCGTATAATTATTGTTGCCTGTGGTACTTCATGGCATGCAGGTTTGGTGGGTGAATATTTAATAGAAGAATATGCACGTGTGCCTGTTGAAGTTGAATATGCTTCTGAATTTAGGTATCGTAACCCAATAATTACCCCCAAGGACCTGGTAATAGCAATTTCTCAATCAGGGGAAACTGCCGATACCATGGCGGCCCTTGAAATAGCAAAAGAACGCGGAGCAACTATTTTTGGCATTTGTAATGTAGTTGGCGCCTCTATTCCGCGTATTACGGATGCGGGGGTTTATACACACGCCGGGCCGGAAATTGGTGTTGCTTCTACTAAAGCATTCACTGCCCAGGTTACCGTTTTAACGTTAATTGCGTTTTATATTGCCCAGCAAAGAGGCACCATTACTCAAAGTAAACTGGTTGAGTATTTAACCGAGCTGGATGAAATACCGGCATTGGTTGAGAGAACCTTGTTATGCAATGACCATGTTGAGAAAATAGCTGCACAATTTAAAGATTCAAATAACTGCTTGTTTTTGGGCAGGGGTAGTTCCTTCCCCGTTGCATTAGAGGGGGCACTTAAACTTAAAGAAATATCATACGTACATGCCGAAGGTTACCCGGCTGCCGAAATGAAACACGGCCCTATTGCCTTAATTGATGACGCATTGCCGGTTATATTTATTGCCACAAAAAATTCCTCGTATGAAAAAGTGGTTAGCAACATACAAGAAGTAAAGGCCCGTGGAGGCCACGTTATAGCTATTGTGACAGAGGGTGATGTTGAAGTAAGAAACATGGCCGAATATGTAATTGAGATACCGCAAACCGATGATGCTTTTGTGCCATTGCTGGCCACAATACCTCTGCAATTATTGGCCTATCATATAGCTGTAATGCGCGGCTGTAATGTTGACCAACCACGTAACCTGGCAAAATCAGTTACTGTAGAGTAGGCGCTTCGCACAAATAAATAGAGATTAGTCTTACCAAAAAAATAAAGCGCCCCAATAATTGGGGCGCTTTTCATATAACTAATCCCTGATCTTTTTCACTAAACAGCCGGCATATGCTGCATGGTTTCCTGCAGATTTAGGTCAAGGCCTTTAGCAATTGCCATACCAAGGCCAATATCAGCCCTGAACCAATGGCAAAGCTGCCTGTTAACAATAAGTTCTTTTTTAGGCCCGTCAATACCGCTCATTGAATGGGTGATGTTTTTAATCAAATCATGCTTTTGATCATCATTCATTAAACGGTATAAATTACCCGGTTGTGTATAATGGTCGTTTTCACCCTCGGCATTTCTATCGTACCAATCACCTACAGATGAGCCAAAATCCCAGGCTGGTTCTTTATAGGCCGGATCCGGTTCTATATCATCAAAGCTGTTAGGAAAATAATTTGGCGCAGAGCCCTGGTTGCCATCAACCCTCATATGTCCGTCGCGCTCATAATTATTTACCATAAACGGACATTTATTTACAGGTATCTGCTCATAATTAGCCCCTAACCGATAACGATGTGCATCAGGATATGATAATATCCTTCCCTGGAGCATTTTATCAGGAGAATAACCAATGCCATCAACCACATGGGCCGGAGCAAATGCCGCCTGTTCAACATGGGCAAAATAGTTATCAGGATTTTCATTTAATTCAAGCACGCCTACATCAATTAACGGATAATCGCCATGCGGCCATACCTTAGTCAGATCAAACGGATTGATATGGTAGGTTTTAGCATCCGCCTCGGGCATTACCTGTATTTTCATCGCCCATTTAGGGAAGTTGCCATTTTCAATTGATGTAAGCAGGTCATGTTGTGCAAAATCGGGGTTTTTTCCGCGCATTGCACCCGCTTCTTCATCTGTAAAATTCTTTATTCCCTGCTGGGTTTTAAAGTGGAACTTAACCCAAAAACGCTCATTATTGGCATTTATTAATGAAAATGTATGGCTGCCAAAACCATCCATATGACGGTAACCGTAAGGTGTGCCCCTATCAGACATCAAAATGGTAACCTGGTGCAAACTCTCAGGGTTTAATGACCAAAAATCCCACATCATTGTGGCGCTTTTGCAATTGGTATATGGGTCGCGCTTTTGTGTATGAATAAAATCACTGAATTTTTTAGGATCCTTTACAAAAAACACCGGTGTGTTGTTCCCTACAAGATCCCAGTTGCCTTCTTCTGTATAAAACTTAATGGCAAAGCCACGTGGGTCGCGTTCGGTATCTGCCGAACCTTTTTCACCGCCTACAGTTGAAAAGCGCAGGAAAAGCCTGGTTTGCTTACCTATTTGATTAAATATTTTCGCGCGTGTGTATTTAGAGATATCATGCGTTATGGTAAGTGTGCCGTATGCACCCGACCCTTTTGCATGTACCACTCTTTCAGGAATACGCTCCCGGTTAAAGTGGGCCATTTTTTCATGCAATATAAAATCCTGCAATAATATCGGACCACGCGGGCCGGCTGTCATTGAGTTTTCATTTTCTGCATACGGAATACCTGACGCTGTGGTCAGTTTTTTCTTTGAAGTTTCCATAATTATTGGCTTTAAGTATTTATCAAACTTCCTGATAATATTTCAATAGAAAAAATCAATAATTATTATATTTGTATAGATTAAATCTATATGACCATAGTTCAGCTTGAATATCTTGTCGCGGTTGACACCTACAGAAGCTTTGTAGCAGCAGCCGAAAAATGTTTTGTAACCCAGCCAACCCTTAGTATGCAAATACAAAAGCTGGAAGACACTTTGGGCGTTAAATTATTTGACAGGAGCAAGCAACCCGTAACCCCTACCGAAATAGGAATTGACATTATAACCCAGGCGCGGATATTATTGGCAGAAAGCGAAAAGATCAAAGAAATAATATCCGATAGACAAAAAGAGCTATCCGGCGAACTAAAGGTTGGTATCATACCAACCGTGTCGCCATATGTATTGCCTAAAATATTGCATGGTTTTATTGAAAAATATCCACAGGTAAAACTGATAGTTTGGGAGCAAACTACCGAACAGATAATACAACAATTAAAGTTAGGAACGCTGGATTGTGGTATATTATCAACCCCTTTACATGAAAGCAGCCTGATAGAAATCCCGGTGTTTTATGAAAATTTTGTAGCCTACGCATCAAAGCATAGTAAACTATACAAAAAGAAAAGCATTAATCCGGAGGATATTGATATAGAGGAGATATGGGTGCTTAACGAGGGGCATTGCATGCGTGAGCAGGTTTTAAATATTTGCCAGCGGCGCAAATCAACACAAGGCTTTCAACATTTTGAATATAATACCGGCAGCGTAGAAACCTTAAAGCGCATGGTTGACCAAAACAATGGGGCCACTATATTACCCGAATTGGCATTGGTAGACCTGACCGATAAGCAATTAGACAGGGTGCGCTACTTTAAATCGCCCGAACCGGCAAGGGAGATAAGTATTGTTATACAACGCAACTTCTTAAAGCGCCGTATGATAGAAGCGCTAAAAAATGAGATATTAGAATTTGTACCCAAACGGATGAAAAACAAGAAGAAAAAAGAGGTAATGGAGTTTTAAGCCGTCGCTCTTTTATTCTACATATCCATTTTATGCTTCATTTTCATTAAAGCAGGGCATATTCTCAAATAAACTTCAAAACCCAATGGAGCTGAGCCATACAAACTTTTTAATACCGACGGCGAAATATTTAAAGTGCCTTGTATGCCACCAGTAAGATCGGTTTTTTTAACCGTGCCTAAAATACGATTAGTGCCTAAGGTTATGGCATTTATATTAAAGTTGGGGTTAGTTGGAAAAGCACCAACCATGTCCAGTTCCTCAGCGTCCTTTTGTACAAACTCATACCTGCCGTAAACAGCAGTTTTATGCAGTTGTAAACTGTTCTCTAATAATATGGATGGCTGTGTTTTTCCGTTGTCCGAATAATGGTTTTGTCCGTAAACCAACGTTGTTGAAATGTAACTATCATCACCCATCATTTTGGTATGTATGGCAGATGCAGTAAAGCGACCAATATTTTGCTGTGGTTCGGCTACTTCGGGGCTATGTATCCAGCCATTTGAAACCTGGAGTGCCCATTCTTTTGATGGATTATATGATAAGCGAAGCGAATAAGAGTCAAACTTCATTTTGTCAAAGTTATACCTGAACTCGTCAGGCTCCCTGCCCGTAAATGTAGATCCCTCTAACTTTATATCCTTATATCTAAACCCTAATGTAGCCACACCAAATGCAATATGCGTGGCATCCTGGTAATGATGACCAAGGGGCGCATCAGGGTTATTCATTGCCGATAGGCGGTGCATAAATACCGGTGGCCCTAATGCAGGTTCGCCGGGATATCCGAAAGAAAAAGACAGGTCGGCATTTTTAGCAACTCTGTGGGTGTAAGCCACACTTAGCTCTGCAAAAAGATCATGTGGGTGTTGACGATCAACCAGTTTTTGGCCATGGTAAGATTCGCCTGTTTGGTATAGCAAAGGGTATCCACCTGCACCAACCAAAAAAGGGTCGAAGGAAAACATGGTATTGATAGCGAACAATCCATTGCTGCCTATTTTAGTTTGCGTCATAGCCATGAACATGTTTGGCACATCAAATTTATGGCTGCCACGACTTCCTGATTTAAAAAGATCCTGATTATTGTACCGGGCAAAAAAATCGCCATGTATCATAGTCATCCATTTTTTGCCGGGTATCATATAAGCATACATTGGCGATTCATCCGGCACCCATGATGTACCCGAACCGTCTCGGTTCATAGGCAGATCAAGCGAAAACTGGCTATTCATCGTCATTGGTTCGCTCATGTCCATATCATCCATTTCAACACCATTCATATGGTGGGTATGATGCTTTGCGTTTTTTGCGGTATCATTACCCATATTCATTTTTTGGGCCAGCGATGTTTTAACTCCAAACACAATAATTATTATTACTATATAATAGGTTTTCATAGTTAAAAGGGTTAAAAAATGTTAAAGAAGGTATATTCCAATCTTATTACATAAACATATTGCTTGTACGTACCATATTATTATAATTATATAACGCTGCGCGATAAGAAAAGTTAACCCTTGACCAAAACTATTAAATATAAGCTGGATACCGGGCGCGGCATCAATATAGCTTTGCCCATATCCGGGATTGTTTTGCCCAATAATTCAGTATATAGGTTAACATTTACCTGGTTATAGTTTTGATATACCTTTGGAAAAAGCAAATATCCCGCAGATAAGGTATAGGCCACCGCGTTATCTAAAAAGTGATATCCTCTGCTGTATGTGTCCTCACAAACAGCAAGTACATAAGTTGTCTGTGAGGACACAGACAACGGGAAGAGGGATTGATTAAACCCCCACCTCTTCTAACATCCCACCCAACAACTCCACCGCCTCATCAATACCCATCACGCCCTCAATACTTAAACGTAGCGTATTCTTCACTTCCTTTAAATTAGTGCGGCGCGGGTTGGCTTGCACAAACATTAACACATTGCGGAAAGCCGCGGTTTCAAAATAGGGCGATTGCTGATTGGTGATAAAATAACCACGTAGCACGCCTTTTTTAAGAGAGATTTTCTCAAAGCCTATGGCCTTGCCTTGCCATTGCAGGCGCATGGTGTTGAGCAGGTCATTAACCTGTACCGGTATCGGCCCGAAACGGTCATGCAGTTGTTGTTGGAACGCCTGTAGCTCGGTTTCGTTTTCCAGCTTGGATAGATCGGAATATAAATTATACCGCTCTGATAAGCTGGTTACATATTCGTTAGGTATCAGTATTTCCAGGTCGGTATCTATCTGGGTAAAGGCGATGAATGGCCGTGGTTTATCATCAGGAAATAAGCCTTTAAACTCATCATCCTTTAACTCATGGATGGCTTCGTCTAATATCTTATGATACATCTCGAAACCTATCTCGGCAATAAAACCGCTTTGCTCGGCGCCTAACAGGTTTCCGCTGCCGCGGATATCGAGGTCGCGCATAGCGACATTAAAACCGCTGCCCAGGTCAGAAAATTCTTCAATAGCGCTTAACCGTTTGCGTGCCTCGTTAGTAAGCGTTGACAGTGGCGGACTCAGCAAATAACAATACGCCTTTTTATTGCTGCGCCCAACACGGCCGCGCATTTGGTGCAGATCGCTCAGGCCAAACATGTGAGCGTGATTGATGATAATGGTATTGGCGTTGGGTATATCCAAGCCGGCTTCAATAATGGTAGTAGCCACCAACACATCGTACTCGTTGTTTACAAACTTAAGCATCACATCTTCCAACGCGTCGCCCTCTAACTGACCGTGGGCAATGCCCACCCTTGCACCCGGTACCAGCTTGTGGATCATGCCACCCAGTTGCGGCAGATCATTAACCCGGTTATGGATAAAGAAAACCTGGCCGCCGCGTTCCAGTTCAAACTCAACAGCTTCTTTTATCAGCTTATCATTAAATACATGCAGCTCGGTAACCACCGGTTGGCGGTTTGGCGGCGGGGTTGATATGATGGACAAATCGCGCGCGCCCATAAGCGAAAAATGCAGGGTGCGCGGTATTGGTGTAGCGGTAAGTGTAAGCGTATCCACATTGGCGCGCATTTGCTTTAGCTTCTCTTTGGTGCTTACGCCAAATTTCTGCTCTTCGTCAATTATCATCAGGCCCAGGTCTTTAAATTTAACGTCCTTGCTTACCAGGCGATGAGTACCTATAATGATATCTACCTTGCCATCCTTCAGTTTTTCTAAAGTATCTTTTATCTGCTTACTGGATTTAAAGCGGTTAACATAATCAATGTTACAAGGGAAGCCTTTTAAGCGCTCACTGAACGTTTTATAATGCTGGGCCGCCAAAATGGTTGTTGGCACTAATATAGCCACCTGTTTGCTATCGGCAACCGCCTTGAACGCCGCGCGAATGGCTACTTCGGTTTTGCCAAAGCCTACATCTCCGCATATCAACCTGTCCATAGGATGCGGCGCTTCCATGTCTTTTTTAAAATCGTTGGTGGCTTTTTCCTGGTCGGGGGTATCCTCATAAATAAAAGAAGCCTCCAGCTCGGTTTGCAAATAACTATCCGGTGAAAAAGCATTACCCTGCTGCGATTTGCGCACGGCATAAAGCTTTATCAGATCGCGGGCTATGTCTTTAACTTTTTTTTTTGTTGTTTTCTTGAGTTTTTCCCACGTATCGGTACCCAGCTTGTTCATCCGGGGTATGGAACCCTCCTTGCCGCTATATTTAGATATGCGGTTAAGCGAGTTGATGTTTACGTACAACAAGTCGTTATCGGCATAAATCAAACGGATCATTTCCTGCTGCTTGCCGGTTACCTCTACTTTTTCCAGCCCCGCATATTTGCCTATGCCGTGGTCAATATGGGTAACATAATCGCCGGGCTTAAGCTCGCGCAATTCTTTTAGGGTGATGGCTTGCGAACGCTGGTAACCCTTTTTTAACTTGTATTTATAGTAACGATCGAATATCTGGTGATCAGTATAGCAGGCCAGTTGTTGCCCGTGGTCCACAAAGCCCTCGCGTATAGAAACGCTTATAGGTGTAAACTTTACCGTTTTATCCAGGTCCTCTAAAATGGCATACAACCGCTCCACCTGCCGCGCCGAATCGGTGAGGATAAAGTTCCCTATCTTCTCGGTTTCATTATTCTTAAAATTATGTATCAGCAGGCTAAAGTCTTTATTAAAAGACGGCTGCGGGCGCATATCAAAATTGATGGTTTCGTTAGGCTGATAAAAGAATTGCTTGCCAAACTCAATCACCGCATAATCATGCAGCTGATCGGCAATTAGCTTTTCATCTGTGAAACCAAATTTAGGGTCTATCCAATCAGGGTTTTGGTTCTTTTCGTCAGCACTTAAAGCGTTCCATAACTGGGTAGCTTTTTTATAGCCGCTTTGTATTATATCAAACGTAAACTGTACATCCTTTATCCAGATCTGGGTATCATCGTCAATATATTCCAGTAAAGAAATATTGCTTTCCGTTAAAAACTTCGACTGCACATTAGGCACAATAGTAATGCTCTTAACCTGTTCGACTGATAGCTGGCTCTCTATCTCGAAAGTGCGGATAGACTCTATCATATCGCCCCAAAACTCAACCCTATAAGGCAGTTCGTGCGAGAAAGAGAAAATATCAACTATACCGCCACGGATAGAAAATTGCCCCGGCTCGTACACAAAATCAACCCGGTCAAAATCATACTCCACCAAAAACTCATTAATAAAATCAATACTAAGTTTGTTGGTTACCGCAATCTCTAAGGTGTTTTTTTCGAGTGATGCACGGTCAATAACCTTTTCGGCCAAAGCTTCGGGGTAGGTTACTATTAATTGCCCAAATTCTGAGGAATGGTTAAGCTCGTTCAACACCTCGGCACGGGCTAAAACATTGCTGCTATCGGGCTGGGTAAATTCAAACGGTTTGCGGTATGATGATGGAAAAAGTAAAACTTCTTTGCCGGTAAGGTTCTCCAGGTCGGCCTGAAAATAGCCGGCTTCTTCGCGCTCGGGTAATACAAACACCATGTGCTTGTGCTGCAAAAAATACAATGCTACCGCCATGGTCGCATCACCCGATCCGACCAAACCACGAAGCTGTACCCTTGGATTTTTAGACGTGTTTAAAGCTTTCGCCAGTGCTAAGATCCGGTCATCAGCTTTATATCTTTCTAATATATCACGGATGTTCAAACTGCGGCAAATATACAGAAAAGAGCTGTTTAACCTGATAAAAATTAATTAGGCAAAACAATATTACCCCATAAACACTTTTTATGAATAGTTTAAACAACGTATAGCATTAATTAAACGTATTTTAGATTACAACTCACAACTTTAACCTAATACTTAAAAAAATGAAAAATGCATTAATATGGGGCCTTATAATTGGCGCACTAAGCGGACTGTGGCTATTTATCATGCACATAATGGGTTATGATATACAAGATTCTAAAGCATCGCCCTATGAATACTTTTCGATACTTATACCCATTGCAGGCTTATTCTTTGGCATAAAAAACTACCGCGATACCGAATGCAAAGGCAATATGGGCGTTTTAGAAGCGATAATACAAAGCTTTAAAATATTATTATTTGGCGGCACTATTGCTATTTTTGCGGGAATAGTTTATATCAATTACATACAAGCGGGCAATAACTTAAGCGCTTTTTCTGGTCGGATGTTTGGCGCCCTGCTTGTTGGAATATTGTGTGCATTAGCTGTATCTTTGCTACTTGCAACCAAGTCTAACAAAGTTGATTAAGTTTTTAAAGAGAAATTTCGAACTAATTTTCTGGGTAACCGCCATCATAGCGCTTGCCGTTGCCGATCCATCCGTGGAGCCGCAGTACCCGCTATGCCCGTTAAAACTGATGGGTATAACCTGGTGCCCGGGCTGCGGTATTGGCCATGCTATATCATGGCTTATACATGGTAATTTAGCCAACTCGTGGCGCGCGCATTGGCTGGGTGTGCCGGCTTTAATATTGATAACTTATCGTATTTATGTTTTGGGGAGGGGCGCTTTCGGAAAAAGCAAACAGGCTTTTTCATTTAATCAGCAATAACTTATAGGGGCGTTTCCCTTTGTAAAGCGGGTTTTGTTTGAATGATACCATCTTTCCGCGCAGCGAAGAGGCAGTCACCCGGCGAAGCGTAGGCGGGCTGAGTATTCGCCGACATCCTTCACCACTACACAATTTCACCGTCCAAATCCCCACCCTTACCGATTTGTTTAAACCATTTGCCCATTTTGTATTGCCGGGTTTTTAATACTACCTTAGTTTTGGGGTATAATTTAAAACTAATCACTTAAAAACAACAATCATGGATATGTACCAAAGTCCTTATATGGGTCTGCCGGGAATTTCAACCGAAGAATTGGCATTTTTACAACAAGCTACTTTAGGTTTAACAGACGATCAGAAAAAATATTTCTATATGGCTTATACCGGAAAAAGAAAAAGCCCGCAGGATGTTTTAATATTTACACTGATAGGTTTCTTCGGCGTAGCCGGGATACAACGCTTTTTGCTGGGCCAAATAGGTATGGGCCTGCTATACTTCTTTACCGGTGGCTTTTGTTTAATAGGTACTGTTGTAGACCTGGTTAACCATAAAACACTGGCTTTAGAGTACAATCAAAAAATGGCTTTCGAAAGTTTTAATATAGCTAAGTTGGGTAATTAATACTACGTAGGGGCGCAATACTTTGCGGCCCGATCTAACATATATTTGGAAAAGTGTAAAGACGCAAAAGACATTGCGTCTTTACTTGTTTAAGGTATTTTTAATACATTTATAAAATCCATGTAATCAATACCCATCAGTGAAATCCGATATATGAAATTATCCCAACTCACCACTTACCTCGAAATCCTGGCCCCGCTGGCTTATCAGGAAGATTATGATAATGCCGGCTTAATAGTTGGTAATCCCGATCAGGAAATTCACCAGGTTTTAATTTCGCTTGATTGTACCGAGGCTGTGGTTGATGAGGCTATTCATACCAATTGCCAGGTTATCATATCACATCACCCCATAGTTTTTAAAGGATTAAAAAAATTTAACAGCAAAACTTATGTGGAACGCGTGATTGAAAAAGCAATCCGCAATAACATAGCCATATATGCCATCCATACCAATTTAGATAATGTATTAAACGGTGTTAACGCAAAAATTTGCGAAACGCTGGGCCTGGATAATTGCCGCATTTTATCGCCAAAACAAGGCCTGTTAAAAAAACTGGTTACTTATGCACCCACCAGTCATACCGACCAGGTGCGCAATGCACTATTCCACGCGGGCGCAGGCAACATTGGCAACTACAGCGAGTGTAGCTTTATTGCCGAAGGCACGGGTACTTTTAAAGGTAATGAAGACAGCGACCCCTATGTTGGCGAGCCCGGCAAGCGCCATACGGAAGAGGAAACACGTATAGAAACCATTTACCCGGCCAATTTGGAAAGCAAAATATTAATGGCCCTGATACTGGCCCATCCTTACGAGGAAGTGGCGTATGATCTATATACACTTACCAACCAGCACCAGCAGGTAGGTTCGGGCATGATAGGTGAGCTGGATATTGCTATGGATGCGGAAATTTTTTTGTATCAACTTAAAGAAAAAATGCAGGCGCAGGTAATAAGGCATACCGCTTTTACCGGGAAGCAAATTAAAAGAGTAGCAGTTTGCGGCGGCTCGGGTAGTTTTTTATTGAAACATGCAATAGCCGGCGGTGCCGATGTTTTTATTACTGCCGACTTTAAATACCATGATTTTTTTAATGCCGAAGGAAAGATAATGATTGCCGATATAGGCCATTTTGAAAGCGAACAGTTTACCCAGCAACTGCTGCACGAAATGATACAGAAAAAGTTTACTGATCTGCCGCTGCGCTTAACCAGCGTTAATACTAACCCGGTGCGGTATTTTATATAAATAAACCCAACAAGAGGCGGGTTAGCGCTGTACACTTTGAACACGAGCAATTTACAAATCGATTATAAAATATTTTAAAAAATGTTGTATCTTTGCCATCCGTTTATAAAGAAATAAATAGAAAATCCCGTCAAAATAATGGAACAAACCGTAGAACAAAAGCTTAAAGCGTTATACGAATTACAAACCATCCACACTAAAATTGATAAAATTCGCCAGAT
>NZ_JAQBOD010000045.1 GCF_028288205.1 Mucilaginibacter sp.
CAGAAGCTGATTCAATCTCTATCGAGGAGATCAAATCAAAGATCACAGCAGCAAACGAAGATTTCGATTGGGATGCTGATGAGAAAAAATTTGGCAATTACAGCGACAGCGACCGTGAGAAATTAGAGAAAATGTATGATGGAACATTCAGTTCTATCACCAAAGGCGAAATCATCACCGGTACAGTTGTAAATGTTAACAACAAGGATGTAGTATTAAACATCGGTTTTAAATCTGATGGTTTGGTATCTGTATCTGAATTCCGTGATACACCTGATCTGAAGATCGGTGACACCGTTGAAGTTTTTGTTGAATCGCAGGAAGATGCTAACGGACAGTTGGTACTTTCGCGCAAACGTGCAAAAACTCAAAAATCGTGGGAACGTATTAATTCTGCATTGGACAATGATGAAATCATCACTGGTTTTGTTAAGAGCAGAACTAAGGGTGGTTTGATTGTAGATATAATGGGCGTTGAAGCCTTTTTACCAGGTTCACAAATTGACATTAAACCTATCAGGGATTATGACATTTATGTGGGCAAAACAATGGAATTCAAAGTTGTTAAGATCAACCACGAGTTTAAAAACGTAGTGGTATCGCACAAAGTGCTGATTGAAGACGATTTGGAAAACCAAAAAACCGAAATTGTTGCCAAACTTGAAAAAGGCCAGGTATTGGAAGGCACAGTTAAAAATATTACCGACTTTGGTGTATTTATTGACCTTGGTGGTGTTGACGGCTTATTACACATTACAGATATTTCATGGGGCCGTATTGAGCATCCAAGAGAAGTTTTGGCATTGGATCAAAAAATCAACGTTGTTGTTTTGGATTTTGATGACGAGAAAAAACGTATCGCTCTTGGCTTGAAACAATTAACTCCTCATCCTTGGCAAAGCCTTGACGAAGGACTGCAAATTGGTTCTAAAGTTAAAGGTCGCATAGTTACCGTTGCTGATTATGGTGCTTTCTTAGAGATCATCCCGGGTGTCGAAGGCTTGATTCACGTGTCAGAAATGTCATGGTCTCAAAACCTGCGTAATCCTCAGGAATTCCTGAAAGTTGGTGACGAAATTGAAGCACAAGTATTGACATTAGATCGTGATGAGCGTAAAATGTCATTAGGCATCAAACAATTAACCCCTGATCCTTGGCAAAATGCTGCCGAACGTTATGCTGTTGGTACACAACACGTAGCTACAGTTAAAAATATGACCAACTTTGGTGTATTTGTTGAACTGGAAGACGGCATTGACGGATTAATTCACATCTCTGACCTTTCATGGTCTAAAAAAATCAATCATCCTAATGAATTCACTAAAGTAGGTGAAAAATTAAACGTGATTGTTTTAGAGCTTGATGTTGATAACCGTAAATTAAGCCTGGGCCACAAACAACTAGAAGAAAACCCTTGGGATACTTTTGAAACCATCTTCACTATTGATTCAATACATGAAGGTACCGTGTTAAAAGTAACTGATAAAGGTGCTATAGTTGCTTTACCTTACGGTGTTGAAGGCTTTGTGCCGACCAAACACCTTGTTAAAGAAGATGGCAAGAGCTTGAAAGGCGAAGAAGTTGCTGAATTCAAGATCATTGAATTTAACAAGGAAAACAAACGTATAGTTATTTCACACTCACGTATATGGGAAGAAGCTCGTGCCGATGCTCGTGTACAGGAATTTGAAAACCGTAAAAAAGAAGCAAAATCTGCTAACAACGCGGTTAAGAAAGTGAAAGAATCGGTTGAAAAATCAACTTTAGGTGATTTAAGTGTACTTGCCCAATTGAAAGAACAAATGGAAGGTGCAGAAACTAAAGCTGCTGTTAAAAAAGCAGCAGCAGCTAAAAAATCTGAAGAAGAAGCTAAATAAGCTTTAACCAAATATTTTTAAAAAGCCCTATCGATTGTTCGATAGGGCTTTTTTGTTTGACTTATCTTATCTTGCGCGACGACCTTGCCTAAACCTATAAGATTTACCGCTATCGCTCAAAAACAATACAGGTATTTTTTGATTTAGATTAACAACGTTCTTTTGTATTCATTTTGTAAATACCCAAATTAACGCTCGAAATAACAGTAAGGATTAACGTTATTGCTTTGCCGCTGGAAAAGAAAAATAAAAGGTAGTACCTTTTCCGGGCGTGCTTTCCAGCCATATGCGGCCATTGTTTGCCTCAAGAAACTCTTTGATTAGGCTCAAGCCAAGGCCACTTCCTTTTTCACCTTTAGTACCGTAAGAGACCTGGAGGTTTGATTTTAAAAACAGTTTTTGTTGATCTGGACCCATACCTATGCCTGTATCTTTAACAGAAAAAATTACTTCACCATTAGCTTTTTGTGCATCCAGATCTATACGTCCGGTTTCGTAAGTGAATTTAATAGCGTTGGATATTAGATTACGAATAATAAAATCAAAATGATTCAGGTCGCCCATAATTTCGGTTCTTTCAGGCACATGATTACTGACAATAATATTTTTCATCTCTGCCTGTCTTGAAAGCAAATGAATGTTCTTAGAGATTATAGATTTTGCATTCAACGTTTTAGGCTGTACTTTAATTCCCTGCAACTGGGCGCTTCCCCACTCAAACAAAGTTTGCAGCAATTCAAATGATGCCTCGGTTTGTTTTCGCAGGTCAGAGATCATGCTTTTTAATTCCGCTTCAGTAAACTCCTCGGTTTCCATTAAGGCAAAGAGTTGTGCCGCACTTCCCGCCGGGCCCTTTAAATCATGCCCTATTACAGAGAACAGGACATCCTTAACCTGATTAGCTGCTTTAAGCTCTTTATTTAACCGCCGTATCTTTATCAAATACAAATAGGCAAGTACCAATAACGCTAAGATCGCTATCAATATAGCCAGGCTCATATCCAGCTCTTTTTTTTCCTTTTTTGTAACTTGTTGCAAATTGCCTATCTTTTCCCTTGAACTTTCTAAAGCATAGCTGCTATCTATAGCTGCAATTTCTTTTGTAGTATCAGCATTCAGCAAACTATCCAGTAAGCGATGATTTTCTTCCAGGGCCACCATAGCTTCTTTATAATCCTTTTCCTGTTGATATACACCGGCCAGGGCCGCATAAATTGTAGCTTCTAAACGGGGTTGCCTAAGGCTATCGGCTATCTTAAGGGCGCGTTTCAGGTCATTTAAACTTTGGGTTGAGTTTCCCTTTTTTAATATCCCTGCAATATTTATTAATGCCTGTGCCTGTTCTTCCGGCTGGTTAAATTTTTTCGCTTCTGATAGTGCTTGTTTGTAGTAGGCTAATGCATGAGCTTTTTGTCCATCCTGCTCGTATATCTTCCCTTCTTCATTTAACATGGTGATCTGTGTATCGCGTTCAGAAGATGTGTTGCTATTTCGTATGCCCTCTTCTAAATATTTGAGTGCAGTATGGCTGTCGCCTTTTTTCAAATACAAATGGCCAATACGATCTAACAATATAAAATAAGCTTCCGGCTTTAGTTTCCGATGTTCATATTGCACCAATATCCGCAGGTAATAAGTAAGTGCCTTTTCTATATCCCCTTTTTCCTCATATACTTTTCCAAGCCCGTTATAAGTTTCCAATATGCCCAAACTATCATGGCTATCTCTATAAAACTCCATCGATCTGCCAAAGTCTTCTATAGCAGCGCTTATATTTTTTTGTTGCCCGTCAAGCAATCCTAATTGGTCATAAGCAAGGGTTATACCTTCAGACTGATGCAGGTTACGGAATATGAATAGCGCTTCGTTAATAAACCTCCTTGCCAATTCTTCGTGATGGTGCAAAATATTAATGCGGCCCAATTCAATAAGTAACAGGCCCTGGCTATTGCGGTCGCTCAGGCCCTCTGCCAGTTTCATAGCCTGGTTACAATAATGCACGGCGGAATCCGGCTGATCTGCTGCATAAATTTTACTTATCTCCAGATAGGTATTGATCTTTGCCGACTCCGATTCTGCGCGAAGACGAGAATGCAGAACCGAGATTGATTGCTGCGCAAAGGCAGCACAGCTTAAAAATAAAAATAATAAGAGTAAATATATAGCTTTAGGCATAACAGGGGGTATGTAAATAGGTATAAAGCTCATTGTATAATCTTAGCATATTTGAATGCTATATTTTAAAAAAAATAGCTAATTAAAAGACCGAAAAGTTTAATAATCACATTGCCAATAATTAATATAAGTATTAATCCAAACAAAAATTGTAATAAATTTTCGTAAAAACGGTTACGTACTGGCACAATGTTATTGGTTAAATAAGGTAAGCGCTATAAATTTATAAAATATTCCCAGAAGGAATAATACTTTATATTCTTACAAGTCTAATTTGGGAATAACTTATACACTAATATCTAATCACTATTCAACTAATCACTAAAATTATTACCTTTGCCCAAATCCACCCAAACGATGCAAAACCTTACGCTGCTCGACGGTCAAAAATTTCAAATCACAATTCAGCGTTTATGTCGTCAGTTAATTGAAAATCATAATGATTTTTCAGGATCTGTATTGATAGGCATTCAACCCCGGGGTATATACTTGGCAAAGCGTGTAGCCGAAGAACTTCGCAAAATATTACCGGATAATATCATTGAACAAGGCGACCTCGATATTACCTTTTACAGGGATGATTTCCGCAGGCGCGAATCGCCGCTGGTACCCAATCAAACTAAAATAGATTTTATTATTGAAGGCAAAAAAGTAATTATGATAGACGATGTGCTTTGGACAGGCCGTACTATACGCGCAGCAATGGATGCCATGCTTGCTTTTGGAAGGCCCGAAAAGATAGAACTATTAACACTGGTTGATAGACGTTACTCGCGCCACATACCGGTAGCTGCCGACTATGTAGGCATAGAGGTTGATTCAATTGCATCGCAAAAAGTGGTAGTTAGCTGGAAAGAAACAGATGGGGAAGATAAAATAGTTTTATTATCGGAAGTTAAATAATGGCAGGACTGAGCACACGACATTTATTAGGAATAAAGGATTTGAACACGACAGATCTTCAATTGATCTTTGAAACTGCCGATAATTTTAAAACGGTATTAAACCGGCCAATAAAAAAAGTCCCTTCCCTGCGTGATGTAACCATTGCCAATATATTTTTTGAAAATTCTACCCGCACCCGCTTATCATTTGAGCTTGCCGAAAAACGCTTATCAGCCGATGTGGTAAATTTTGCCGCGTCTTCATCATCAGTAAGTAAAGGCGAAACATTGATTGACACGGTAAACAATATACTGGCCATGAAGGTAGACATGGTGGTAATGCGCCACCCGTATGCAGGCGCGGCAACCTTTTTATCTAAACATGTAAAGGCCCAGATAGTAAATGCCGGCGACGGCGCCCATGAACACCCAACGCAAGCTTTGCTCGACGCTTTTTCTATACGCGAAAAATATGGAGATGTTGCCGGGAAAAAAGTTGTTATTGTAGGCGACATTTTGCACTCGCGCGTTGCACTGTCAAATATTTTATGCCTTAAACAATTAGGTGCCGAAGTTATGGTTTGCGGGCCAACTACACTTATCCCCAAATATATCAGCGCATTAGGTGTTAAGGTAGAAAACAACCTTATAAAGGCCCTTAACTGGTGCGATGTAGCCAATATGCTGCGCATACAGCTGGAAAGGCAGGACATTAAGTATTTTCCATCTCTGCGTGAATATACCATGTTGTACGGCTTAAACAAACAAATACTCGACTCGTTAGATAAAGAGATAACCGTAATGCACCCCGGCCCCATTAACCGTGGTGTTGAAATTACCAGCGATGTTGCCGACAGCAAGCAATCTATTATATTAGACCAGGTAGAAAATGGCGTTGCCATACGTATGGCTGTGTTATATTTACTGGCCGGGCAAACCCCATAAATTTGAGCGGTATGAAACCTATACGCAGTTTAGTATTTATTGTGTTTGGGATATTTGCATCTTTAAACATGTCTGCCCAAAGCCTGCGGCTACAAAAAACAGATTCTGTATTAACACTGGTTAAAAAACACTTCAAATCCAAAGATGCCGATGGGATATACGCTTTAACGGGCGCAAATTTCAGGAAAGCATTAAGCATGGCTGCATTTAGGGATATTTGCTCGCAGCAGTTGTTCCCATTGGGCGAAATAAAAAAGGATTCGCTGCTAAGCTTTGTAAATAACAAAACAGCCACTTACAAACTTCAATTTGATGCAGTAACTATGCAGTTGCTCATGAACCTTGATCAGGATGATAAAATAGAACTGTTCCTATTTCAACCCTATAAAGATGAATCGGCTACCAAGCCCGAACCGGTTGCCACCTCCAACCCCTTAAAGTCAGACATAGATAAAAAAATTAATGCAGAGGCAAGAAAGTATATACAAAAAGCAAATACCGTTGGCTTAAGCATCGGCATTATTAAAGATGGAAAAGTTAGCACCTATAATTATGGGGAAACAACAAGGGGCAATAAACGCCTGCCCACTACAAATACTATATTCGAAATAGGCTCTATTACCAAAACATTCACCTCTACCCTATTAGCTTATTATGTTAATGAAGGGAAGATAAGTTTAACAGACCCCATAACCAAATTTTTGCCGGATTCTGTAGCCCGCAACCCTGAGCTTAAAAACATCACTTTGCTAAATTTAAGCAACCATACATCAGGCTTACCAAGCTTGCCCGATAACTTTTCTGCACAACGGCCCTACAATAAAATAAATCCCTATAAAAACTACAATAAGCAGTTACTGTTTGCCTACCTGAAAAAATGCACCCTAAACAGCAGGCCCGGCGAACAATATGCCTACTCTAATTTAGCGGCAGGATTGCTGGGCACTATTTTAGAACAGGCAGGCGGCAAGGGCTTTGAACAATTAGTTTGGGAAATTATTTGCTCACCATTACAAATGAAAAGCACGGTACAGCATTTGACCCCCATGATATCCACACGCTTCGCTACAGTTTATGACGATAACGGGCAACAAACCCCTGCCTGGGACTTTGACGCGCTGGCTCCTGCCGGGTCACTAAGATCAACAGTTAACGACCTATTGCTATATGCAAAGGCTAATATGACAAAAAGCGACAGTAAACTATCCAAAGCTTTTGAGCTAACCCATCAGATCACCTTTAATACGGATACAAAACTGGGCCTGGCCTGGCATATAATTGAGGTGAATGGGGTTAGCTACTATTTTCATAATGGCGGCACTTATGGCAGTAGTAGTTTTCTTGCTTATAACATAGAGAAAAATATTGCCGTTATTATATTATCAAATGCCAGCCCGGGTACCGACGTATTGGGCGTTAGCATTTTAAAACAATTGCAATAAAATGGTAAAAGCACAACGATTGTTTCTGCTTGTATTTTTAATCTTATTTTCTGCGGTAAGCTTTGCTCAACATACCATTTATGTGGCTAATGGCTGGGCAAAAAATTCTGTAAATGCTGTTATAATGAGGCATAACTCATTAACCACCTATCGGGATACCCAGTTTATTGCTTACTATAATGGTCAGCAGCAGTTGGTATTAGCCAAACATAAAATAGGATCTGGCAAGTGGAAATTTCGCACAACGCCCTATAAAGGAGATGCTACTGATGCACATAGATCGATCAGTATTATAGCTGATGGCGAAGGTTACCTGCATGTTTCATGGGATCATCATGGTAACCAGTTAAATTATTGCAAAAGCCTGGGTCCCGGCTCGTTAGAACTAAGTGAAAAACTAAATATGACCGGGTTAAAAGAAACTAAAGTAACCTACCCCGAGTTTTACAATTTAACAGACGGTAACTTACTATTCCTGTACCGTACAGGCCAATCAGGCAATGGCGACCTGATGATGAATCGTTATGATGTAAAAACAAAAAAATGGGAACAAGTTCAGGATGCTTTTATAAATGGCGAGAACCAGCGCAATGCCTATTGGCAGTGCTGTGTGGATAATGCCGGCACCATTCATTTATCATGGGTATGGCGCGAAAGCGGTGATGTAGAAACTAATCATGACATGTGTTACGCAAAGTCAAAAGACGGCGGTAAAACCTGGGAAAAAAGCACCGGCGAAAAATACAGTTTACCTATTACTATCGCGAACGCCGAATATGCTGCCAGGATCCCACAGAAAAGCGAGCTGATTAATACTACCTCAATGGCTGCGGATAATTCAGGACATCCCTATATAGTTACTTACTGGCGCGCTGCAGATGCTACAGTGCCGCAATACCAATTGATCTATAATAACGGCGCCGGCTGGCTAACTCAGCGAATAACCAATCGTAAAACACCTTTTAGTTTGTCAGGAAGTGGCACTAAACGTATACCTGTTTCCAGGCCTGTTATATTACTAAACAATACAGGTAAAGCGCAGAAAGCTTATGTAATATATCGCGACGAGGAGCAGCAAAACAAAGTAACCGCTGCTATTTGCGATGATATAAAGCTGGGTAAATGGACTATAAAAAATATTAGCAAAGAAAGCGCAGGCATGTGGGAACCTACTTATGATACAGAGTTGTGGAAACAACAAAAAATGGTAAACTTGTTCCTGCAAAATGTTGAGCAAGGCGATGGTGAAAAAACAAAGGATATACCACCCAGCGCTATTAGTGTGCTGGAGTGGAAACCGTAACCTTTTTGTTAATTATCCTTCACCTGCTGGCCGTCCCTTATCTCGTCAGTAGCATTTTTAACTACTTTATCGCCGGCTTTCAGCTTACCGTAAACTTCCATTTTATCGCCTGATTGAAAGCCTTTTTTCACTTCAACCCACTCGGCATGATGATTAGTAACCTTTACCACAAACACTTTTTCGGTTGATGATACTACCGCGCTTTTTGGTACAATAAGGGTACTGTCATGTGATGGCAGTGGTACATTCACGTCAGCATACATATGTGGGAGTAGTTTGTTTCCTTTATTATAAACATCCATCTCCACACGTTCAGAACGTAGCCTGTCATCAAGCGCGCCGGCTAAGCGGGCAATTTTGGCAGTAAATTTTTCGCCGGGCAATTCGCGTACGGTAAATTTAACTTCGCTTTTATTGCTTAAACCGCCTATATAACTTTCGGGTACTGATACTACCAAACGTAAGCGGGTTTGATCTTGCAAAACAAACAACGGATCAGAATTTTTACCGCCCGGGCCAACATAAGCACCTAAATTTATATTACGTGTTGTTATTACCCCATCAAATGGCGCACGTATTTGTAAATACGCTAAGTTGGATGATATTTCTTTATATGCTGATTTTATAGATTCTACATTGGCAAAATCCGCATTTTTTTTCGCATCAGCCTGTTCAAGATCGTTTTGTGAAATTGTACCTGGAATTTTACTGGTGCTTAATAAACGATCGTAAGTTGCCTTACTGGCAAAGTATATAGCTTCCTGCTGCTTTATTCTTGATTGCGCCCCCGCTAATTGCGAATTGATCTCGGGAGCATCTAAAGTTACCAGCAATTGCCCTGCGTGAACTTGCGAGCCAAGATCAACCATTAGCTTTTTAACATAGCTATTTATTTTGGCATACAGATCAACCTGTTGATAAGGCAATAACTCGCCCGGTACAGCAATGCTCGAGCTTAGTTTACCTTTTTCTACCGGTGCTACATTAACGGATGGAAAATCAACCGCGTCTTGCTGTTCTTTTTGTTGTTTTGCCTCTTCTGTGCCTTTTTCTTCCGAATGGCAGGCGCCCAGTAATAAGCTTACGCTTACAGCCAATACGGCTATAGCTGTTGTTGATCTATGTTTCAATATGTTCATGATGGTGCTGGGGTACATAAAATTTACTTTCTTTATCTTCGGGATCTAAGGAAACAGAATCGGTGGTGGTATTACCTTGTACCCAGGCAAAAACCAGCGGCAATATTAACAAGGCTGCAAAGGTAGAGGCTAATAATCCACCAATAACGGCACGACCTAATGGTGATGTTTGGTCGCCACCTTCTCCTATTCCGGATGCCATCGGTATCATACCCACAATCATGGCTAAGCTGGTCATCAATACCGGCCTTAAACGTAAAGCTACTGCTTCACGGGCAGATTTTAGAGCATCACCATTATGCTTGCGTAATTCTTCGGCATTGGTTATTAATAATACGGCGTTGGATATGGATACACCAACGGACATAATCATACCCATGTATGATTGCAGGTTCAATGTGGCCCCCGTTAATTTTACCAGGAACAATGACCCAAACAGTACCGCGGGCACGGTTGATAACACCACGAATGACATTTTAAATGATTGAAAATTAGCCGCGAGCATTAAAAATATCACAATAACCGCAACTAATAATCCATTTTGCAAACTATCAAGTGTGTCAGTTAACGTTGTGCTTAAACCGCGTGGCTCTACAGTTAAACCGCGTGGTAGTTTACCTAATGATTTGATAGCCTTCTGCACATCATCCGTCGCGCTGCCTAAATCCTTATCATTTAAATTAGCGGTGACCGATAGCATAGGTATGGCACCAATATCATCATTTTCTCCATAAGTTGTGCCGATAGTTATATCGGCCACATCACTTAATACCGGTCTTGCCTGGTTAGCCAGTACAGGTATTTCGCGGATATTATTCAAACTGGCCATCTGGTATTCGGGTACCTGTACCTGTACCGCATAGCTTAAGCCTACTTTTTCATCCAGCCATACGTTTTTCTCGGTGTAGCGGGATGACGAGGTTGAAGCCACCAATGAGCGCGATATATCATTTAAGCTTACTCCGAGCTGAGCGGCGCGTTGCCTGTCGATATTAATATTTATGGTAGGATATTTAAAAGACTGTCCTATCTGTACATCGCGCAGGTAAGGTATTTTCTTTAACTTATCTAATACCTTAAAGGCAAATTCAACATTCTGTTTTTTATTTTTGCTGGATATAGCCACCTCAACAGGTGTTGGCGATCCCTGGCTCAAAATTTTATCAGTAAGCTCAATAGGCTCAAAAGAAAGCATTATACCCGGCTGCTCTTTTTTCATAGCGGCCCTGAATCTCTCTTTAAGTTCATCAAGGTCTACTTTATAATCTTCTTTTAAATTTACCTGCAATACCGCTTCCTGCGGACCAGCCATGAACAAATAAATAGGGCTGGTTGAAAATTGCCCCGGGTGCTGACCTACTATTGCAGATGTTACTTCAATGTTTTGCCTTCCAACCAACTCGCCCAGTATATGCAGTGCTTTAAGGGTAATGGCTTCGGTACGCTCTAAACGGGTACCATCTGCCGCACGCAAACGTACCTGAAACGTGCCCGAATTTACTTTTGGCAATACATCCCGCCCTATGATATTTAATAGCAGGAGTGCTAATCCGCAGGCTGCAACCGCATAAATTATTACTATGATCTTCCGGTTAGGCATCATCCTATCCATCAGCCGCAAAAAGCGAAGCCTGAATTTATCAAACCGGCTTAATTTTTTATTTGTTTGTGTAGCATTTTTTATGGCGAGTTCTTTTTGTTCCCATGCTTCACCCTCATCATCCAAAGCAAAACCATCAGCATGGCTTTTATCTTCATGCTCATTCTTCATTATCCAGTTGGCCATTACGGGTACAAAGGTTTGGGCCAGCAGGTATGAAGTTATCATGGAAAAACCAATTGCCAATGCCAAAGGCAGGAATAACGCGCCCGGAATACCCTTCATGGTAAAGGCAGGCGCAAATACTGCAAGGATACAAAACAGAATCAACAACTTAGGGAACGCAATTTCTTTACAGGCATCCCAGATAGCCAAAGCCTTGGGTTTACCCATATCAAAGTGCTGGTGAATATTCTCAATCGTCACCGTCGATTCATCCACCAGGATACCAATTGCCAGCGAAAGCCCGCTTAGCGTCATGATGTTTATTGTTTGATGGAAAAGCGACAAGAAGAATATACCCGCTATAATAGCTATTGGTATAGTTAATATTACAATTAGCGCACCGCGCTTATCTCCCAGAAACATCAAAACCATTAAGCCGGTAAGTACCGCGCCTATAGCACCTTCTTCGGCTAAACTTTTTACGGCGTTTATAACATAAACAGATTGATCGAATACGTAAGATATCTTAACATCCTCAGGCAATAAGGCCTGGAAACGTGGTATGGCTTTCTTTAAATTTTGTACCACATCCCAGGTAGAAGCATCAGCAGATTTGGTAATAGGCAAGTAAACAGAACGTTTGCCGTTGATAAGGGCATAGCTTGTAGTTATATCAGCCCCATCCTCAATAGTTGCTACATCACGTAAAAACACGGTTTGTATGCCATTCTTATAGATAGCAATATCGCCAAAATCTGCCACCTTTTTCATACTGGTGTTAGCAGGTGCCAGATAATTATAATCGCCTATACGCACGTTACCCGCCGGTGTATTTTGATTGTTATCGCGCAGGGCTGTAACTATTTGATCGGGCGTTAAATTATGTGAGCGCAATAGTTCGGGGTCAATCTTTATTAAAACTGTACGCTGGTTACCACCAAACGGCGCAGGCGCAACTAAACCAGGTATAGAGGTAAATGATGATCGAACATAAATATTGGCCAGATCCAATAACTCATTATTAGTTTTTGTAGCACTGGTCAACACCAACTGACCTACCGGAAGTGTAGAAGCATCAAATCTTAATATAAATGGTGGCTGCGAGCCGGGCGGGAAAGAGGCCTGCGCCCTGTTGGTATAAGCCGTCACCTCCGCAGCGGCCTGGGCCATATTGGTACCTTCGTAAAAGGTTAGCTTAATAAGAGTTAACCCCGTTATGTTACGGGTTTCGATACTTTTTACGCCCGATACATATAGCAGTAAGTTAACATACTGCTTACCAAAGTACGACTCCATTTGGTTAGGTGTATAACCGCCATATGGGTGCGAAATATAAATTACAGGCAAATTAAGATCGGGGAAAATATCTATCTTAATACTTCGTATCGCGCTAATACCGAAGAAAAACAGCCCCGCTACTATAACCAGTACGGTAATTGGTCTTCTAAGCGCACTTTTTATCATTCCCATTGTTATACCTGTATCTTATTAAAAATTATTCATAAACACACTAAAATCGCCGGTTGCCGCAGCTTTTGATAATACCGCCTGCCAAACGTTGTTTGACACTATGTCCCTGTCAACTTCGGCGCGGTTCAGTACATATAACGCCTGCGTAAAATCAACAATGTTGGATAAACCGTTTTTATATAAAGCAAACTTTTGATTGTATGCATCTGTAGCGGCTTTTACTTCAACCGGTGCTTCATTGTAGTTTTTCAGGGCATTGTTTATCCGGATTTCGGCAAGCAGTTGCTGGTCGCGTAATTGCTGGCCAACCAGCTCATATTCGTTCCGGTATTGATCTGATGTGTATTTTTGTGATTGTACCTGGTAATGCACCCTAAACGGATTGGTGATATTCCAGATTACCGCAGCGCCTAATAAATAATTATACCGCGTAGGCTGTATACCGGCGCCATAACTTGTGCTGTAATTGCTCAGGTTAGTGCCATAATCTGATTTAAAACCCGACCCCCTGCCCTGGTAAACACCAAATAAACTGAATGTAGGATAGCTGAATGTGCTTAAATATTTTGCCTGCTCATCGCTTACACCAATGCGGTTACGAAAGTAGCGTAATTCGGGATGATCATCTAAACTTACCGTTGAGATTGCATTAGGTTTTGGCGGCGCCTTGCTTACAAAGGTACTGTCTAACACAAAATCTTGCGGTGTAATACCTAAATACTGCGCTAACTGGTTACTTTGATTTTGTACTATTTGCTGTGCATTGGTTAAAGCAATTTTGGCGTTTGATACCTCGGCATTTGCCAGAGAAGAATCAACACCCGGATTTAGACCATTACGTACACGGGCAATCACAACCTTTTGTAATTGCATGGAGCGGTACAAATTATCTTCTTGTGCCTTACTTAATTGTTGTGCTACCAATAAGTTTAAATATGTACTTGCTACCCGTACCTGGTGCTGAAACTGTTCCTGTACCAGGTCGGTTTCATTAAGGGCCACCACAGCTCCCTGCACTTTAACCCTTTCTTTGGCTTTACCAAACGCGAAAACGTCCCAGTTAATGTTGCTTACGTATAGCGAACCAAAGGCAGCATTATAATTTTGATTAGGTAAAGTTGGCCCAGATGAAGATACGGCCAAACCATGATACCCAAAAAGGGGCCCGGTTGTGCCATTAACGGTACCATAATCCTGTTGCAGCGAAACGTTCAGATCGGGCAGGGCTTCGGTACGTGTTTCTTTTAAAAAAGCTTTTGACGCGTTTAACTGGCTGGCTTTAGCTTTTATAGTGCCGTAATTAGCAAGCGCTATCTGTTCTGCTTCTTTAAGGCTTAATACCTTTTGCTGACCATTTACCTTGAATACAAAAAAAATACAAAAAATACCTAATAAGGCATATTTAGAAATAGTGTTGAACATACCGTGGTGTTACGTGCAACAAATTTAAAAATTAGTTGATTGTATAAACTAAATTTTCGCCATGTAACAAGATTATCGCTATAAACTGACGGATAAGTGAGATTTTTACCCAATTTTATGGGAATTTAACATGACAGGTAATTAAATGAACTAAATTCCGGATCGGTATTTGGTATTAATACAGATCAAAATGTGAAATTAGTTATGTTAAATAGTAATACTATCACCTAACTTATAGATCTCATTAAATTTTATACCCTGTTTATCAAAGTGCTTCTTGTAGGCTTCATACCGTTGCTTAATAAAGAACTCTTTAGCGTAGCCGTCATGAACAGGCAGTATTTGTTTGGGTTGTAGTTTATCGGCAAAACCGGTTATGCGCAGTTCGTTGGCAAAAGGCGCCATGGTTACCATTATTAATAGTTCGATTCCTTTATAATTTAATAGCGCGTCTTCCATTGAATCCACTGGGTGCAGCACTTTATCATTAATTATAAAACCTGTCATTTGTGGTAACGGGTTATCTAATATAGGTTCATGAATAACTGCTATTGCCTCTAATTTAAAAGGCCCGGCATAATGTATACCGTCGTGCCAAACTGTGTGTGCAATACCTGCTTTTTGCAAAACCTCACCTACTTGCGAATTGGTATAGATGGGCGCGCCGCTGAGGCTGGCAATTTTTTTAAGATTTTCGGCATCTAAATGGTCGGGGTGTATATGGGTAATAATTATGCTGTTTACATCAGCAAACATATCAGGCGTTACCATACCTTCGGCAAAAGTAAACTTACCCGGATCGAATAATAGCTTGTGCCCGTCCAGCTCAAACACCAAACAGGAGTGCAGATATTTTGAAATTTCCATAACCGTATATGATTTATAAAATAACTGTAGGTATCAGGAAATGTTTTCTATCGACGTTTTTGCTCCTAACGGAGCATCAATTTTCAATCACAGTATTTCTACCAGCTCACTCAACTTAGAAATCGTCGCTACCTGATCCTCCTCAACCACACCAAATCCATAATCCGCGAAAATAAACGGCACACCTGCTTTTGTGGCAGCATTATAATCACCCATTGTATCACCTATATAAATCGGGGCGCTAAGGTTATGGCCGGTTATAATATCTCTTATATTATCGGCTTTAGGCATATTTTTAGTACCGTAACATTGGTGACCAATAAAGTAATGCTCCAGACCGCTTATTTTAAAAAACACCTCAATGTACCCGCTTTGGCAATTACTAACTATAAATAGCTTGTATTTATCAGCCAGGTATTGCAGAGCTTCTTCCAGGCCCGGGTAAAGCTCGCCGCCTTTTTCATATAAAATTTCCAGTTCTTTTTTTGAAGCTATAGCTTTAAAATCCTCGCGCTGTTCGTTGGTAAGATACGGAAGCAGGGTTTCAAAAATAGCCTTGTAAGTCATTCCTGTAATGGAATGTATCATAGGCTGGGTAAAATCTTCTTTAATATAATCTACTTGTTCTTTGGCTCCTTGCCAGGCCAGCACAACATTTGCCGAGCTATCCCAAAGTGTACCATCCAGGTCGAAAATAATGCTGTCGTATTTGTTTTTTAGTGTAATATCCATAGAGCGGCAAAAATAGAATTTATTTATTAACGGGCAGTTTTTCTATCATCATGTTTACTTCAAATTTTCCTCAAATTCAATTGCTATATTTATAAAAAAATATATTTTTGAAGCTGCTGATAATAGAAGACGAGCAAGGTCTTAGGGAAAGTATAGAACGGTATTTTACCGTTGAGGGAATTATATGTGAAAGCTGCAGCAGCCTGGCAGCTGCCATCAGTAAAGTTACACTTTATCAATATGACTGTATATTGCTGGATATTGGCTTGCCTGATGGCGAAGGTTTTACTTTATTGGAGCATTTAAAAGCGAATGGTAAAAATGAAGGTGTATTAATAATTTCGGCACGAAACTCGTTAGACAATAAAATAAAAGGGTTAAACCTTGGGGCTGATGATTACCTGACCAAACCGTTCCATCTGGCCGAGTTAAAAGCAAGAATAGATGCCATCTTCAGGCGAAAGGCTTTTAATACAACAAACACATTAAACTACGACCTAATTAGTGTAAACTTACTTGCACGCGATGTTGAAGTTAATTCAATAAACATCATACTTACCCGTAAAGAATATGATATGCTATTATATTTTATAGCCAATAAAGGAAAAGTTATATCAAAAAACGCCATTGCCGAACATTTATGGGGCGATGAAATTGATTTGGTTGATAGTTTTGATTTTATTTATACCCATATTAAAAACATCCGCAAAAAATTGATGGAAGCCGCGCAAAAGGATTACATAAAATCTGTTTACGGGGTAGGCTACAAATTTTTATAAAATGAAGTTAGCTTCACAATATAATAAGGCTACGTTGATTATTACTTTTTTAGTATTGTTTATTGCGGGTTTTATTTATTACACTACAATAAATTATATTGTTAACAAACAGCTTGACCGCGATCTGACAGAAGAACTGGATGAGATAACAGATTATATAAATCTTAATCAACGCCTGCCCAAACAGCTTGATTTTAACGGAGATCAAACTACCCTTACTAAAACAGATCAAAAATTAATTGAAAAGAGCTTTTATGATATTCCGTATCATGTGGCGCAAAGAGACACTGATAGCGAAAACAGGGGCATAAAATATAAGATTAAACCCGGCAGAGCAGTAAAGGCGCTAATTTCAGTAAAGGGTAATAACTATATATTAACTGTAGCTCAATCTAAAGAAGGCTCAAAGCACTTAACCCAGTTAATTATTATTATTACATTAGGGCTTACTGTATTTTTATTGATTATACTGGCTATAACCAATAAATATATGCTTAATGGTTTATGGAAACCTTTTTACCATATTTTACAGCAATTAAAAGCATTTAATGTTGCTGATACCAACACCCTTAATTTAAGTAAAACTAATATAGATGAATTTAAGGAATTAAATGATGCGGTGATAACTATGTCATCAAGGGTTAAAAATGATTATCAAAACCTTAAAACTTTTACTGAGAATGCATCGCACGAAATGCTTACCCCTATCGCGGTGATTACTTCGAAACTGGATACTTTAATACAGGATGAAAAATTAAAGGCCGAACAGTTTGCCCAGATTACTGATATATATGCAGCAACCAATAAGCTTTCGCGCTTAAACCAATCACTTTTATTGCTGGTTAAAATTGATAATGACCTGATACAGGACAATGCTACCTTTAACTTGAAAGATGTAATACTTGAAAAAGAGCACCAGTTCCAGGAGCTTACTCAAAATAAAGGTATTGAATTAATACATGTGCTTGAGGACAAGGAAATTACTGCAAGCAGGTATTTAATTGAAATACTAATTAATAACCTGTTTAACAACGCCATAAAACACAACCAAACAAATGGCAAAATATCTATAAAGCTTACCAATAATAAGCTCATATTTCAAAACACCGGCGAAAGCGGCGCGCTAAATAATGCTGAGATCTTTGAAAGATTTAAAAAAGGCAAAAGTTCTGATGGTACCGGCCTGGGGTTAACTATAGCTAAAAATATTTGCAGCCAGTATAATTATAACCTCGAATATGTTTTTGAAGCACCTTTTCACACTTTTAAAATAGCGTTTTAGGATTTATTTAATTGGTGTTATAATAACTACTTCCATTTCTGTTAATTCTTTCTCCCTTGTGGCTCTATTTAAAAATGCGGGTTTTAACCGGCTTATCCAATAGCGCTTAAATGTTTTAAGCGGTTGTACTCCCCATCTTGCGGTTGAAATACTTTTAACAAAATCAGCGGTAGCATATAGCATAAATGGTTTTGTTGGATATAGCGCAGTACCATCGGTAATTGTTGTTATTGGCCCTTCAATATAAAAATTCATCGCCGATACATAATCATCATTTACCTGTACCACCGGCATTTTTTGCGGATTATGCTGGTTAATCCAAACAGCGGCTTCGCTGCCTGACTGGTAGTGCAATAACGAAGTATAAAACACCTGATTCAGATATATATTAATCAGGAATGATGCTAATAGCGTTTGTAAAACTATCCTGCGGATAACATCTCCAGTAATAACCTGTGGTAAAAAAAGCAATGTAATAAACAGTATCATTAAACAAGCACCAATGGTAACTGTAAATGTATCGGGTTGATAAAAATAGTGCAGCGCCCCTATCACCAACAACAGCAAAATTATAATGATGATTTGAGTAATACGGATAGCCTTTACACTTTTTGGAAGCCGCGCATTATATAAATACTGCGCTGTTATAATAGCGAAGAATGGGTATACAATATTTAAATAATGCGGCAACTGAAACTTTGAGGCAGAGAATAATAAGAACGTTAATAATGATCCGCATAAGCAATACCACTCTGTAGTCTGTACATGTTTAATACCGGTTTTTATGAACCGGAATATCGCCACAAACAATAAAACAGACCATGGCAAAAACGCCCATAGCGTAGTATGCACAAAAAATGTCGGGTCGCCATTGCCTTTAATGGGTCCGGTATTAAAAAACCGGCCAAACTGGCTATCCCAAAAAAAGAACCTTATGCCTGATACATTATGCTTATCAAATATTAACTTTTCCGGGTGTAGGTCAAATTGCCGGTTAAGGCAATAAAGTTCGGGCAGGATAAAGATCAATATCAATATAGCGGCAATGAGCCATCGTAAATTAAAAAGCTGTTTCCATTGTTTGGTTATTATAAATTGCCCTGCAATGGCCCCGCCTATTGGTATTAGGGCAAACATGCCTTTGGTCATGATGGCACAGGCAGTAAACAGGCAGCCGAATAATAAATGCCAATAATTATTACCGGTATGTGCCCTGTAAAAATGATAAACGGCAGCTATAATAAGCCCGGTTAAATAAGGCTCTGCACGTACATCGTTGTTAGACAGGATAATATGCTGCGCGGTAAGCAATATCAGTACGGCCCATAAGCCAATTTGTTTATTATATAGCGCCTTGCCAAACAAATAGGTATAAACCGCACCCATCAACAAAAAAAGTATAGCAGGCAGCTTATAGGCCCAGGTTTTAAACCCGAAACATTTAAAGAAAAACGCGGTTACCCAAAACGGAAAATGCGGCTTATCCAGCCAATCCTTACCATATGCAAACAGCTCCACATAATTATTGCGCTGCACCATAGTTTTGGCTATTGAGGCATATAATGTGCCATCCGGGCCGGTTATGGGGACAAATAATGCGCTAAAATTTACAGCAACCGCAATGCCTATAAAAATGTACAGCCAGCGGATATAGAGTGCATCGGTTTGTTTAGCCATTTATAGCGTAAAGGTAATGAGATTTTGAATATCCGCTAATGTCAATTCTAACGATAGGGAGAGATGACTTGGTTAAATTTAATTTTTTATATTAAATTTATCGGGTCAATGATCCTCAACTATTGGCCTAACCAATTAAACACAATGAAGAAATCACTTGTATTAATAGCATTGCTACTTCCTTTTATAACTTTTGCGCAAACCGGTAAAGTTTTTGACAACCTGAGCTTACCCAGCAAAATATTAAAAAGCGACCGCAAATTCGCCATTTACTTACCACCCGATTATGAGACATCTAACCGCACCTATCCCATGTTATATTTATTGCATGGATCGGGCGATGACCAAACCGGGTGGGTGACCTTTGGCGAGGTGTTAAATATTACTGATAAAGCCATTGCTGATGGCACAGCCACACCTATGATAATTGTAATGCCTGATGGCAATACCGGTCGCCGTGGCTACTTTAACGATATTAAAGGCGATTGGAACTATGAGGACTTCTTTTTTCAGGAACTGATACCTTTTATAGAAAAGAAATATCGTGCTAAAACTGACAAACGCTCGCGTGCGGTAGCTGGTTTGTCTATGGGTGGCGGCGGCACATTTATGTACGCTTTGCATCACCCTGAACTATTTTCATCTGCATGTCCGTTAAGTGCGTCAGTCGGGCCATTTACTTTGGACGAAGCGCGTAAAACTTACACAAAAAACAATCCTAACCTGGCAGATTCAACCATAACTAATTATTATAACCGCCATAGCGTATTAGCACTGGTAAACAACATGCCCGATAGCCAAAAGAAAGCTGTGCGCTGGTATATTGATGATGGCGATGATGACTTTTTATATGAAGGGAATGCGCTGGTACATATCGCTATGCGCAAAAAAGAAATACCACATGAATTCAGGATACGTGACGGCGGCCATACCTGGACCTACTGGCGCACATCATTACCGAAAGTATTAGAGTTTGTGTCCGACGCTTTTCATCAGTTTTAGGCCTTACCTTATGATTATTAGAAATCGAAATTTCTAATAATCATAAGTCTCTCACAAATTTCAAATTTAAATATGTATCGGTCTGTTATCTGTAGCGGCTAAACAAGCTTCGCGCATGGCTTCGGTATAGGTTGGATGCGCGTGGCTAATGCGTGATATATCTTCGGCGCTGGCACGGTACTCCATGGCAACAACAGCTTCGGCTATCATATCCGCGGCCCGCGGGCCAATCATGTGTACGCCTAAAATTTCGTCAGTAGCGGCATTAGCCAGTACTTTTACAAAACCATCCAGGTCGCCGCTGGCTACCGCCCTACCGCTTGCCCGGAATGGGAACGAACCTGTTTTATATTTTACTCCCTTTTCTTTTAACTGCTCCTCGGTTTGGCCCACTGCCGCAACCTCCGGCCAGGTATAAACTACGCCCGGTATCAGGTTATAATTAATGTGTGGTTTTTGTCCTACAATGGTTTCGGCTACGTAAGTGCCTTCATCTTCGGCTTTGTGAGCAAGCATTGCGCCTTGTATCACATCGCCAATGGCATAAACACCTTTAACGCTGGTTTGCATATGCCCATCAACAGTAATTTTACGGCCGCGCTCTTCAACGGTGATGCCAATTTTATCTAATCCTAAACTATCGGTATAAGCAATACGGCCAACAGCTACCAGGCAATAATCGCCTTTCAGCTCTTTCTTTTCGCCCTGCGGCGAATCGAACGTAACGGTTACTTCTTTACCTTTTACCGTAGCGCCGGTAACTTTATGGCCCAGGTAAAACTCCATGCCTTGTTTTTGTAATACCTTTTGTAATTCTTTACCCAGGCTTTTATCCATAGTTGGAATAATGCCATCCATAAATTCAATTACAGACACCTTTGCACCTAAACGCGCATAAACAGAGCCCAATTCTAAACCAATAACACCGCCGCCAATTAATATAAGGTGTTTAGGTATTTCGGGAAGAGACAATGCCTCTGTCGAGGTTATAATACGTTTCTTATCTATCTTAATAAATGGCAGGCTTGATGGTTTTGAACCGGTTGCAATAATGATGTTTGTGCCGGTTATTTCCTGGATAGTACCATCTTCTTTAGTAATGATGATGGTATTTTTATCTTTAAAAGACCCCATGCCCTGATAACCGTCTATTTTATTCTTCTTAAATAAAAAGCTGATGCCCGCAGTGTTTTTGGCTACTACATCTACCTTACGCTTCATCATCTGGGCTATATCAACCTTTAAATTGCTTAGATTGATGCCATGTGTTGCAAAAGCATGGCCGGCGTTGTAGAAATGTTCGGACGAATCCAATAACGCTTTTGAAGGAATACAGCCCACATTTAGGCAGGTGCCTCCATAAGTAGCGTATTTTTCAATACAAGCTGTTTTTAAACCAAGCTGGGCACAACGTATAGCGGCTACATAACCACCCGGACCAGAACCTATAACGATAACATCATATTGCATAGTAGTACTTTTTTGTGGCGCAAAGTTAAGTAAAATAGCAATTAGAGATTGGTTTATTAGTGATTAGTTGACTTAGTAATTATAAAAAAAGCCGCTTATCGCACAGAAATAATAAAAAACATTACATCTTATTATTTAAATGCATCAGTTTAATTAAATTAGCCTTTCAAACTGATCTCTTAAAACAATGAAAAAACTACTTCTCGCTATTTGCCTGGTAACGTGCTTTACCGGTATTTATGCCCAACGCGGCTCTCAAATGTCTCCCACTGCTACAGCTGAAGCTGCCTACATTAAAGACCATTACGTTAAAACAGAACAAATGATACCCATGCGCGATGGCGCAAAACTGTTTTGCACCATTTATTCACCCAAAGACAAAAGTCAGAAATTTCCTATCCTCATGACCCGTACGCCTTATAGCGCGGGCCCTTATGGTGCTACTTATAAAACCTCGTTAGGGCAAGACACTGCCTTAACCCACGAGGGTTTTATTTTTGTTTATGAGGATGTGCGCGGCCGCTATATGAGCGAAGGCGATTTTATAAATGTGCGCCCGCAAATAGATGCTGCTGCTAAAAAAGCAGGCGTAAAAACAGACGAAAGTACCGATACTTACGACACCATTGACTGGCTGGTAAAAAATCTGCCAAATAATAATGGCCGTGTAGGTATAGAAGGTATTTCCTACCCGGGCTTTTACTCGACCGCTTCTTTACCAAATGCCCACCCGGCTTTAAAAGCAGTATCGCCACAAGCGCCGGTTACCGAATGGTTCAAAGGTGACGACTTTCACCATAACGGTGTATTTTTTGAGATGGATGCTTTTGCGTTCCTGACCAGCTTTGGTGTACCAAGACCAAAACCAGTGCCCCGTTATTTGAACGGGATACCTAATGCTTATAAGGACAATTATAAATTTTACCTTGAAATGGGTGCCCTGCCTAATTTTAAAAAGAAATACCTGGGCGACTCGGTTAAGTTTTGGGATGATATGATGAACCACCCTAACTACGATTCGTTTTGGCAACGGATGAGCATATTGCCACATTTAACCAACATTAAGCCAGCCGTATTAACAGTCGGCGGATTTTTTGATGCAGAGGATGCTTATGGTGCACAAAAGGTTTATAAAGCGATAGAAAAACAAAACCCCGGAGCCAAAAACATGCTGGTATTGGGGCCATGGTACCACGGTGGCTGGGAACGCAGCGAGGGCCGTTACTTTGGCGACCAGGATTTTGAATCGAACGCCAGTTTGTGGTTCCAGGAAAATGTGCAGTTGCCATTTTTTAATTATTACCTAAAAGATAAAGGCAAAATGGATCTGCCTGAAGCTACTATATTTATCAGCGGCGAAAACAAATGGCATAAGTTTGCTACATGGCCGCCAAAAAATACGATCGAAAAAAGCTTATACCTGCAGGCTAATGGCAAACTGTCATTTACCGCGCCAAAGGCGGCAACAAGTTTTGACGAATATGTAAGCGACCCTGCCACACCGGTACCTTACCAGGATGGCGTGCAGCGGGCTCGTACCCGCGAGTATATGCTGGACGATCAGCGCTTTGCATCGCGGAGGTCTGATGTTAAAACTTATCAAACAGATGCTTTGACAGAAGATATCACTTTAACCGGCCCGGTTATGGCAAACCTATTCTCGTCAACCACAGGTACTGATGCGGATTATGTAGTGAAACTGATTGACGTTTTCCCGGATGATTTCCTTAATACCGATCCAACCCCATACACCAAAAACCCGGTTATGGGTGGTTACCAGATGCTTATACGCGGTGAAATATTCAGGGGCCGTTTCCGTAATTCGTTTGAGCACCCGGAAGCATTTGTACCGGGTAAGGTTACTAATATTAAGTATGATCTGCCCGATGTTGGCCATACCTTTAAAAAGGGCCACCGCATTATGATACAGATACAAAACACGTGGTTCCCGCTTGGCGACCGCAACCCGCAAAAATTTGTAGATATTTATAAAGCTAAGGACTCGGACTTTCAAAAAGCTACCATCAGGATTTATCATGATGCAGCTGCGCCGTCAAGCGTAAAGGTTACCGTGTTACAATAGTCGCAACTTAAAAAGGCGATGGGCTTTACCCATCGCTTTTTTAATTATCTTTAAACATATTATTTTAACAATGAAACTACACCGATCATTGCTGGTATTGCTGTCGGTATATTTCAATTGCGGTCATGCTCAAAATATCATCGCTAAATACCCTTTTAATCTGGATATTTTAGAGCATTTTTCCGTCAACTTGACCAACGATACTATTATCCCAATATATAAAAAAAGGCCATGACTGGCATTATTTCCGAGGTTCAAAAGAACTGTTTAAATTAATATTAAACCTGATCTAATGTTTTACAATAACGTTTTGTTATTCAAAATCGGCGATCTTTATAATTACTTTAATAATCAAGGAATGAAAGTTCTTCCCTTTAATTATAAATGGATCTATCAAAATGGAACTATAGCTATCAATTTAAAAGATGAGGTTGTTCTGTTCAATAAAAACAAAGAAGAGTTTATTTATTACAAACCCAACGACAAATAATACATATTACAATAAAATAAAATTCATGAAACTTCGCTACTCACTATTCATCCTTTTAGGGGTCATCACATTTAGCGCGAAAGCGCAACTCATGGCGCCTAAGGACAAATTTACCCGCGCTGATTCTTTGCGCGGCTACCTTACGCCCTTGCGTACTTGCTATGATATTAATTATTATCATCTGGATGTGAAGTTTGATATCGATAAAAAATTCATCAGCGGCAGCAACCTGTTTAAGTTTACTGCTACGCAGGATTTTACCAAGTTGCAGTTTGACCTGTTTGCCAATTTTACGGTTGAAAAAGTTGTTTATAAAGGAAAAGAACTGCCCTATACCCGCGAGTTTAACGCGGTTTTTGTAACATTCCCCCAAACCATAACAAAGGGTAGCAAAGATGAGTTTACCGTTTACTATTCGGGCAACCCAACCATTGCTAAAAATGCCCCATGGGATGGTGGTGTAGTTTATAAAACAGACTCGCTGGGCAAGTCATGGGTGGCTACAGCCTGCCAGGGTGTAGGTGCAAGTATCTGGTGGCCCAATAAAGACCAGCAGGCTGATGAGGTTGACAGTATCCTGATAAGTATTAGTGTACCTAAAGGTTTGACGGATGTATCAAACGGTCGCCTGCGTAAAAAAACCGACCTGAAAGATGGCTATACACGGTTTGATTGGTTTGTGGCTAACCCTATAAATAACTATGATGTAGCTGCCAACATTGCAGATTATGCACATTTCTCTGACGTTTACAATGGCGAAAAAGGCAAGCTGACAACAGATTTCTGGGTATTGTCATATAACCTGGAGAAAGCTAAAAAACAATTTGCTGCAAACGTACCGCGTATGCTAAAAGCATTTGAGTATTGGTTTGGCCCGTATCCGTGGTATGAAGATGGTTATAAACTGGTTGAAACACCGCACCTGGGCATGGAGCATCAAAGCGCTGTGGCTTATGGCAACCATTACGTTAACGGCTATTATGCCGGTAACCGGGGTAATCCAAGCGGCATTGATCTTTCAGGTACCGGGTTAGGTTTAACCTGGGATTATATCATCGTGCATGAAAGCGGGCATGAGTGGTTCGGTAATAATATAACATCAAAAGATATTGGCGATATGTGGATACATGAAAGCTTTACCGATTATTCTGAATCGTTATTTATTGAGAGCACATCTGATAAACAGAAGGGCCAGGAATATGTTAACGGCTTACGCAGAACCATACGAAACGGCACCCCGATTGTTGGGCCATATAACGTGAACAAGGAAGGCTCTGGCGATATGTATAATAAAGGCTCTGTGATTTTAAATATGACAAGAACCATTATTAATGATGATGAAAAATGGCGTGGCATATTGCGTGGCTTAAACAAAACCTTTTATCATCAAACGGTTACTTATGATGATATTACCAGGTACATAAGCGATAAGGCCGGCATAAATTTACTACCTGTGTTTGACCAGTACCTGCATTATCCTCACCTGCCGATAGTGGAGTTTGCCACTATTAACGGCAAATTAAACGCTAAATATATTGCTGATGCATTTGGATTTAATATGCCGTTAAAAGTAAGAGCTAAAGGCGGCGAGTATAAATTTATTAAACCCGGGAAAGGAGTTTTTACCCCGGTAGGTATTGACGGTATTACTAAAGATAATTTAGAGGTTGATACATTTAATTATTATGTTGGTGTAATTGTTGATTAATTTTTAATGTAACGTTTTTTATAAATCTAACGTCCTATACAAAAACTAAACATAGCTATCATGAAACTGATCAAAATTTTTATCGCGCTGATACTGGTTACAGGTGCAGGGCAAACATTTGCAAAATCTAAAGCAAACAGTAACGATATCGAAGATCGCCACCTTACAGGCTTCCACGCAGTTGATGTTGCCGGCTCATTTAATGTATATATCACCCAGGGAGCAACAGAATCTGTTAAGGTGGAAGCACCCGCTAATATAATACGCCATATTGTTACCGAAGTTAAGGGCGGCACATTAAAGATTTTTAATAAGGACCACTTTAGCTGGGGTAGTCTTTTTGGCGGTGGTAACAGAAAGATAGTTATTTATGTTACCATTAAAGACGTTAACAGCATAGCCCTTACCGGGTCTGGCGATGTTTATTTTAAAGACGGCATCAATGCTAACACTTTGCGCCTGTCGTTAACCGGGTCAGGTGATCTTTATGGCAAAATAAACGTAAAAACCTTAGTTAGCGATATTACCGGATCTGGTGATATTAAAGTTTCGGGCCGTGCCGACAACTCAAAAATAAGTATAACAGGCTCTGGCGATTATTCGGGCCGCGATCTTGTTACTGTAAATACAGTGGCACATGTTGGCGGATCAGGCGATGCCTCTGTAGATGTAAACGGCAACCTTGAGGCCAGCGTTACCGGCTCGGGCGATGTACATTATAGCGGCAACCCAAAGAGTGTCTCCAAATCAAAAACAGGTAGCGGGAGTATCGAGAGGAATTAAACTATCTCAACCCTCTCCTTTGGAGAGGGACCTTAAAAAAGAGCGCTGACCTTCGCTAGCGCTCTTTTTTATTACTCTACGTCATTGCGTTAGCGTAGCAATGACAGATTATCTATCCGCACTAAACCTCTTCAATACCTTCCTCCCTAAATCATAACTTATTCTAAAAGCTTCCTGGTTATCATTTAAATATCCCGGCGAGAAATGGAAGCTGGCTATAAATTGTCCCTGAATGTTTTTGAATTTAAAGGGGGTGTAAATAATATCTATACGGTTATAGGTTGGTTTGGAATAGTATGAATCACCATAATCAATATGGCTGCCTTTCCCATGGTAAAACTCTTCGTATAACGCTATTTTATGATAGCTTAGGTAAGCATTAAATACAAACCCTGCCGGGGTTTTAAAGCCATTTACACCACGCTCACGCTCTAAAGAGAACAATCCCCCTGCTTCAAACGACAGGGAATCAAAAACCGTTTTATGACTAAAATCTAATCCCAGTTTTATTATGCCACCGCCGTTATCGCTAATATGATCGTTAGGTAATAACACCTCTGCCCCGGCATCATGCATCAGCAAAAAATAATGCGATATATAAAACGGCCCGTAAGCATTTGGCTTGTACCTGCCTGAAAAACCGAATAAAAACTGCTCGCGCTGGGTAACTGTTTGCCTGCTTACCCAATCTATCCAGCCTGTTTCTGTAAAGTTTTCGTTTTGGTAGCGGGCCAGTAAGCCTTCTACATTGGGGCGGTAATAGCGCAGGGTATCATTTAATAAAGCACGGGGATAATCGCTTATCAATCCTTCGCGCGGAAATTCGCCGGCATAAAAATTCCAGTTTTTACCGGTGTATTTATAGTATGCTACCGGGTCTACCTTACCAAAAAACGGAATGGCACCAAACTCATGCAGCGCATTGGCACCAACAATAAAATGGTTCAGGCTATCCAGGTTCAATCCAAAATCAATAGTAGTACGCGTGCCGGAAAAGGTATGCGAACGCGGTATAAAAGCTTTATACTCCCGGTTATCTAAAAACCCAAGTCCGTTAAAATTAATGTCCAGGCTTTGTTGTGCAATAGCCGCTGTACTTGTTATAGCCGAAATTATAAGGAGTATGTAAACCTTTTTAAACATAAATATCTTTTTTATTCAACTTCCAGATCAATGACCCGGCTATTCTTGCTCCCCTCAAACGGTGTGGTACGTATAGAAAACATCATTTCGTACTTGCCTTTTTGCGGCGCGATTAAATGGAACGTGAAATGCGTGCTTTCACCGGGTTTTAAACTGATGTTATTAAAACTATCATCGCCCCGTTGCAATAATATCTCACCATCATTCCTAAAAAAACAAGCGCCAAACACTACTTCATGCTTAACCCCAATATTACTGAAATTTATGCTGTAAGGATATGGATTTGTAATGGTTAAATCAATATCCTTTTTTTCGCCTGAATGTAATTTTAATTGATGGATGGTCGTCTCGACCTTTACCTTTTGATAGGTACGTACATCATCTACCCACTCAACATACCAGCTCCAGTTTTTTGTTTTTATTGAATCTGTGGTAGCTGTATTGGGCGAATCAATTAAATGCAATACACGCTGGTGCCGCATTTTCTCTTCGATGGGCCAAATATCAAACTGGGTTAAACGATAGTACCTTGAATCGTATGAAAAACCTTTTAGCGTATTGGTGTAATAATCATACTTAGATGGATCCTGGAACCCGTTATCCATAATAACATAGGCATTACCGGCTTTTTGTTGTACCACATGCGCCCATTTTTTAAAACCAAAATAACTTTTTATCTGCCCTATCTGTAAAACAAACGGAAGAGAAAATATAATGCTTACCCTGAACAATACAATTATGGTCATGTTAATTAACGCGGCCCTGTAAAACCATGTCAAACTTGTATTTGCCTGTTTGAATTTTATTAATGCCAGCATAACCAGCGGCGCGAAAGCTATCAGGGTCCAGTGCGGTTGGGCTTCTCCCCTAAAGGTGGATAGGAAAAAGAATATAAATGTGCCAATGCCATTTACCAGCAAACACCTGGTAAAGGCATCCCTAATTTTAATGCTGAAAGCACTGTAAAGTACAAACCAGCTGATGATAGGTCCGGCCATTAGCAGCTGCCCCGGGATATATAACCAGCTGTTGGAAGGATTATACCTGGCTGCCGATCGTTCATACAGATGATAATTGATGGATGGATATCCATGATTTACCTGCCATAAAATATGTGGCATATATAATACAAGTGCTAATACTGCAATTAAATAAAACGATGGTCGCTTTAATAACTTAATGTTACTTATAACGGTAAATGCAACCAGTAATACCGCATGATATTTACTGTATAACATACATGCTATAATTACGCCTAATATCAGCGCCAGCGACCACTTATCCTCATCAATATATTTTTGGTAGAAGTAGTAAAACAGCACCGCGAAAAAGAACAGCGGCGCATCCGGCGTAGTAGTAAAGCCATAAATATGAAATATGAGCGTACCCGATACCACCAGTATAAACGCCCAGGCATCAACTGCATATTTTTTAAGGATGAGCCATAATATATAGATGGACGCGCTGCTGGTTAATATCGTAATAAGGCGCAAACCCAACTCATTATGCATTATACTATCGCCTGCGCGGATAAACAGGGCCACCATGGGCGGGTGATCAAAATAACCCCAGTCTAAAAAACGGGAATATACCCAGTAGTAAGCCTCGTCGGCATGCAGTTCAAGAGTATAGGCTTGTATAAGATTTAAAACTGTCCAGCATATTAAAAAAAACCAAACGGGTTTATCAGATTGTACAGAATTTTGCTGTTGCGACGACAATGGCATTTAAAAGCTAAGTTCAATAAACGCAAATGTATATAAATAATTGCTGTGCCAAGACAAATGTATTTAAGCAGATTAGCTTACATTAGCCCGATATTTTATAACTCATGTTCAAATCAATCGAAATAATAAAAATGCCGAGGCTTAGCTTGGTTAAGCTTACCGAAGGGCTTACTATTGAACAACTAAACAAAATTCCCGCAGGTTTTAATAATAACATTATCTGGAACCTGGCGCATATGATTGCCGCGCAGCAGGGTTTGTGCTATAGGCGCGCCGGTATAGATACCATAGTTGATGAAACCTTTTTCATGACCTATAAGCCCGATACCAAACCCGAAAAGTTTATTAATGCTGCCGAACTGGAGACTATAAAAGCGCTATTGATATCAACCGTTGATCAATTAGAAACAGATATTAAAAATAACCTGTTCACCAACTATACGCCCTGGACAACCCGCTATGGTGTCGAAATAAATAATATTAGCGAAGCGGTTAATTTTTTGCCGTTTCATGATGGATTGCATGTAGGATATATTATGGCGCTGAAGAGGGCTTTGTAAAATAAGTGTAGGTACCTACAAGTGCCTACATCCATATACACTGGCAAAATGGTGTCACCATTTTTTTGTTTTTAATATATAAAGACCCACTTCCAATGCGTCATTGCGAGGAACGAAGCAATCTCTACGTAGGACAGTTAAAAAGAATATTGTTTTTGATAGCACTTCAAACAAACGTTTTTCTGATTGATTAGCGTATGTAGAGATTGCTTCGTTCCTCGCAATGACGTGATTATAAGTTATTGATTATCAATACAATTAAAATTTACATCTCGAACATAGTAAGAGATCTATACACGCGCTAAGCAGACGGATTGAAATGCATAGATTTCTCGCTACCGCTCGAAATGACAACGAGTTTTATATAGTTTCCCTTTCTTCACACGTCATAACGATTTTTTTCAGGGTTGGCTCTGATGGGTACTCGGAATGACGTGGTGATAAATATTGAAGGCCCGGAAAAACCGGGCCTTCAATATTTAAAAGTCTCCCCTACCGGGGGAGATTTAGAGGGGACTACACGCCCAACAACAATCTCGCAGGATCTTCCAGCAACTGTTTAACCCTTACCAGGAAGCTTACCGATTCACGGCCATCAACAATGCGGTGGTCATAAGATAAAGCTACATACATCATCGGGCGGATAACTACCTGGCCGTTTACGGCAACAGGGCGCTCAATAATATTATGCATACCCAAAATAGCCGATTGCGGCGAGTTAATTATAGGTGTAGACAGCATAGAACCAAACACACCACCGTTGGTGATAGTGAACGTTCCGCCAGTCATTTCTTCTAATGATAGTTTATTGTCGCGAGCCTTTCCGGCTAAAGCTACTACCGCTTTTTCAATTTCGGCAAGGCTCATGCCATCCGCGTTACGGATAACAGGCACTACCAATCCTTTAGGGGCAGACACCGCTATAGAAATATCGGTAAAGTTGCTATATACCACTTCTTCGCCTTCTATGCGTGCGCCAACCGAAGGCCATTCTTTTAACGCCTCGGTAACCGCTTTGGTGAAGAACGACATAAAGCCTAAGCCAACACCATGTTTTTCTTTAAATTTATCTTTGTATTTACTGCGGATCTCCATTATTGGCGACATATCCACTTCGTTAAAAGTAGTTAACATCGCTGTTTCGTTTTTAACGGCAACCAGGCGCCTGGCAACTGTTTTACGCAACGGCGACATTTTTTCGCGGCGCTCACTTCTTTCGCCAACCTTTACAGGGGCGGCAGGAGTTGGTACCGGCGCGGGAGCCGGTGCAGCAGCTGCTGCGGTCCTGTTTTGCGGATTTTCTGAAGCCTTATCTATTGATAATGCGTCCTCTTTAGTAATACGGCCATTAACGCCTGTACCTGTTAGAGCAGCCGGGTCGACACCTTTTTCGGCTAATATTTTTGCAGCAGCAGGCGATGGTGTGCCCGACGCATAGGTAGTTCCTTTTTCGGCAGTGGCAGCAACCGGCACGGCCTCTGCTTTTGCGGCAGGTGCAGCTTCAGCCTTAGGTGCAGGTGCCACGGCAGCTCCTCCTCCATCCTCAATACTGCAAACAACAGCGCCGATGGCTAAAACATCACCCTCTTTTGCTATTGTTTTTAATACGCCCGCTTTTTCGGCAGTAAGCTCAAAAGTAGCTTTATCAGATTCCAGTTCGGCAATGGCTTCATCCATCGCTACGGTATCGCCGTCTTTTTTTAGCCAGCTTGATAAGGTTACCTCTGTAATTGATTCGCCTACCGGCGGAACTTTAATTTCTAAACTCATTTTTGGTTAGTTGTAAGTTTTATATATGAAAGATTTGACAACTCCTAAAAAGTTGTCAAATCTTTATAAGTTGTAAGCTATTAATCAGCTCCGGCAACAGCCATTTTTTCGGCTGTTTTTTTAACTGTATCTTTTAATTTTTTGCCTGCAGGCGATTCAAACGCTTTCGATATAATATATAATTGCTGCGCCGCATGCTGTTTGGCGAAGCCGGTAGCTGTACTGCTGCTTTCATTACGTGATATAATATCAAATTTCAAAGCTTCCTCTGTACGCGATTTACGATACAGGTATGGCCATGCACCCATATTCTCAGGCTCTTCCTGTACCCATATGAAATCTGTCGCTTTAGTGTATTTGGCCCTGATTTTGGCTAACTGCTGTACAGGAGTTGGATACAATTGCTCCAAACGAACTATGGCTATATCTTTACGCTCATCAACCTGTTGTTTCTCTAACAGGTCATAATACACCTTGCCAGAGCAAAACAATACGCGTTTAACTTTTTTAGCATCAGCGTAAGTATCATCTATAACCTCTTTGAAAGTGCCATCAGTAAAATCTGCCAGAGGCGATACACATTTAGGATTACGCAATAAGCTTTTTGGTGTAAATATGATTAATGGCTTGCGGAAATCGCGGGCCAGCTGGCGGCGCAATATGTGGAAGAAGTTAGCCGGGGTGGTACAATTTGCTACCTGGATATTATTCTCAGCACAAAGCTCCATAAAGCGCTCAATACGTGCTGATGAATGCTCAGGCCCCTGGCCCTCATAACCATGAGGCAATAACATTACCAGGCCATTACCACGCTGCCATTTGGTTTCGGCACTTACTATGTATTGGTCAACAATGGTTTGCGCGCCGTTAAAGAAATCGCCAAACTGTGCTTCCCATATAGTTAAGGCGTTAGGGTTTGCCAGAGCATAGCCATATTCAAAACCTAAAACACCATATTCTGATAATAATGAATTATATATGCTGAATTTCCCGCCGCCTATAGTATCCAATGGCGTGTATTCGTCTTCCGAATCGGCCAGTGTTAGTACCGCGTGGCGATGCGAGAAAGTACCCCTCTTCACATCCTCACCGCTTAAACGCACCGGGTGGCCATCTTTTAATAAGCTACCATAAGCCATTAACTCGCCCATGGCCCAATCAAAAGTTTGGGTAGTGTTAACCATTTTGCTGCGCTCTTCAAACAGCTTTTCAATTTTCTTGAAAAACTGTTTGCCTTTAGGCAGGTCTGTTATTTTTTTACCGATAGTTAATAGTTCTTCTTTAGATACAGCTGTATTTACAGGCACGTTAAAATCCGCGTCGGTAGCTAAGTGCAATCCGTTCCAGGCACCTGCAAACATTGGTATAGATTCTGTAAACTTGTCCTCCGCTTTTGATTCGTTCAGTTCTTCCTGCAGTAAGCTGCGGAAATCCTTTTCCATTTCCTTCACCTCGGCATCATTAATAACACCTTCGGCCATTAGCTTGCTCAAATAAACCTCACGCGGGTTGGGGTGTGACTCAATGGCTTTGTACAATATAGGCTGGGTAAACTTAGGCTCATCCGCCTCATTATGGCCATACCTGCGGTAACATAATATATCTATAAACACATCATCATGAAAAACCTGGCGATATTCCATAGCCATGTTAATTACATAAGCCAAAGCCTCAACATCATCACCATTAACATGAAAAACAGGCGATAAAACCGTTTTTGCCACATCAGTACAATAAGTACTTGAACGGGCATCAATAAAGTTGGTGGTAAAACCTATCTGGTTATTAATAACCAGGTGAATGGTGCCGCCTGTGCGGTAGCCATCCAGTTTTTCCATTTGTAAAACTTCGTATACAATACCCTGGCCTGCTACAGAAGCATCACCATGTATCAATATCGGCGCTATTTTGGTATGATCGCCGTTGTATTTAAAATCAATTTTTGAGCGGGTTAAACCTTCAACAACCGGATCAACCGCTTCTAAATGCGATGGATTAGGGCATAGGCTCAAGTGTACTTTTTTACCATTTTCGGCCTCAACATCTGTCGAGAAACCTAAGTGATATTTAACGTCACCACCCGCGGTCGAATCTTCGTCATAATTTTTACCTTCAAACTCAGAGAATATTTCTTTGTAGGTTTTCTTCATGATATTAGCCAGCACGTTTAAGCGTCCGCGGTGAGCCATACCTATGGTAAATTCTTCAATACCTAAAGTTGCTCCCTTTTGGATAACAGAATCCATTGCAGGTATTAAAGCCTCGGCACCTTCTAACGAGAAGCGCTTTTGCCCAAGAAATTTTGTGCCCAGAAAATTTTCGAAAATAACGGCTTCGCTCACTTTGCGCAGCATCAGCTTTTTCTCTTCTGCAGAAAACGACGGCTTGTTACGCTGACTTTCCATCCTGTCCTGGAACCATTTAACCTTTATAGGGTTACGTATATAATGGTATTCTGTGCCTATTGTACCACAATAGGTTTCTTCAAGCATTTGAAGAATATCGCGCAATTTAGACGGACCCATTCCAACTTCAACACCTGCATTAAATACAGTGTCAAGATCTGATTTAGCCAGGCCAAAGGTCTCCAGTTCCTTCCCCGGAAAATATTGACGACGATCACGTACAGGGTTGGTTTTTGCAAACAGGTGCCCCCTGCCGCGGTAGCCATCTATCATGTTGAGTACGTTGATCTCTTTTAAAAAATGATCGGGTGTTTCAGCACTTACTATAGGAGCCTGTGCCCCTCTGCCAAAATCAAACCCTTCAAAGAATTTTTGCCAACCAAAATCAACCGATTGGGGGTCTTGTTTATAAGCTTCGTATAGAGAATCTATAAAAGCTGCATTGCCATTATTTATATAATTGAGGCTATCCATTGTAAAGCAGTCTTAAAACAGTGCAAAAGTAAGCATAACGTATTATAAACTTTTAATTTAATTGTAAATGATTTACTACGTTTCCCACAAAAAAGCGCATTTTTTGTACTACCCGGGCAGATAGCAAATTTTAACAACAAATAAATGGTAAGATTAATGCAGAATTTTCTTGAGGAAAGCCCCCAGGTAACCCAAGCCTTCAAAAAGCATGGCCAGCAAGCCAATGATTATTGTAAATTGTTCAAATGGGTTCATATATCAAATATACAATGGTTTTAACAGCTACCCCATTATTACCTTATAGTATTTTTTAGACGATGGATTGGGTTAATTGTTACAGGACGGCGGTTACTTGATTTGAGACTATGCCTTGGTTTCGATGGATTGAAAATACAAATAATTCATCATACTACAAGCGGTAATAAACGTGCGCCGGTAACTCACCCGGTCATCGCTACGCTCGACCACCCTCTCTTCGCCTTTGGCGGAAAGAGGGTTATTTTATTTTTTTGATTATCCCAACCCTCTTTCCGCGCAGCGAAGAGAGGGTCGCGCATGAAGTGCCGCGGGTGAGTAACCGGCGCGCCTACCCCGCCGCCACCGTCTCCGGCAGCCAGGTACTTATAAAATCACTCTTGGTTTCCAGTTCGGTTGCTTGTTTGGTAATATTAAAATACCGGTTATCGCGCGGGTCATGGCCCAGGCCGGCAACAAAGGCCCAGTTGCCCCAGTTACTTGCCGGTGAATAGTCTATCAGTTTTTCTTCAAAATAAGCTACTCCTTTTTTCCAGTCTATACCCAAATCGCGCACTAAATAACCTGCTACCATTTGCCTGCTAAAATTGCCAATATAACCCGTGGCATTTAACTCATGCATGCTGGCATCAATAAATGGGATCCCTGTTTCACCATTTTTCCAGGTTTCAAAAAGTGCATGCTGCCTGGCAGATGGTTCGGTTTCTGCATCATCATTTGCAAAAAACTTTTTTCCATGCTTCTTGAACATGAACCTGAAGTAATCGCGCCATAATAACTCTAACAATAATGCACCCGTATGGATATGTGTTTCCTGTTCATGCTTTATAACCGCCCAATATACCTGCCGCATAGATATACAACCCAACGATATCCAGGGCGAAAGTTTAGAAGAATGATCGGCAGAGACATTACGCCCCTTGCCTGTAGTAACTGCATTACTGCTTTCAAAATATTCCTGCAAACGGGATAAAGCGGCTGTTTCTCCGCCTGTAAATTTTATTGCGGCACGCGGGTCATCAACAGGTTCATCCAAACCTAATTGCTGTAAGGTTGGCAATTCACCCGCATCAGCAATTTCCGGCGTATTAATATTTTCGGGAGTGTCAATACAAGGGCGCACATTACTGTCGCGCTCTACTTTTTTCTTGAAGGTAGCAAAGCTATCGGGTATGTCTTTTATCGGGAAAGGCAGGTCTTCTTTATGGTATAAAGTATGCCCTATAAAATGTTTAAGATTTAATCTTATTTTCCAGAGAGCGGTTTCTACCTGTTCAGATATATCGGTTTCTTCATAAGCTACCTCACGATGGTGATATACCTCGTTCACCTGATATTCTTCTGCCAATTGCGGTAATATTTCGGCAGGATTACCTATGCGGATAATTAATTCGCTGCCAAGGGCACGTAAGTTTTTTCGCAGATCGGCTACGGATTCTAAAAGGAAACGCGCCCTAAAATTGCCGGTCTTAGGAATCCCATCAGCAGTCTTTTGGAAATAATAAGGATCAAAACAATACACAGGCAATACTTTATCAGCTTTACGGATAGCCTCTAACAATATTTCATTATCATGGATACGCAAATCATTCCTAAACCAAACCAGTATTATTTTTTCACTCATATTGCTACCTACAAATTTGCAATTTATTTACTTTAATGTACGTTATATATCCAATATTTGACATGAAGCCAACATTTTTACTGTTGGATGAACAAAACTCTGCCCTAATATTCTAATTTAGCCGACTACAAAAACAGACCAGCTTGAAAAAATTCGCGGCGATTTTTGACATGGACGGCACTATGGTTGATAATACCCCTTATCACCTAAAATCATGGCAAACGCTATTTAAAAAATACAGCATGGGCGACCTTAGCCCTGAAACTTATTATACCCAAATAAGTGGCGTACCCATTATGGATACCTTAAAAAGGCTTTTTGCCGACGCTGATGAGTCCCGGTTAAGAGAACTGCTTAAGGAAAAGGAAGGACTTTATAAGCAACTATATGGTCCGTTTGTTACACCCATAAATGGACTGGAAAACTTTCTTATCGAATTAAAAAACGACGGTATAAAGTTGGCTATGGCATCATCAGCAACGATTGATGATATAGATTTTATATTGAGCCACGTACCTGTAAGAAAATATTTTGACGCTATTATTGATGGTAACCGGGTAAGCAAATCAAAACCCAATCCGCAGATATTTTTAAAGGCCGCCGATGATCTGGGCGTTAAACCCGAAGATTGCGTGGTGTTTGAAGATTCATTGGCTGGCATTAAAGCAGCCAACGCCGCGGGCATGAAAGTAATAGGTATAACAACCAGCCATCCGCCGGATAAACTACAACCGGCTGACCTTATTATAACTGATTTTACAGAACTTGATTTTCAAAAACTGGCTGATCTGTTCAATTAGCTTTTATATATTTAACCGCTATTAAAAATAAACCCATGCAACTAAAAAACACCTTTGTACACCATGTACATTTTTGGCTCAAAGATAAAGCCGACCTGCAAAAGCTAATTGAAGGTTTAAATATATTGGCACCCATTAGCCATGTGCGCGATATACATATCGGCATACCTGCCGACACACACCGCAGCGTTGTAGAGCGATCTTATGATGCTTCGTTATTGATATTGTTTGATAACCAGGCCGGGCATGATGCTTATCAAATACATCCCATACATGATGAGTTTGTAGCCAAATATGCGGGGCCGCTTTGTGAAAAGGTTGTGGTTACAGATGCGGTGAATGTGTAGTTAAATACTCATCAATTCAGCACCAGGCGTACGTGAGCGATTGGAAGTATATACCTAATTCACCATTCTCCCATCCAGATCAACAACCCTTGCAAACGGGTTAAGAAACTGGTTGGCCAGTATAGCAAACTCACGGCGGGTAATGGGCCGGTTCATATCAAAATCCGAAGCGAACTTATACGTTGTTTTCCATTCCTTTTGTATAGTGGTTTGAAATGTCTGAGGTTCTGTAAGTGTGATCTCACCGATAAAAGATAACAGGTTGCCCACGGTAAACTGTTCGCCCGGTTTATTCTTATTAAACCATATAAACGCGCGGCTGTATATTTCTGTTAAAACAGGTTTTATTTCTGTAGTATTAACTATCGCGTCCGGCAAAAAAACAAATTGCAAAGTATTACCATTTGTTTGTTGTATACCTTTAAGTAATCCTGTTGCGCTTATTTGCTGTATCGCCCTAAAATAACGGTCGGTTGTGTTAACATCGTCAAAAGGTAAAATGTAACCCTTAAAATCTAATAACTCGCCTTGTATCAGCCTTACTTTTAAATTTTTCTGAGTAGTTTTAAAAAACACGCAAAAGGCCGCCATTGTTCCGGCGCCCTGTCCTGCTGCCATTTGCATTGATAAATTTTGCAGGTCCGGCGCAATCCCCAGGGCTTTGTCAGCAATAAATAAGTTATCAGCGTCTTGCGCTACCAGCGCTTTAACAGGAAGATAATATGCCGGAGGTGGCGGGTACCCCGGTTTCAACAACTCATCCGCTTTTTTTAAAAAATCACCCGAAACAATAGCAGTGCGGTATAATTTATCGCTGTATGCCATTGCTGCCGGCAATTTAGCGCCTGCAGTAGTTACTACCTCGCCCGTTTCGGTAGCGTCAATTATTACTTTTGCTTTAATATAATCTGTTTTGCCATTTACGGTTATACTAACATTCCAGCCTGTTCCGTCTTTTTTAATAGCTGTATAGGATGTATTTAATTTTATGGCGAGATTTTTTGTGGTATCCGCTGTTTTTTTCAGGATAGCCGCACCTGTATAGGGTTCAAATTTTAAAGGCGCGTTGTAGGTAGTATCATAGCCGGGAATTTTTTTATAGAAGTTTTGTACATCTTTTCTAAACTGCCCCCAAATTCCGGAAGGTAAATTACTACCTGTAGTTATAACTTCCATCTTTTGCGACTGCATGCTTTCCAGCCAGCCGCCTTTAACCAGTAATATTGTTTTTACCTTGCTGTGCGCGCATTGCATAGCCGCGGCTACTGCGCCGGCACCGCTGCCAATAACCAGCACATCTGTTTTAATAGTTTCGGCATAGGTGAAATAGTAATTAAAAAATAGAATTAACAGGAATAATTTTTTCACCATTTGCTAAATAAACACATATCAAAACGCTAATTTAGTGCAAACCTTTTACTCATGATAAAAAATTCTGCGCGAAAGTATTTAATCCTATGCGCCACCTTCGTATTTAGCTTTGTTTTTGGTGCTTTTGTGTGGCACAAGGTAGAATTAAATCCCATAACTATTGGTATAGTGGGCGAAGCTCAAAAAATTATCGGGCTAACGTTTACACCTGCCCAAAGCGACTCCATGTTGACAATGCTTGATAACCAGGCAAAACAATACCAGGAATTGCGAAATCTTAAACTCCCTAACAGTATTGTACCTGCTTTAAATTTCAACCCCGTTCCAATTGGTTTTGCCGCACAGGATAAAACTAATGGCTTTAAATTATCAAAAGTTAGCGGGGTAAAATTCCCTGCAGATAAAAACGACCTGGCATTTTACTCTATAAGGCAATTAAGCGAATTGATCCGCACTAAACAGATCACATCGGTAGCGTTAACTCAATTCTTTTTAGATCGTTTAAAAAAATATAATTCAAAATTACTTTTTGTAGTAAGCTATACCGAAGAGCATGCACTTAAACAAGCGGCACAGGCTGATGCCGAAATAAAAGCGGGCAAATATCGCGGCGTTTTGCATGGCATTCCGTTCGGGGTAAAAGATCTGTTATCATCAGCCGATTCAAAAACCACCTTTGGCGCCGCGCCTTATAAGGAACAGGAATTACATATTGATGCCACTGTAGTTAAACGTCTGGAAGATGCAGGAGCAATATTGGTAGCCAAATTAAGTTTAGGCGAATTAGCCATGGGCGATACCTGGTTTGGCGGAATGACCCGCAATCCATGGAACATGACCCGCGGTTCCAGCGGGTCATCGGCAGGGCCGGCATCAACCGTTAGCGCGGGTTGCCTGCCATTTGCCATTGGTTCAGAAACGTTAGGTTCTATTGTATCCCCGTCTACCGAATGTGGCGATACCGGCTTGCGTCCCTCTTTTGGCCGTGTAAGCAAATATGGCGCAATGGCGTTAAGCTGGAGCATGGATAAACTGGGCCCCATAACACGCGATGTTGAAGATGCCGCTATTGTTTTTAATGCTATACAGGGTACCGACCCTAACGATTTAAGCACTATTGCCGCTCCGTTTAATTATGATGGCACCGTAAAGGACCTTAAAGGGTGGAAAATTGGTTATGTAAAAGCAGCCTTCGACAATAAATATGCTAACGCGACCAACGATTCGCTTACGCTTGTAAAACTAAAGGAGCTGGGTGCCCAACTTGTGCCTATTGATTACCCTGATATGCCTATAAGTGCTATAGGGCTGGTATTGGATGCCGAAGCCGGCGCCGCTTTCCAGGAATTGGTATTGAACAACAAAAGTGATATGCTGGCCCGTCAGGGTAAAAATGCATGGCCCAATATATTCCGCTCGGCGCAGTTTATTCCGGCGGTTGAATATGTCCAGGCCAATCGTGCCCGCACCCTGCTCATACAACAATGGTATGAGAAACTAAAAGGGTTGGATATATATATTGCACCGTCAATGGGTACTAATTTAAGGCTCACCAATTTAACCGGTAACCCTTGCGTAGTATTACCTAACGGATTAAATAAAAGAGGTTTACCCGCCAGCATTACTTTTATGGGCCAGCTTTTTGGCGAGGGCAAAACTTTAGAGGCTGCAAAAATTTACCAGGATGCGACCGACTTTAATAAAAAACATCCTACTTTGATCTTTTAATCAACATCAAGTACTATATGAGCACCACACCAAACGAGCAATTAAAATACCCTATCGGCAAATTTGTTCCACCCGCATCATACACCAACGAAGATATCCGTGGCTGGATAAATGATATAAAAGAACTGCCAGGCAAACTACGCCAGGTTATAATTACACTTAATGAAACACAACTGGATACCCCCTACCGCCCCGGAGGCTGGACGCTGAAGCAAGTAGTACATCACATGGCCGATAGCCACATGAACTCGTTAATTCGTTTTAAATGGGCGCTAACTGAAGATAAACCGGTAATAAAAGCCTACGAACAAACCGATTGGGCCATGCTGGCCGACTATCGCCTGCCGGTTGAACCTTCGTTAAAAATGCTGGAAGGCATACACCAACACCTGGTAGCCTTATTTGAAAGCTTTAGCGAAGAACAATGGGACAAGTATTTTGTGCACCCGGAAACAGGTGCTAACGTCACTTTAAAAAGAAATTTGGGTATATATGCGTGGCATGGCAAACATCATTTGGCGCATATAACGGAGACTATAAAGAGATTTTAATAAACCGGAATTGTTTAAATAAAATAATAGCTTTGATTTATAAACCTAAGTCAAACCTATGACACCACGCTCCTTCTGGACCATCCTGATAAAGTTATTGGGTATCTATATTATTTTACAATCATTAATTGCCATACCTCAATTTTTAGGCATTTATATGTTTTCACTACCCAGGCTAATATGTCGGGTAGTAACACTTTTTTATTTATTGAAGGTGCTTATTATATAACAATAGTTATTGTATACATAACTATTCTTGGTTTATGCATTTTCAAAACGGATTGGATAATTGATAAACTGCAATTAGACAAAGGCTATAATGACGAGCGCTTCGAGTTTAATATCCATCGCTCAACAATCTTAAAAATAGTTGTAATGGTAATCGGCGGCTTATTGATAGCCGATAGCTTTCCTTTATTTTGTCAGCAGCTATTAGCCTATTTTCAGCAATCTAACACGCTTGTATATAAGAAGTTTACAGATAGCCCCATATCAAAGTATATAGTGTTCTATTTGCTAAAAACATTTATCGGGTTCTTTATGCTTACTTGCAGCCGAATGATAGTAAATTATATAGAGTTGAAGCGAAAGAAAGCTGATCTTGAAACAGCAGTATAAAATTCAGATAAACGTTATCACCACATCATCGCTAACCGGGTGGCCGGTGCAGGTAAGTACCAGGCCATGAGCAAGATCAATATCGGTTAGTACATCGTTAACGGCCATTTCTATTTTGCCACTGGTGCAGGTGGCCGTACATGCCGAACAAACACCTGCCCTACAGCTATAAGGCAGCTTAATGTTGTTTTGCAAAGCGGCTTGCAGAATAGATTGATTTTCGCCAACAACCAGGTCATGCATCTCATTATTAAACAGGATGCGGATATTTTGGGGCGGATAATTAACAGCGCTGCTGCTAACTGCAACCGTTTGCAGTACAAAGTTTTCTTTGCGTATCTGGCTGCTCTCTAACCCCATATATAAAAGCGTTAGCCGTACCATGCGCATATAGGTAAACGGCCCGCACAGATAAAACTCCGCGTTAGCAAGGTTATAATATATATTTTGCTTTACCAGTTGCTCAACACTAATATTATTGAGCCGGTTGCCCTCGTTGCTCAACAGGTAAATTATTTTTAGCCTGTCGGGATGTTTAACCTGCAACTCATCCAGTTCTGTTTTAAATAAAACAGAAGCATTATCCTGACTGCTATAAATCAGGGTAACGCGGCTTTCGCCGGAGCGATTAAACATATATTTTAATTGCGAAAATACCGGCACTATCCCGCTGCCTGCCGCAAACAGCAGAATATCTTTAGGCGCCTTAAAATTTTTAATGGTAAACCGGCCCGCGGGTTCAACGGCGTTTATAATATCGCCTTGCTTTATCTTTGTTAACAGGAAACGTGATATCTCGCCGTTAGCAATGCGCTTTACGGTTATGGCCAATAACTTTTCATCGGGCGATGAGCTTAACGAGTACGACCTTCGGATCTCTTCCTCATGGTGCATAAATACCAGCGTAATAAATTGCCCGGCTGTATAGGTAATTTTTTTGCCCGATACCTCAGCAAAATAAAACGTAGCTGTATCTGCAGTTTCCCATTTTATAACCTCAACCCTTAACTGGAGCATACTATCAGGCCCTCAATACAATTTTACCGAATTGCAATGACTTGTCCATTTTTTCAACCGCTTTTCCCGCATCTGCTAACGAGAACACTTCATCAATTACCGGAACTATTTGATGTTGGGTCATAAAATCAAGCATATTCTTAAAATCTGTCGGTGTGCCCATTGTGGTACCCAACAACTGCAATTGCTTCCAGAATATTTTGCGGCCGTTAATAGCGGGCAAGTCGCCTGCGGTACCACCAAAAAACACAATACGGGCACCGGGATTACACAGGTCGGGGAATTTAGCAAAGCCCTCGCCAAGCGCGCTGTCTATAATAACATCAAAGCCCCCGGCTAAATGCTTTAATTCTTCGGCCCAATCCTGCGCCTTATAGTTTACGCCTGCCAAAGCACCCAATTGCCGCGCCATTTCAATCTTTTCGCCCTTGCCCGACGTTACAAACACCCTGCAGCCCGCGGCAACCGCCAATTGTAAGGCAAAGGCACCTGTGCCGCCACCTACCCCACTTATCAATACAGTATCGCCTTTTTTGGCTTTGGCTTTAGTGAATAACGCACGGTAAGCGGTTAAACCGGACAGCGGGGTCGCTGCTGCCTGTTCCCAGCTTAAATAAGTGGGTTTATTATACAGGTATTCTGCACGGGTTTTAACATATTCTGCAAAGGTGCCATCATCCGGCAGTCCCAATATTTTGAAATTTGCTGATTGGAATTCTTCATGTTCACCCCAATTATTAGCAGGGTTAATTATTACTTCTTTATTCAACCAAGTTGATTCAACGCCCTCACCTATTTCGGTAACAACACCTGCACCGTCTGAACCTAATATGGCTGGATATTTTAACCCCGCGTATTTGCCTATAGTTATCCAGTAATCGCGGCGGTTTAATGCAGCGGCTTTTATTTTTATTAAAACTTCGCCGGGGGCGAGGATTGGCTTTTCAACCTCTTTCCATACTAATGGCTTATCGGGTGCTTCAAGGACGTTGGCTTTCATAAAAAATTTAATAAAACTGTCATTGCTGTAAGCGATAGCGTGGCAATGACGCGAGGGTATGTTATTTTAAACAAAAAAAGGCAGCATATTGATTGCTGCCTTTTTAAATTAGTTTATCTGCTTAAGCTATTGCTTTTGCATATAACTCGGCAACGTGGTTCCAGTTAATCACGTTCCATATAGCCGCTAAATAATCAGGGCGACGGTTTTGATATTTTAAGTAATAGGCATGCTCCCAAACATCAATACCTAAAATTGGTGTGCCTTTTACTTCGGCAATATCCATTAATGGATTGTCTTGATTTGGGGTTGATGTTATTGCAAGTTTCTTATCGGCAGTAACAATTAACCACGCCCAGCCAGATCCAAAACGGGTAGCGCCCGCGTCAGACACTTTAGTTTTAAATTCGGCAAACGAACCGAAAGTACTTTTTATAGCATCGGCCAAAGCACCTGTTGGCTCACCGCCTCCGCTTGGAGAAAGCAAGGTCCAAAACATGGTGTGGTTATAATGACCACCACCGTTATTACGTACAGCCGCCGGAAATTTAGAAATGTTTTTAATAATATCATCAATGCTGTGATCAGCCTCAGGTTTACCTTCCAGCGCTTTATTTAGGTTAGTAACATAAGCCTGGTGGTGCTTACCATGGTGAATTTCCATGGTTAGTTTATCAATGTGCGGTTCTAATGCATCAGTAGCATAGGATAACGCCGGTAGTGTAAATGCCATAATTTTATATTTAAAAAGTTTAAAGATTGTGCAACAAATATAATGCGTGAATATGGTTTTTGTTCTAAATGAATGTCAATTTATATTCTTTCTTTTAGAGTGGCGTTCCCTACAGGTCAGGCTTTCCATTCATACTTCACGGGCTATTAATCACAGGCCGGTATACCAATGTCATTAAGTTAAGAGAGCCCCATCGGGGTTCAAGGTCGGTAGCAGAATAAATACAAAGAAATACCGTGCCGTCAGGTACGAAACTTTGCCGATTGTTGCGTACCTGACGGCACGCTAAATGATTTATATCACGTTTTCCTACCGACGTTTTGCACCTACGGCGCATTTTTTAAAATGATCGCCCTTAACTTAATGGACATTGACCAGTATCCGCTGCAATCCTTAACGCGTCGACTCACCCGGTCCACGCTTCGCTGGACCACCCTCTCTTCGGCAAGCCGTAAAGAGGGTTTGTAAATTTATCGTTTACTTTTAAAAAAAATTCTCACCAGTTCCGCACATTCATTTTCTCTTATACCACCAGTTATAATTGTTTTAGGATGGGTTATTTTTTGATTGATGCGGCCAAAACCCAGCCGGGTATCATAAGCGCCAAAAACTATTTTCCCTACCTGGAACCAGTAGGATGCACCGGCACACATTACGCAGGGTTCCAGGGTTACATATAGTGTACAGTCTTTTAAATATTTACCACCCATAAAATTGGCAGCCGCGGTTAGCGCCTGCATTTCTGCATGGGCAGATACATCATTAAGCCGCTCGGTTAAATTATGACCGCGGCCAATAATTTTTCCCTGGCAGGTAACAATGGCACCAATGGGTATTTCATCTTCCGCCAAAGCAAGCTTTGCTTCTTTTATCGCCTCGTTCATAAAAAAATCATCAGGCGATAAAGCGGGTTCATCACCGAAAGTAACGTATCTCATTCTGCTTATTGGGAAAATGTTCTTTTTAAATGTTTCTCGGTAGTTACAATTAATAGGATAGCCGATAGTATAATCGGACCTATCATTAACAGGGGCCTTAGCCCATTTTCTATACTTTTGGGGATAATACTGTTTTGATAAGCTATACCCACCACCAGACCTGTTAACACTAATACCGCTCCATGTTTTACCATCAATCTCGCCGAAAAGCGGTTAGCCTCATCCCAGGTCTGCTGGTTTTTCATTGATGCATTGGTACGATAGCCGTACCCATTATTTATATCTTTAGACGGATATTTGATCATAACCCATCCTACTATCAGCCAAATGAGTCCTATCATTTGGGGTCCGGCTATCAGTTCATCAAATTTCATTCTATATCAATTTACTGCCGTTAGGCACTTGTTTATCAATTGCGGTTAATACAATATCGCCATTCTCATCGGCAAAGCCGGTTACCAGAAACTCCGACATGAAATTAGCTATCTGCTTTTTCGGGAAATTTATTACACCCACAATTTGTCTGCCGATAAGTTCGTCTTTAGTATAATGCTTTGTGATCTGCGCGCTTGACCATTTTATACCAAATTCGCCAAAATCAACCCTGATCTTATAAGCCGGCTTGCGTGCGCCGGGAAAATCTTCGGCTTCCAGGATAGTCCCTACACGTAGCTCTACTTTTTCAAAATCGTTCCAGGTTATGGTTTCCAAAGTGTTTTCCATTGATTCAAACAAAGATAATTTATTTAAAATACAGGCTGCCTGATAATTTTTAAATCAAATGGAAACAAATTGATTCTTAGTGTCGTATAATAGTTTTGTTACAATATTCTGAAGATGCAAATTAAACCTAAACCTTTACTTGTAGTAGCCGAAGCCGCAACCAGTATTAGCATTCCTGTTAAAAGAAACATCGTCCGTGTTACCAATCTTAACCGAATTTTTCCGGCTATACATGAATTACAACCATGCGGTATTGTGCTTGATTATAATTATATGGGTAACGAAGTTGAAAAAATATTGCGCCGTATCCGGTCCAATCCGTTTTACAACAATTTAAAGATATATTGCTATAAAACCAGTTCGCACACCAAAGTAGATGGCTTGTTAAGAGCATTAGGTGTACAGGAATTTATTTACGCTGAAGATAAGCAGCCGAAAGTAAGTGCTACTGTTAAAATGTTAAGCACCATATTCGAAACTGTTTCTACTACTAAGCTTGCCGAAGCAAGTTATAACTAATCTATCCACTCAAATTTGGTATAGGGCACTAATACTTCAGGTATTTTAATGCCTTTGTCTGTTTGATTGTTTTCTAATAACGTTGCCACTATACGCGGTAAAGCCAAAGCACTGCCATTAAGCGTATGTGCCAGTTGAGTTTTCCCCTCTGCGTTACGAAAACGCAGCTTTAAACGGTTACTCTGAAAAGTTTCGAAGTTTGATACCGATGATACCTCCAGCCAGCGTTGTTGCGCAGCGCTCCAGGTTTCCATATCATAAGTAAGGGCCGAGCCAAAACCCATATCACCACCACAAAGACGAAGTACGCGGTAAGGCAAACCCAATTTTTGCAACAGGCTTTGTACATGCGCGCTCATTTGCTCTAAAACATCGTATGATGTTTCGGGATTTACTACCTGTACAATCTCTACCTTATCAAACTGGTGCAAACGGTTCAAGCCACGCACATGTGCGCCGTATGACCCTGCCTCGCGACGGAAACAAGGTGTATGCCCGCAATTTTTAACAGGCAGCTCATCCGCCTTTAATATTACATCGCGATATAGGTTGGTAATAGGTACTTCGGCAGTAGGAATAAGGTATAAGCTATCCTCATTAACAAAATACATCTGCCCTTCCTTATCCGGCAGCTGGCCTGTGCCAAAGCCTGATGCTTCGTTAACCATTAATGGTACGCTTACTTCTTTATAGCCTGCTTTTTCGGCCTCATCAATAAAAAAATTAATAAGCGCGCGTTGTAGTTTGGCACCTTTATTTGTGTAAACAGGAAAGCCGGCGCCGGTTATTTTAACGCCCAGCTCAAAATCAATCAGCTTATATTTAGCAGCCAGCTCCCAATGTGGTAAAGCGTTAGCGGGCAATTCAGGAACTGCCCCGTTTTCGAGTACCACTTCATTGTCCTCAGGAGTTAACCCCTTTGGTACTGATGAATGTGGCAGGTTGGGTAGTAATACCAGTTTTTGATATAGCTCCTCTTCAATTACAGCCAGTTCTTCGCTGTATTTTTTTATGTCTTCTTTCCAAACGCCGGTTTTGGCTTTAATGGCTTCGGCTTCCTCTTTTTTGCTGTTGCGCATTAACTCACCTATTTGTTTTGCTGCCGAGTTTGCTTCTGCGGACGTATTATCCAATTTAGCCTGGGTTTGGCGACGAGCATCATCCAATTGGATAACTTCATCGACCAAATTAGCCTGTTTAAAATTTTTTACAGCTAAACGTTCTAAAACCTGTTCCCTGTTATCGCGGATATAACTAACTTGCAGCATTGATATTATTTTTAGGCAAAGATATAAATAAGTCGATAGTCCATAGTCTATGGTCCATAGTTATTTGAGTTTAGTAAATTCATATTGCTATGGTCTATCGTCCATGGAGTATGGACAACATCACAACCCATGAACCAAACCGGCAAACTATACCTTGTACCCACCCCAATAGGCAACCTGGAGGATATGACCTTCAGAGCAATACGTGTATTAAAAGAGGCCGACCTGATATTGGCTGAAGATACCCGTACTTCGGCACCTATGCTGAAGCATTTTGATATTCATCAGAAAGTTTTTTCGCATCACCAGCATAATGAGCATCAGTCGTCTAACGAGATCGTTAAGTTTTTACTGGAGGGCAAGAACATTGCTTTAATATCCGACGCGGGTACACCTGCCATATCCGATCCGGGTTTTTACCTGGTGCGCGAGGCTTTGAAGTATAATATAGCGGTAGAATGCCTGCCCGGCGCTACGGCCTTTGTGCCCGCGTTGGTTAACTCGGGTTTCCCTACAGATAAGTTTTGTTTTGAGGGATTTTTACCTTTAAAAAAGGGCCGCCAAACCCGCTATAAATTTTTAGCGGACGAGGAGCGTACCATTATACTTTACGAATCGCCGCACCGTTTGTTAAAAACACTTGATGAAATGGCTACTTATTTTGGGGCAGACAGGCAAATATCCGTATCGCGCGAATTGACCAAGATGTTCGAAGAAACAGTACGCGGCACAGTTGCTGAAGTTAAAACCTATTTTGAAACCCATCCCGTAAAAGGTGAATTTGTGATTTGTGTTGCAGGGAAAAGTTAAACTATGTCATTGCGAGCGTAGCGTGGCAATCGCGAACCTTGCTTAACCGAATTACATCCTTGCGATTGCTTCGTCGTTCCTCCTCGCAATGACAAATTAATAATTTATATGAAAAAAAATATCCTTCTATCTATATTCTCCGGCTTGTTATTGTGGTTAGCGTGGCCGCCCATGCATTATACTACCGTGTTTTTATTTTTTGGCCTGGTGCCGATGTTGATAGCGATAGAAAACATCATCAACTCCACATCAACCAAAAAAGGGAGGCGAATATTCAACACCGCTTTCCTGGGATTTTTTATCTGGAACACGCTAAGCATTTATTGGGTATATAACTCTTTGAAGATAGTAGGACCGTTAATAGCTATCCCCATCTCTCTTATACCCTATACGTTAGGACCATTGCTGATGGCCACCGCGTGTTGGTTATATTACCGTTTAAGGTTAGCCACTAACCGTTGTTGGGGCTTAGCAGGATTGGTTTGCTTTTGGATAGCCTACGAGTACCTGCACCAAACCTGGGACCTTAGCTTCCCGTGGATGACTTTGGGTAATGGGTTTGCCGTAGCGCACCAATGGGTGCAATGGTATGAGTACACCGGTGTTTATGGCGGCACAATCTGGATATGGGCCATTAATATCCTAATCTTCTTAATTTATATTGGGTTCCGCGAAGCGCAAATCAAACCGGTACGGCAGAAATTACTTATTGCATTTATTGCAGTATTGATATTGCCATTGAGTTTTTCTTTATATAGATATTATTCTTACCGGGAGCAGCCCAATCCATCAAATATAGTTGTAGCGCAGCCTAATATTGATCCCTATGCTAAAAGCGGCGGGATACCTCCTTATGAACAGGTTGCGACGCTCACGCGCTTATCCGATTCATTGGGGCAGGTTAATACTGAGTTTTTTATATGGCCCGAAACCGCTATTCCCGACCCGGTTGACGAGGCTCATATTCGTACCAACAGCTACTTTACACAGGCGCAGCATTTTTTAAATAAATACAAAAACGGCACCATTATAACCGGTGCCGAAACCTATAAAATATTTAACACCCGCCAAACCCAAACCGCCACTCCTTATTATGATAGCAAGCAGTTTTTTGACCGGTATAATACGGCGGTTAGTATTGAAAATTCGGCCGAGGTGCATTTTTACCATAAATCTAAACTGGTGCCGGGTGTAGAGTCGTTGCCGTTTGGTGATGCCTTATCATTTTTAAAACCAGTATTTGATCATTTGGGCGGTGCAACCGGAAGCTATGCCGGGCAGCAACAGCCAAGCGAACTATACGCGCAAAGCGGTATAGGGGCAGCGCCGGTTATTTGTTATGAGTCTATCTGGGGCGAGTGGGTTGCACAGTCGGTACTTAACGGAGCACAATTTATTGCTATTATTACAAACGACGGCTGGTGGGAAAACACATCGGGCAAGGACCAACACCTGGATTATGCCAAGCTACGCGCCATTGAGACCCGTCGCTGGATATGCCGGTCGGCTAATACGGGTATTAGTGCTTTTATTAACCAGCGCGGTGATATTGTGCAGCAAACCAAATGGTGGGTTAAAGCCGCGCTAAAACAGAATATCAACCTAAACTCTGATCTTACCTTTTATGTAAAGCATGGCGATTATTTGCCTAAAACGGCAAGCTTACTGGCTATTTTACTGGCTTTGTTTTTATTGGTTAGGGTGCGTTATAACCGCCCTGTCATTTCGAAACGAGGTACGAGTGAGAAATCTTAAACGTGCGATAGGATGTGGAACTATAATTTCTATGTTTATATCACAACCAACCCTGAAATGACCGTTTTGTATATAGGCGTCACAAACGATTTAAGCAGGCGGCTATTTGAGCATACCGAGAACAAAGGAAATCCTAAAACATTTGCAGGGAAATATTACTGCTATAATCTTGTCTATTTCGAGCATTTTACTCATATCGTCTTCGCTATAGAAAGAGAAAAACAACTAAAAAAACTCCGTCGCGAAAAGAAAGATGCATTAATTGATTCTTTCAATCCCAATTGGAGGTTTTTAAAATAGATGTGAGCGAATGATTTGCGAAGTGTATAAGATTTCTCACTCGTACCTCGTTTCGAAATGACACGGGATAGGGTTACTTACTACCCTTCTTCCCTGCTCAAAATAAATGCCAGCAGATCATGTATGGGTTGCTTAATAACCTTGCCAATATTGATGTTCTGGGCTTTGCAAAGGGCAGTAAGCTCGGTAGCGAAAACATAGGCTATGGAGCCTACAAAATGGCATTTATATTTATTGTACTCGGGATATGATCTAATATTGGTGTCTATAAACTCCTGTAACCCTCTTTTAATGAGCAATTGCCCGTATTCGTTTCTGCGGATAACATTTAAAAACCGCGCGAACGATGCCAGGTAGGCGTTTGCGCCAGGTCTTTGATAAACGTTTTGAATAACCTCTTCTTTGGTTAGCTGATAAGTATTGTTAAATATGGTATTTACCTCATCGGGCATCATGCCGTATAAAAAATCGGTTATAAGGGCTTTGCCAAACCAGGTGCCTGAGCCTTCATCGCCCAAAATATAACCCAGGCCATGTTTGCCCGAGTGAATTTCTTCTCCATCAAAAAAAGATATGTTAGAGCCGGTGCCTAATACACAACACAACCCTTTATCATGCCCACAGGTTGCGTAGGCCGAACCTAACAGATCACTGTCAACACTTATGTAAGCTTTGGTAAATAACTGGCTCAGCGCGTTTGATAGTATCTCATGCCTGTCCGGACTGGAGCAGCCGGCGCCAAAAAAGTATATTTCTTTAATATCTGCATTAAAGGCCATCATTTCTGGCGCCTGATCCTGCAGTATTTTTACTATCTCTTTTTCCGTTAAAAAATAGGGGTTAAGACCGGGGGTTCTAAATTCCCTTGCATCATGCCCGGGTTGCTTAAGCAACCAATCTGTTTTTGATGATCCGCTATCCGCAATTAAGATCATGGAGCCAATTCGTCGAGTATTTTTTTGGTAAGAGGTTTATGAATAAACTGGGTGATGTATTTGTTATCAAATGATTTCTTTATATCTATCGGATCAAGCGATGATGACAGCATAAATACTTTAATCTTATTCTTATCAATATCAAGCTTATCAAACTCCTGCAAAAACTCAAAGCCGTTCATTACCGGCATGCGCAGGTCCAGGAAAATAACATCGGGTTTAACGCTGCCGTCGCGCAGGGAATCAATAGCCTCGGCAGGTGATTGCCTAACAACTATATTTTGGGCGAAGTTACTATTGGCCAATAGCTTGCTGGTGACAAAATTATCTATGTAATTGTCATCAATCAGCAAACAAGTATTGTAAGATTCAGCCATTTTATATCCCAAAAATAACCAAATATTTGATTATTGGATATTAATGTTGTTAGTAATTTGCTTTAATGTTACTTCGGCTACTTTTGCCTGGTATTGCGCAGCAAAAAAAGTTGATTGCGCCTGTAGGTAATTTCTTTGTGCTTCGCGTATTTCTAATGGTGTAATAGTACCTATTTTATACTTATCTAATGATATATCAAGGTTGCGTTTAGCTATTGATACATTTGACTGTCCCAGCTTCACCAGGTCTAATCCAGACAGGTAAGTTACGTATAAATTATTTATTTGCGCATCAACATTTAAACGGGTTTGTTTAATATCAATAGCCGCATTATCTATTTGTATCTTAGCGTTATGTTCTCTGCGCGATTGGTTAAAACCATCAAATATATTGATAGACGCGGTTAAACCATAGTTTAATCCATGCGCGTTTTGCTGCTTGGTAAAACCTGCCGGCGTTTTACTATTGGTCCACGTATAGCCGCCCAATAACCCTACCGTTGGGTAGCGTATAGCCTGTACTTGCTTAAGGTTAATCTCGGCTATACGTTTATAAATTTCTGATGACAGGATTGCCGGGTTTTGTGATTGCGCGTTATTAATTATATCGCCTAAAACCAGTTTTTCATCAACTACAATAGTATCTGTTACAGAAAAATCGGTTTGCAGATCGCGAACCAGCAATTGATTCAATCTTATTTTTGATGCTTTAAACTGCTGTACCTGCGTTAATAAGGTTGCTGTATCTGTATTAAGGTTAACCTGAGCATTCAGCACATCCAAACGCGAGGCGCGGCCCACGCTAAATTTATCGTTAGCATAACGCAGTTGAGTATGTGATATTTCAATGGCTCCATTTTGCGCCCTTATTTGCTCGTATTGGTTAATAAGGTCATAATAAGTTAATATTACATTGGCAGTGGTACTTATAATTGTATCCCGCAGGCTTACATCACTTAATTGTTTTATCTGTCTAAGCTGATCAAGATTTGCAAACATGGCAAAGCCGTTAAAAATGGTCCAGTTAAGACTTGGCCCGTAACTTAAATTGCTGTTTTTAGCACTTGGGATATTGTTTACAGTACCGTCACTCCGCGTTTGCTGTATAGTTTGTATACTGTTATTTTGGGTTAGGTCGCCGGTAACTACGGGTAAAAACCCTGCATTACCTATAGTGTTATTATTTTGCGATATGGTGTTATAGTTTTGCGCCAGTTTAATGTTATAATTATTCTTTAACGCTATTTCAACGGCATCTTTTAAAGATAATAACGGCGCACTCTGTGCTTTAACAGTAGCAGTGAACGCTATACAGCAAAAAATGAAGCAGGCTAATCTTTTAAGTTTCATCTGTTTTTATTTTCCAGTGGTATTAAATCAATTATAATATGTCATGGGTAACGATAGAGAGAACTGTCTCTTGAGCGACAGCAAAAAAATCTTATACTACTTTACATGGTGTATAAGAAATTGCCCTCGTACCTCGTCGAAATGACATTCATCTTTTATTAGTCCTTCTATTCAATCAGTTTTATTTTTTTTCTGCTGCCTTTATCAACATCACCGGGTTGCACTTCATCCGGGTCATGGCGTTCATTTGATGCAATAAGCATATACATCATTGGTATAATATATAAAGTTAATACCAACGAAAACAACATACCGCCTATAATAACTATACCTAATGATACCCGGCTTTTTGCACCTGCACCTAATGCAAATGCAATTGGTACAGAACCCAATACTACGGCCAAACTTGTCATCAAAATTGGGCGCAGGCGCGAAGTTGCCGCTTCAACCACCGCATCATATTTGGCCAGGCCATGTTCCATGCGTTGATTGGCAAACTCAACAATCAATATACCGTTTTTGGTTACCAACCCCACAAGTGTTATTATACCTATCTCGCTAAATATATTAAGCGTTTGATCAAACAGCCATAATGATAAAAACGCGCCCGCAATAGCCAGCGGTACGGTAAGCATTACGATGATAGGGTCTAAAAAGCTTTCAAACTGTGCAGCCAGTACCAGGTATATTAATAGTAATGCAAAGGCAAAGGCAAACAAAATGTTCGATGAGCTTTCGGCATAATCACGCGATGGGCCGCTAAGCGCTGTACTAAATGTATCGTCAAGCATGCTCTTGGCTATACGGTTCATCTCGGTAATACCATCACCTACCGTATGGCCCGGTGATAAGCCTGCCTGTATAGTTGCAGATTTATACCTGTTAAAGTGATATATAGCCGGCGGCGTAGCATCTTCGCTGATATGTACAACGTTATCTAATTGTACTAAGGTACCCTTGGCATTACGCACATATATAGCTTTCAGGTCAAGCGGCTGATCGCGGTTGGCCCTGTCGGCCTGTGCAATTACCTGGTATTGTTTACCGTTAATAAGGAAATATGCTAAACGCCCGGCGCTATAATACAATTGCAGCGCCTGCGCAATATCTGATACCGATACCCCCATATCACGTGCCCTGTCCCTATCGGTAATTACTCTTAACTCTGGTTTAGTAAATTTTAA
>NZ_JAQBOD010000050.1 GCF_028288205.1 Mucilaginibacter sp.
TTCAAAATCAATATCTTTCTCAATGTTATTTGTCTGGTCGCCATAAAGTTTATCATATCTTGTTAAGCAGCTATTACATTGATAAATACCTTTTTTTTCATTCTGCGAATTTGTTACATCAGTCATAGTAGCAACAGTGGGTAAAATAACTTCGCCTTGTATATCATAAAACTTGTTACATAGCGCTATTAAATGCTTGCTTAGTTTTTGTGATTTAATTTGTTGCAAATAAACCACCTCTTCCTTTGAGTTGGGATTGAAATCACAGGTATGTAATATATCATATAGCCCATCTTTATCCTTTTTAATAATGACCGATCCCTGTAAACCTGTTTTCGGCTGTGTTTTAATAGCAAAACAAAGCTGATAAGTACGCAGGTCAGCTTCCTCAAATTCACGCACCAATTGTTGTTTCAACTCCAGGCTTTCATTACAAATATCTTCAATTTGCCAGTTTAATTCGTTGGCCGCATGTCTTACATTCGCCCGGTATTTACTTAATATCAAACCCCATTGGTTGCGGTGAGCTTGTTCAATTCCTTTGATAATGATCGATTTCCAGGGGGTAGTATAGATTTGCCCTATTCGTGTATTCAGGCATAGCAAACAAATGTCCTTTAAAAAATCAAGCGAAAAGAGTTCATGACGGCGGTAAATGCCCAACCAGTATTTATTGTTGTATTTATTGAACCCTTCATAATAAGGCAAATAGAAATCAGGAAGCTTTAATAATTCTGTTACCGGCTGAAAAGCAACGCTGACCTTTTTTAGAAGTTTTTTATAGAACACACCCTCGTTTATATCGCCTTTATCATAAAAAAACTCTTTGTTTTGGAGCATAACCTCTTCCGCAGCCTTAGCAACCTCCGGAATATCTTCAGAATAAACCAACTCCGGACAGCAATATAGTTTGCCCGTTTTGGGGAAGCGGATATAGATGAACCAATAATTATTGGTGTTGGAGGCGATGAAATTAATGTTGCCGCTAAAAAATGGCACAAAGGTTTGGTGGTTATCCACCAGGTTTATTTTTAATCGGGGCTGGTGATCAAACCTATCAAAAATATCTTTATATACTCCCTCACGCAACCAGCCCTCATGATTAAATATCGTATCGGCAACGTAGGAACTGACGATATTAGGATATAGATCTGCATCCATCTCATAATTAATTTCTGCTTTTAGCATATCCAGCTCCATATCTTCCAATTTGTCCTCGTCAACATTAAAATACAGTTGTTGCCGGTTGCCAAAACGAATATGTTTTGCACCTGAATTTTCTGCGATCAGTAATATTTCATAAAGATCGCCGGCTGATATAAAGCCACCTGGTAAGTTTATTTTGATGACGTGCTCCATAATTAAACCGCTTTAGCCATTATCTTGCTTTGCAGCGCTTCATCCAACAATCGTTTTACTTCCGGTCGGCATGACCCGCACCCGGTACCCGCACCGGTAACTTTGCATAACTCATTCATCGTATAGCAGCCATCTTCCACTTTTTTGCGGATATTTTCGCTGCCTACATTATTACAACTGCAAACTAATTTACCCAATACCGGATCGGCTTGATTACCGCTCCGTAGTAATTGCAGTCTTTTTTCACTTAGTTCTGTTTTGTTGGCTATCAAATCTCTAAACTCCAGGAACTCACTTTTATCGCCTATTAAAATAGCACCTACCAGTTTGTCTTCATGTACTATGCATTTTTTATAATAGCGTTTCACTTTATCAATAAAAACGATCTCTTCGTAACGCTCATCAGGGCTTTCGGGCAGGCCAATGCTGCATAAGTCAAACCCATGTATTTTAATTATATTCATAAATAAGCTACCCTTATAATAGCTGGCAATATCGCCGTTCAGATACCGGGCCATTACTTCTGCCTGTTGTTCGGCCGCGGCAGTTATTCCGTATAATGTGCCTTCAAACTCGGCTATTTCGCCAATAGCGTATATATCCGGGTCACTGGTTTGCATACGTTCGTTTACTATTACGCCGCGTTTGCATTCCAGGCCACAATCTTTAACTATCTCCAGATTAGGTGTAGTGCCGATAGCGAGTATCATGGCATCGCAATTAATTTTACGGCCACTTTTTAAACCCACACCGGTTAATTTTGAACGCCCGTAATATAACTGCACTTCGTCATCATAATAAATATCACATCCCTGGTCAACCATTTCCTCATGCAGCAACTGGCTACCCAATGCGTCTAATTGCCGGTTTAAAAAGCGAGAAATGCGTTGCACGATAGTGATTTTTATACCCATTTCCCTTAAAGATGCGGCCATTTCCAGGCCCAGCAAACCACCACCCACAATAACTACATGCCCGTTTTGTGGCACATGCTTTTTAAAGCCATCCGCATCATTACGGTTACGCATCGTAAAAATGCCAGGGAGCGAGGGCACGTTTCTGGGTACCGCCGCCCTGCTGCCCGTGGCTATCAACAAAACATCATAATTGGTTTTAACGCCTCTTGAATCGATCACTAATTTATTGACACGGTCAATTTGCTCAATACTTATCCCGCGCAAAAGATTGATATTATATTCCGGCTCTTCCGAATCCTTCATCTTTACCAATTGTTCCCATTGTTGTTCCCCGCTTATATAATCGGGCAGCATTACCCGGTTGTAAAACGGATAATGCTCTTTACTGAAAATAGTGATCTCGTCAATTTTATTGAGTTCTCGGTATGACTTGACAAAACCATAAGCACCAGCACCTGCACCGATTACTACAATACGTTGAAAAGGTTTTTGATACTTAATAACCTTTACCGCGCAGTATTTAAAATCAGGTTCTTTTGACATGGGGTCTACCTTATCACTGGTTAGGTTATTGGCACGGTTCAGATCATTGCCTAATATTTTCCCCCAGTGCATCGGTAAAAAAACTACGCCCTTTTTTATTTGTGCCGATAGTTGCACTTTTACTCTTACTTCTCCCCGGCAAGATGTAATAACAGCCAGGTCGCCCTCCTTTAGTTTTAACCGCGACGCATCACCGGGATGTATCTCTAAAAACGATTCTTTAATATGCTGGTTCAGCTTATTCACTTTACCTGTTTTGCTCATGGTATGCCACTGGTCGCGGATGCGGCCGGTGGTCAATATAAAAGGGTAGTCAGCATCGGGCAGTTCACTTGTTAAAGTATCGGATACAGCATTAATAACCGCTTTTTTGGACGGCGTATAAAATTGTTTATCTGTAAATAACCGGGGTGTGCCTTTCATAACGCCCCGTTTTTTATAGGGCCATTGTACCGATTTAAGTTCCTTTAAAAGCGTATAATTTAAGCCGCTTATATCAATATTGGTTTTGGCAGTTAGTCGCGCATGCTCCGCAAAAATGGCTGCGGCGTTTTCAAAATCAAAGCCCTTATAGCCCATTTTTTTTGCAAAACGGCAGATGATCTCCGCATCGGGCAAAGCATCTCCCGGGGCATCAATTACTTTGTTGAGATAACTTATCCGGCGTTCAGAGTTGGTCATTGTCCCTTCCTTTTCTGCCCATGCCGCGGCAGGTAATATCACATCGGCAAAAGCCAAACTTTCCGACTTGTTGGTTATTTCCTGCACTACTACAAACTTGGCTTTTTTCAAAGCATCTTCAACCAAACGCGCATTAGGCATGCTGGTTATTGGATTAGTGCATAATATCCATATTGCTTTTAACCGGCCATCATTAAGCGCCTCAAACATTTCGGTAGCAGACAAGCCAGGTTTAGGGTTAATGGTTGTTCCATTCCAAAATTTCTCTACTTCTTCGCGGTGTACTGCATTACCAAGATCGCGATGCGCAGGCAGCATATTGGACAATCCCCCAACTTCACGGCCGCCCATAGCATTAGGCTGCCCGGTTAAAGATAATGGCCCTGACCCCGGTTTGCCTATATGCCCGGTGATTAAATTAAGGTTGATCAGGCTCAGGTTTTTATTTACTCCAATTGCGCTTTGGTTAAGCCCCATTGTCCACATAGATATAAAGCCTTTTGCATTACCTATATATTTTGCAGCCAAACGAATATCAGCTTCGTTAACTCCACAAATCAATGCCGCTTCGCTTACTGTTCTTTCAAATATAACTTTACTGTATGCTTCAAACCCTTCAGCATGATTGGTTATAAAATCAAAATCGGTATCGCCGTTTTCAATCAATACCCGGCCAATAGCATGATTAAGAGTAATATCCGTTCCGGGATTAAGCTGCAAATGCAAATCGGCAATACTGGCGCTATCCGTAACCCGCGGGTCAACAACGATTATTTTTATATGCGGATTGGCAGCTTTATGTGCCTCAACACGCCGCCATAAAACAGGGTGGCACCAGGCAGGGTTAGCGCCGGTTACATAAAGGCAGTCGGCCAGTTCAATATCATCATAACAAAGCGGCACACTGTCTTCGCCCAATGCCAGCTTATAAGCCGCAACCGCGCTGCTCATGCATAGCCGCGAGTTGGTATCGATATTATTGCTGCCGATAAACCCTTTCATGAGTTTATTCACTACATAATATTCTTCTGTTAAACATTGCCCCGAAGCATAAAATGCTACAGAATCCGGCCCATACTTATCAATAAAAGTTTTAAATACGGCAACGGTACGGTCCAACGCTTCATCCCAGCTAACACGCTGCATGGGCATACTTTTATTGTACCGCATTTGCGGATACAGTAGCCTGTCACTTTTGTCATTAACTGTATGGTGCAGGTTCATGCCCTTGCTGCAAAGCATCCCTTTATTTACAGGGTGATCTTTGTCGCCCTCCAGGGTAACTGTCTCGTTTTTTTCCTTACTTATAAGCACACCACAACCAACCCCGCAATAACAGCAGGTGCTTGTTAAACCTGGCGTAGTGTGTCTTGATTTTGACATTGATAAATTAGATTATAGCGCCAATAAATCCGTTGTCTTCAACTTGTTCATCAGTAACAGGCTTTTTTTGAAAACGGGTTATTAATATTATTGCCGACACGGCTATTACTGTATAGCCTATATAACTAAATGCCTGCACGTAAGTAATGGATGTTGATTTAAAGAGGAACCCGAATAACATCCCGCCAAGGTTGCCGCCTGCACCTACAATACCACTTACCAACCCAACATTTTTTGAATTGACGAAAGGCACGATACCATAGGTAGCGCCATTTGACATTTTGAGGAACAAGGCAAAAATCAGCATTGATAGTATAGCAGTGAGCAGCGAACCCGAGTGCGCAAAAAGTATTAAACCGCAGCCTTCCAAAAGCAGCACTCCTGCCAATAATAGGCCTTTGCCGCGCATACCAAACTTTTTGCCGGTTTTATCAGATGCGATACCGCCTAATGCACGGGCAAATAAATTCATAAAACCAAATATTCCCGCCCAAAAACCTGCCGCGCTTTGTGTTAAATGAAAGGTATCCACAAAATGCAGCGAGGCTACATTGTCAAAGGTCAACTCCATGCCAAAACACATAGCATAGGCCAGCGTAAGTGCCCAGATGCGCCAGTCGCCTAATATGGACCAGTCTGTTTTTGTTCTTTTTTGTTTATGGCCTATTTCATCATAATTACCACCGGGTGTATCTTTAGTATATTTATAATATATAAAGGCCATCCCCAGCATCATTACTCCCGGAACGATCATGGCATAGCGCCATGCTTCGGCCTTTGTATAACCAAAGCCAATAATTACTGCAAATATTAATGGCATGACCATATTGGTTACGCCGCCCCCCAGGTTGCCCCAGCCACCGGTTATTGCGTTGGCAGTGCCTTTAATATTTGGCGCAAACATCATGGAGGTATGGAATTGGGTGATAACAAATGATGCCCCTATAACCCCAATTGCCAGCCTGAACAATAAAAATGAGGTATAATCATGTGCAAAGCCGACAAAAAATACAGGTAATGAACCAACAAGCAATAGCCTTACCGCTGTTTTTCGCGGCCCCCAGGTATCGCAAAGTTTACCTATTAAAAGCCGGGCTATAATTGTGGCTGCAACTGATGCAATTATAGTGTTACCTACCTGTGCTTTTGTTAAATGCAATTCCGCGCGGATGGTGGGCATTAACGGCGCAAGGCCAAACCAGCCAAAAAAACATACAAAAAACATGAGCCACGTAGTATGAAAAGTGCGCATTTGCACACCTTTTAAACTAAATATTTTTAACTTACTTAACT
>NZ_JAQBOD010000001.1 GCF_028288205.1 Mucilaginibacter sp.
TTGTAATCTCTATGAGTTTAGTTTCTACGGAGACCAGTAGATCGTAATAAGATGAGTCTGGGAAGATGCACTATTTAACGTGTTTAGCGATTGGATTTTGAGGAAATAAGTTAAAAAACAGGAAGAAAAAGTCATGGGTACGACTAAAAATCAGCATCTTAATAGCATAAATTCTTATGCAAACGGTATTAAACCTTTGATTTTAAGCAAATTGCAATTTTGGGTGTACCAGGGTGTACCCAAGTGCATCAACGTGTTCGTGGTACAGTACAGTAATAATATAACGGGTATAGGTTTATTGCTGCATTTGCAACACCTTAATATTATCAGGCTGTTTTCTTCTTTAAGGTAATAACCGTTATCTCGGGCCAAATACCTAACCTGCCAGAAAATGCCAGGAAACCAAAGCCGCGGTTTACATACAGATAGCGGTTCTTTTCGTTTACCAACCCTGCCCAGTCTAAATAGCGGTATTGTACGGGGCTCCACCTAAACCCCGCAACCTCCACACCAAACTGCGCGCCGTGTGTGTGACCCGAAAGTGTTAAATGAATATTCGCCGGGTTATAACGCACCTGCTCCTCCCAATGGGTAGGGTCATGAGATAACAATACTTTAAATGTGTTTTGATCTACACCTTGAAGGGCCTTATCTAAATTGCCAACTTTTATAAAACCTTTCCCCCAGTTTTGCACGCCGATCAATGATATTTTCTGCCCGTTTTTTTCAATCACCACATTTTCATCCAGCAGCAGGCGGTACCCTAAATCTTTATGGTGCTGTTTTAACTTATCCAGGTTGGCGGCCTTTTCCTGTTCACTGTCCCAATGGATATAATCGCCATAGTCATGATTACCCAGTATGGAAAACTGCCCGTATGGCGCTCTTAGCATGCTAAAATTGCTAATGTACTGTTCTATCTCCCAGGCGGCATTGTTAACCAGGTCGCCGGTAAAAACAAACAAATCGCTTTTTTGCGATTGTGCAAGGTCAATGCCCCGCTGCATAGCATCCACATTATCAAAACTGCCCGAGTGGATATCAGATAACTGGGTAATGGTAAAACCATCAAAAGCATCGGGCAGGTCATCATAGTATAATGTTTGGCGGTGCACCTTATAATCATACTTACCCCTAAACATGGCATAAAAAAAGCCAAAGAATGGAAACGCGGCAATCAGTATAGCTAATTCACTGATGAATTTACGCCGACCGGGAAAATAAGAATGGCTTACCTGATCCTGAGTTTTGTTTACGGTATTAAATATCCCAACAAACAGACGTCCTGTATCGCCCAAAAATAGTATGAGCACAAAAAACACCTTGGTAATAAAAAATGTTAAGAAAAGGCTAAGCATCCACTCGTGGAATGGTGTCATGCCTTTTGCGGTACTAAAGCTGCCAAAACCCAGCAAAAACAAAAGGGTTACACCAACCGAAACAAGCAGGAAGCCGTAAAGCACCACCTGCCGCAAACGTTGCGAGTGCCAATCGTTAGTAAAAGTTTTCAGGCCTGTAAAAACATACCAGTCAAACAACAAACTTATTGCTGAAATTATTAAAAAAAAAGTTAAAAAGCCACCTCTATGCATCGGGTAATATAAAGCTTGCAATTTATAAAAGGAAAGGTAATTAGCGCGTAAAATTTAGCCCAATATAGCGTCTCATTATAAATAAAAAAACTCCCACCATTTAGCGGGAGTTTTACAATGTATTAATTTAGTGTATTAATAGCGATGCGCGTTATCATAGTGATGGTCGTTGTTGTCATGGTCACGATTGCGGTCATTGTCACGGCCCCGATCATTATCACGTTCGTGCATTCTGCGCTGACGGTATTCAAGGGAACAGCTTGTAATGGTTACTGAGGCAAATACTAACAGTGTAACCATTTTTATAACATACTTTTTCATAGCATTGAGTTTTATTTGTCTTTATATATTATAAAGACCATGCCAATACAGAAAAGTTTAATATTTTATATGATGGTGCAGAATTATTTCTTTTTTTAAGAACCGGTCAATAGCAATAAAAAATGTACCGACAGCTAAAAATGCAAATAAAAGCAACACAGCGTTGATAGCCATTTGTTGATAACTGATAAGGTTGGCATCAATAAAGTTATAAGGATAAAAGCCTGAGACAGCGCCACGTATAAGGATATAAATCAGATAGATTAACGGATAGATAAGCCAGGTAAATGCTTTGCTCCATTGCAGGTTGCCTTTGGGTACAAAAAAGAGCCAGAATAAAATAAACAACACAGGGCTAACAGAGTGAAATATTTCATCGGCTAATTTAAACAAACCGTATTTGGTACCTTGTTGCCTTAATATTAATTGATAAACCAAACCCACTATAGTTATATAAAGAACCATAGCGGTTAACGTTTCAAATTTTGAAAAGAATTTTGCCCATACAGATGCGGGCCATAACAAAATTACAGTAAGCGACAGTGCTATCAATATATTATTTTGAATGGTGAAATAACTTAATAGCTGTACAATGGCACCGCCAAATGTGCGGCCATCCGCCATATACTTTACGGTTGAAATATAGAACTGAAGACCCAAAGCAAACCACACAGTTATTGCTAAAAAGGCCATATATGAAGCTTTCATTTTATTTTTCACAATGCTATATTAATGTATCGCCTTTTAAACCTACTGTACTTAATAACTCATAAGTAAATACTCCTTTTATAATCGCCGGGTCCTGTTTAATCATTTCCTCAACTTCGGCTTTATCAGTGGATGCATATATGCCTATTGCCCGTATAGTCGTATCATCATTTACAGGCATGGTTATTAATAGCTTTCCTTCCTCGCGCAGTTTAAAGGTGTAGGGCAGGTGCTCACTTTGTATTATTTTGCGGGTGTCCTCGTGGTCAAAGTTTTCGCCTTTGGTTAAAATAAGCAGGGTGTAACGGTTCATTGCAGCTAATTTTTGCACAATTGCCGGTGGTACAAATTCAAAGTTTGGTGGCGCGCTCATAATAGTTTATTTGTGATTTTTTTTAGCTGATTTTTTTGTAGTAACTGCTTGCCATGCGGTATTCAAGGCATCCTCCAACATATCGCGGCGCACTTCTTTTAATTCAAAAAAGGTACACCCCTGCAATCCCCATTTATTAGGTACCGGATAAATAACAGCCGGGTTAAATGCAGAAAAAACAGATTGATCAATAGGCGACAGTTTAACCATTACACGCTGTTCTGGTACCCAAATGGTAGCAAATATGCGGTTATTAGCTTTAAATGCAGGTTTGCCAAAATGGTCATATTCCTCTGTGCCTGGTAGGGCTAAGGCAATTTGGCGTACAGTTTCTGTTGTTATCATAAAAATGATTGGAAGCTAATTTATTAAATTCCAGCTAAAAAATTGCAGGTATGTTAAATACTTCTGATATTGTTTAAATCTATATTAGTTTAAAATAACCCATGCCTGATAACCCAAACGGAAATATAACCCTTATTATTAGCGATACCGGCGTTGCTACTATCAGCTTTTACCATCCGGCGCAAAATTCTTTGCCTACCGCTTTGTTAGATGAGCTGACTGCTACAATTACAAAAGCCGGTGCCGATGAAAAAACCAGGGTAATCTTACTAAAAAGCGAGGGAGAACGCACTTTTTGCGCGGGCGCAAGTTTTGATGAGCTATTACAAATAAAAGATAAAGAAGCAGGCGCCCTATTTTTCTCAGGCTTTGCCAGGGTGATCAACGCCTGCCGAAAATCGCCAAAAATTATAATTGCCCGTGTGCAGGGCAAAGCTGTAGGCGGAGGTGTGGGCCTGGCTGCCGCAGCTGATTATTGTCTGGCTACCGAAGCTGCATCCATTAAATTAAGCGAATTGGCTATTGGTATTGGTCCGTTTGTTATCTCGCCGGCGGTGATACGTAAAATAGGTTTGCCAGCATTTTCGCGTTTAACAATTCGTGCCATTGATTTTCAAACGGCACATTGGGCAAACGAGAAAGGATTATATAACGAAGTATACACTACCATAGGTGATATGGATGAGGCTTTAAATACGTTGGCGCAGAAACTGGCCTCCTATCATCCCGAAGCATTAAACGGGTTGAAGCAAATATTATGGGAAGGGACCGAAAACTGGGACGAACTGCTGAATGAACGAGCTGCAATTAGCGGCAGATTGGTATTATCTGAGTTTACACAACAGGCGCTGCAAAGCTTTTTAGGAAAGAAATAATAGTGGTAATAAAAAAGCTCCCGCGGGTTACGGGAGCTTTTTTAATTAGTAATGTCTTCTTACAACACGTTCGTGGCGGGAATAATTGCGAGTAACAACTACAGGCCTTCTATAACCATGTCTGTAATAGCGTCTACGTACGGGGCCACGATCAACAATTACTTCGCGATGTACTGGTCTTTCAACAACTACTTCACGGCGTGGAGGAGGGGTGCCAACTCTGACACCAACTCTAACTTGCGCGTTTGCAGCCTGGAATGAGCAGGCTAATATTATTGCTGCTATTGATAGTTTTATAATTTTCATAATCGTAATATTATATGAACATTGTTATCATTGTTCTCGCCGGTAAGGCAATCATTATGCCAAGAGGTTTAATTATTAGTAGTATGTAGCTATAAAACATTGATAGTTAGGTTCAGAAATATATAAGCTAATAATAGATTTTATTTAAAGCCCGGTTTGAATTATGTATGCAGATATATACATAACCTTGCATTTAGAATTAACATGGCTTTGCGTTTGTGTTAAAAATGACAAGTAGGGGTGAGTTAATTCACTCGTACAGTTTTAAACTGTTCTTCAACAAGCGTATTTCTTCCTGGATATCCTCAATCCGTTCTAATAAATATGTAATTGCTCCAATGCCGGCTACATTAATATCCAACTCATTATGCAGGCGTATCATACGCTCCAGCTTTTGGAGTTCAGTTTCGGGGATATAAGTGGTTTCGTTAACTACTGTTATTTCTACTAATCCTGCTTCCCTTAAGTCGTTAATAAAAGTTTGCTCCAGCTGGTGGTACACACAAAAATCAGTGGCTGCTATTAAATGCTTTGTACGCATAACTTTTTAATTTATGTAGATGATTTAGCCAGTTCTTCAAACAGTTGTTTTTGCTTGTTGGTAAGATTCACAGGTAATTGCAGGTCATAGGTAATATACAGATCGCCAAACTCACCTTCTTTTTTATAAAGCGGCAGGCCCTTGCCTTTTAACTTAACTTTAGTGCCGTTTTGTGTTTCGGGTTTTACTTTCACCTTAACTTTGCCGGTCAGGGTCTCAACAGTTATTTCGCCGCCTAATATAGCGGTATAAAGGTCAAGCTTTACGGTGCTATACAGGTCGCTGCCTTTTCTTTTAAAGCGTGGGTCATCTGCAACAAAAAACTTAATATACAAGTCGCCGCCGGGCCCGCCATTAGCACCCGGGCCGCCATGACCGGTAATTTTTATAGTTTGCCCGTTTTCAACACCTGCGGGTATAGTTATGCGTATATTTTTGCCGTTTACGGTAAGTGTTTGTTTATGGGTTTCGCTGGCTTCTTTTAGGTCAAGATGCAGTTCGGCATTATAATCCTGCCCGCGATATTTGGCCTGGCGCCTCTGGCTGCCGCCACCCCCGCCAAACATTGATTGGAAGAAGTCTGAAAAATCATTACCACCGCTGCCAAATCCTTCAAAATCAAAAGCTTGTCTGCCACCACCGCCAAAGTCGTGTTGTTGCCGGTGTTGGTGCTGACGTGCCTGCTCGTACTGCTCGCCATGCTGCCAGTGTTCGCCATATTGATCGTATTTTTTACGCTTTTCCGGATCGCTCAAAACTTCGTTAGCCTCGTTTAGCTGTTGGAATTTCTTATGAGCATCCGAATTGTTAGGGTTCAGATCCGGATGATATTTACGGGCAAGCTTTCGGTAAGCATTTTTTATATCCTTATCGGTGGCAGCTTTAGTAACGCCTAATACCTGGTAATAATCAATAAATGCCATGTTGTTTGGTTGTAAATAACTAAACCTAAAGATAGGGGAAAAGTTTCGGTCGCTCTAAAATCTCCCCTGGTAGGAAAGACTTTTTTATTGAATTTTCAAGCTCTCCCTTTCGGGGAGTTTTGGGCGGAGGCTCTAAAAGTCGGACGTTCTTGCTCTGACGCGTTTAATATAATTGCGGATGTCTAACACAATGCCGGCAAAAAAATAAACTATAAGCGGGAATCCAACAGATAAAAACGATGCATAAATAAAGAATAGCCTTATTTTAGAGATAGATATATTGAAACGCTCACCCAAATAAGTGCAAACCCCAAAAGAGTATCGTTCAAAAAAAGTAAGCAATCGCTGTAACATAATTTAATCAGGCTAACTTAAGTATTTTATTACCAACGCCGCATTGCAGGCATTTCTTATAATTACAATAATAGTTTTTTAATTCCAATAATGCCTGCGACTCGAACGCCGAACTTGCTTTTACACCAAGGCTATCAAAATCAGCTATAATATTATTTTGTTCGCCGGGCAAGTTTTCTAATAATTTAAGGCTGCGGTCTATATAATATTGCTGTTGGTTGTGCCTACCATAACTAAACAAAAATAGAGCCAATGTGTTTAAAAGCAATAACCCGGCCGATGCTTGCCCCATGCTTTTTGATGATGGTTTGGATGGTTTATCAAACTGGTAATGATCTGCCCAATAGGGGGTTACTTTAATATCAATAAATAACTTTTGCAGGCTTTTTACATCTTTAATATCCAACACCTTCGAAAATAAGTGATTGGAGTTAATAACCAGCGCCGCAAATTGTGCCAGCCTTATAGTAGGGAAGTTTTGTGGCCGCATGCGCATAAATTTCCAAAGATGATTGTCAATGGGTATAAGATTGAACTTCTTTCTTAGAAACTCATATTCCTTTTTTAGCTTTCGCGGATATTCATCTGTAAGATCATTATTTAAAAATCCTGCTTGCCCAAATATCAACGCTTCAATTTGAAGCGGGTTGTTTTTATGTTTGGCCAGAATATTTTGTGGTAACGATTTTGCCAGTAATTCAAACGGAACAGCATTGGTTTTAAAACCAAAGTTGGCCGCTAAAAATTGATAAAAGGTTTCTTCCCAATCGCCTCGGTTTAGGTTGAGCGCGGTAATAACCGCGGTCGATTTCTTTTCCAGGCGCTCAATTAATACCCTTGTAAACCATGTTTTCAAAGTAAAGTCGTCCAGCTTGCCAATGCTCGCCTCGCATGGGATTATTGTTTGCGTACCGAATACCAGGTTGTGGTAACGGTTAAATAATTCATCAGGTATACGGTCCTTTAGTTCAAGAGTTGGTATTTGCCGGCCGTTAGGTAATATTACCGGTTCATCATCACGGTAAACCACATGCAGGATCACATTATCGTAAGCATTATCTTTAGAGTGTTTATGCTTTTTCCAATCAGAAGAGGAGAGGTGCAACTCTACATTGCCCGCCCATAGTGTATCACCAATTTTTATCCGTGCATTCCCAAAATCGGGCCCTGAGTCTGTATTATGCATACCTGCCGATAATATTTCTATTATATCCCCGGTTGTAGTTTGCAGGTTGGCCCGCTCAAACAAGCGGAATTTCCATACATAATGCAAAAAGTCTTCGGTGAAAAGCATTAACTAAGATACAAATAAATGTCATTTCGACCGTAGGGAGAACTGCCTCTTGAGCGATAGCGAAAAAATCTTATACACCATACATGCCGCAATGCAGTGTGTATAAGATTTCTTCCAGGGAAATCGCTTTTAAAAATTGACTGTACCAAACAGGTCATTTACTCATAATGGCGATTTTTTGGCTAAAGCCGGTGTTAATTCTTTTACGGGTCCGTCACATAAATGTGACGGCAATGATAGCAAAATAGTTTTTTCATTGCCGTTGGCTTCAGCCAACGGGCTAAGATTATAATTATAGACGGGCTTTAGCCAAAACCGGTAC